>JAEZIA010000341.1 GCA_023416315.1 Actinomycetes bacterium
CCGCTCGACCGACGCCTTCGCGCTGGCCGCCGCGGCGCGGGCGCCCTCGGCCACCGGTGGGGAGCCGTTGCCTGCGGCCAGCGCAGCGGGCTCGGCGGGAGGGTCGGCCGGTGGCGGCGCCACCTTCTTGGCGGGTGCCTTCTTCGCCGGTGCCTTCTTGGCGGCATCGGCGGCCTTGGCCGGTGCCTTCTTGGCGGGTGCCTTCTTCACGGCCTTCTTGGCCGGAGCTTTCTTGGCGGGTGCCTTCTTGGCAGGGGCTTTCTCCGGAGGTGGCGGCCCCGGCGGCGTGGCGTCGCGGCCCTCGTCGGGCCGGTCTTGCGCGTCTGCCATCAGGTGCGCTCCTTTGCGTTCTCGTCGCCGACAGTGGCACCCATCATGCCAGGGTCGCTACCGGCGAAGCCTCGACCAGAGCACCCCGACCGCGATGACGGCGCCTGCGCCGACGACGAACGGCCACACCGGCAGTCCCCGGTCGTGGCTCGGTGTCGACGCCGAGGCCGATGGACCAGGTGTGCCGCTGCCCGCGACTGACACGGTGAACGTCCACGAGCCGGCCACCACGTGGCCATCGGCCGAGGTCACACGGTAATTCACGGTGTAGGGGCCGGCCGGGCCGAGCGGGCGTACCCCGACGCTGACGGCCGCGCCCTGAACCTGCGGGTCGCCGTCCGACCACAGATTGCCGTCGGGTCCCACCACGGTCATCGCGGCGAACTCGGTCTGCAGCTGTTCGTTGAAGGTCGCGCTGACCCGGCTCGGCGCGGTGGTCAGCACGGTATCCGGTGCGGGGTCCGCCGCCACCCGCACGGCGTGCGCCCACGCCACCGCGGTGCCGCCCATGGCCATCGCGGTGAGCAACAGTGCCATGGCGACCAACCGCCGCAGCACGCTCATGTCCGGCGGCGCGCCAACGCGACACCGACGCCGATTGCGGCCACCAGGAGCGCACCGCCGGCCAGGGCGCGCGCGGTGTTGTCGGGGCCCGCGGTGGGCTGGGCGTGTTCTTCGGTCGGGGGGGCGGTGCTGACCGAGGGTGTGGTGGTCGGCGGTGGGGCCGCCGGTGCCGCATGGTGTTCCTTGGCGGGCGGGGGGCCGGCTGTCAGCGTCAATAGCGGCGCGGGGTACTCGGGCTCCTCGCCATTGGGCAGCGGCGGCTGATCCCAGTGCACGACCGCGCCGTCGGCGTAGGTCTGCGTCACGGGGAACATCACCGAGTCGGCGTCGGGCAGCTTGACCGACACCGTGAACAGCTCGAACTGGGCCGCGCCGATCCCCGCGTCGGGAGATGCGGTGAACGTCACCGACCGGTACTTGCCGCTGCCGGCATCACGATCCAGGGCGGCCGTCCAGCCGGGCATCACGTCGGTGCTCGCCGACGCGACGTCGGGCAGGGTGATCGTGACTTGTGTTGTGGGGGAGCCTGTTTCGGACTCATTGGGCACCTGGAAGGTGATCAGGGCGGTCTGCCCGCGCAGCGCGTTGTCGGCGTGGACGTGCACGTGGGCGGCGGCTGTTGCAGGGGCCAACCACGATCCCGCGACGAGTGCGGCGGTGAGCGCGGCCGTGGCTCGCGCCCGGCCAGACATCCGGCGGCCCAACATCACAGGACGCCGAGACGCGCCATCAGATCGGCGTCGATTCCGTCGAGCTGTTCGGCGATCGCGGCCTGGGCGTCACGGCGACGCTGACCGGGCATGTTCTCCGCGGCGGGAATGGCTGCCGACAGGGCGTTGAGCCGTTCGGTCATCGCGGCGACGAACTGTTTGGTCTCGGCATCCTTCGGCTTCTTCTCGGCGACCAGACGCAGCGACTTCTCCGCGCCGGCGATGCGCGCCGAGAGCTGCCCACTCTGGCCGGAGAACTGCCCGAGCTGGCTCAGCGGGACGCCCAGCCGGTCGGCGCGTCGCTCGTCGATGACGCCGCGCGCCGCGATCGCCGCGCGGTAAGCCACCGGAACGATGACCGGGGCCAGTAGGCGGGACACCGTCAGCGCGCGCCGGACCCGGGTGGGCGACAGAAGTTTGCCCTCACGGACTGCCTTGAGTTGCGCTTCGGCGACTTTGACCGCGGCCCGGTCGGCGTCGCGAGCGGCCTTCAGCTGCGCTTTGAGCACCTTGTTCTCGGAGCGTTCGGCGGCCTTGATGCGGCGGACCTCGTTGCGGGCCGAGAGCTTGGCTTCGAGCTTGGCACGGGCCTTGATCGCCCGAGCCTCAGCCCGACGCGTCGCACGGCTTTTGCGCTTGGTGAACAGGCCCATACCTGATGCCTCCCGGGTAGGTCGTCGACGATCGGCGAGACGCGCTCGCAAGCGGATCAGCTAACCCTATCGCCCGGCTCAACGGGGCCTATCACGACCTGCGGATATGCCACAATGTTCCCGAACCGTCCGATGCGGCGCCGCGCCGCGCCGCTAACTTGAGGAACGTCGTGGACCGCTCGCCGATGAGTGCCGCAGCGATTAGCTGGGTGATCGCCTGCGGTTTGCTCTGCGGCGGAGTCGGCGTGCTCGTGGCGGCGCCGGTCGCCGCTGAGCCCGGCACGGTTGGTAACAGCGATCGGGAGCATCGGGCCCACCGCGGCCCGGACAGCGACGACCCGCCGCGCGGGCCCCGCGACGGTCGGCGCGGACCCCACGTCCCGCATCAGCCTCGCGCCGGCGATCTGCTGCCCGGGAGCGGTCGGCCGGATGGCGGCGCCGCAGCGGGGTCCCGCCGAGTTGCCGAGACCACCGCTCAAATCCCCAGCGCGGCTTGGCATCCCGGTCATCCCGATGTGCATCCGGGGTGGCTATGGCTGCATTTCCCCTCGCTGCCGCCGCTCCCGTTCCCCCTGCCACCGTTTTCGCTGCCGCCGCCACCGCAGTGGCCGCACAACCCGCTGGACGACGGTGTCGGTATCGCCGCCCCACCCCGGCTGCGGATCGCCCCGCCGCCGGAAGCCGCGGGCGGCGGCAGCGGTGGCCTGATCGACGCCGCGCCCCGAAC
>JAEZIA010000363.1 GCA_023416315.1 Actinomycetes bacterium
TGGCGGTGGCGGAGGGATTTGAACCCTCGGACGGGGGTTACCCGTCACACGCTTTCGAGGCGTGCTCCTTAGGCCGCTCGGACACGCCACCGCCGAAGAGCTTACGTGCCGCGACCGGGCTAACCCAAATCGCGGTGACCGGCAAAAAACCCTTCCAGCAGCGCGGCGCATTCCTCGGCAAGCACTCCCCCGCGAACCTGCGGCCGATGCGTCAGCCGCCGGTCGCGCACCACATCCCAGAGCGAGCCCGCCGCACCGGTTTTCGGCTCCCACGCCCCGAACACCACCTGCGCCACCCGGGCCATCACCAACGCGCCCGCGCACATCGTGCACGGCTCGACGGTCACCGCCAGCGTGGTCCCCTCGAGCCGCCAGCCGTCGCCGTACACCCTGGCCGCCGCCCGCAGCGCCAGGATCTCGGCGTGCGCGGTCGGGTCACCGAGCTGCTCGCGGGCATTGGCCGCCCGAGCCAGCTCGACGCCATCCGGCCCGAACACCACCGCACCGATCGGCACGTCATCGGCGCCGGCCAGACCGGCAGCGGACATCGCCGCGCGGATCAGCGCGTCGTCGGAGGAACTCACCGATCGAGGCGGTCGAGCACAGCCGAGAGCTCGTCGGCGAAACCCATCTCCCGCGCGATCCGGCCGAGCTGTTCGTCGGCGTACAGATCGGTCTCGTCGAGGATCACCGACAGCACCGGCTCCGGCAGCCCGATGTCGGCCAGCAGACCGAGATCGCCCTCCTCGAACGGGTCGGCGTCCTCGAGGTCTTCGGCCGAAATGTCGGCGTCCAGTGTCTCCAGCGCCTCGGCGGCGATGTCGTAGTCCAGCGCGGCGGTGGCGTCCGACAGCAGCAGCCGGGTGCCCGCCGGGGCGGGCCGAACGATCAGAAAGAACTCGTCGTCGATGTCCAGCAGCCCGAACACCGCGCCCGCGCTGCGCAATTCCCGCAACTCCGTCTCGGCGGCGGTGAGGCTGGTCAAAACCTTCGCGCTCATGGCCGAGCAACGCCACTTCCCGTCCTCGCGGACCACGGCCACCCCGAAGCCGTCCGGGGCCTCCGCCCCGGGGCTGTTCTGGGCGCGCTGTGCCTCCATGAGCGCATACGCTAGTCGCTGATCAGGCGTTTTGACCAGGTACTCAGCTGTAGTGCAGCGGCGATATGCCAATCTGGACAGGTGACGAAGACACCCGTGTGCGTCCTCGGGCTCGGACTGATCGGCGGCTCGGTGTTGCGCGCGGCGGTCGCCGCCGGACGTGAGGCATTCGGCTATAACCGGTCCGTCGAGGGCGCCCAGGGCGCTCGCTTCGACGGCTTCTCGGCCACCACCGACCTCACCGAGGCCTTGCAGTGGGCTGCCGAACGCGACGCACTGATCGTGCTGGCCGTGCCCATGCCCGCGGTGTCGCTGTTGCTCGGACACATCAAGGACGTCGCGGGCGAGTGCCCGCTGACCGACGTGATCAGCGTCAAGGGCGCCGTGCTGGACGAGGTCCGCAAGGCCGGGCTTCTCGACCGCTACGTCGGCGGCCATCCGATGGCCGGCACCGCCCACTCGGGTTGGAGCGCAGGCAACGCCCGGCTGTTCGTCGGCGCACCGTGGGTCATCACCGTCGACGAGCATGTCGACGCCCGGGTCTGGGAGCAGGTGATGAACCTGGCGCTGGACTGCCAGGCCGTCGTGGTGCCCGCCAAGTCCGACGAACACGACGCCGCGGCGGCCAGCATCTCGCACCTGCCGCATCTGCTCGCCGAAGCGCTGGCCGAAACGGCCGGTGAGGTGCCGTTGGCGTTCGCCCTGGCGGCGGGCTCGTTCCGGGACGGCACCCGGGTCGCGGCAACCGCGCCCGATCTGGTGCGGGCCATGTGCGAGGCCAATGCCGATCAGCTGCTGCCCGCCCTGGACCGGGCGTTGGAGCTGTTGAACCAGGCCAGGGCATCGCTGGCGGCGAAGGGTTCGGTGGCCGAACTGGTCGAGGCCGGACACGCCGCCCGCGCCCGCTACGACAGCTTTTCCCGCCCGCAGATCATGGCGATCGCCATTGGGGAGGAGAATTGGCGTTCGGAACTCGCCGCAGCCGGTCGCGCCGGCGGCGTGATCAGATCCGCTCTGCCAGTCCTGGATAGTCGACGATGAACCCGTCGGCGTCGACGGTGATCGTGGTGTCGGCGACCGGCGAGTGCAGCTTGATGCCGTCCCCGCTGCCGGGGCCGGAGCTGCTGTAGCTGATCGAGGCCTGCTTGACGGTCAGGTCGGGCAGAGTCACGTACACCACCGGCACCGTCACCGACTCCACCCGCTGGGACAGTCCGATGCGCCGGATCGGCAAAGCGTTGAAGAACGGGCTGAACACCACGTCGACGTCGAGCGCGCCCTCATAGGCGGCCCGGGTCTGGCCCTGGTGGTCGGTGATCAGCCACATGTTCTCCTCGTCGCGGGCGATCGACAGCTGCCGATCCCGCTCGGCGAGGGTGACGCTCATGGACAGCCGTTTGGTGGCACCCGTCTCGTCGGTCACCAGGTCGTAGGACGCGCTGAATGGCGGGTTCTTCTCCGTCGCCGCGGCCACGATGCGGCCGTACGCCTTGATCCGATTGCCCGATAGTGAAACCCGGGCCGATTCCATCCGCGAATCGTCGTGTGCGCGCCAGGTCAGGATCGCCGGCCAGGCGCTTGCTGTCGCGTCATTGGCTGCACTCACCCGTCTACCGTATGCGACGGGCTACCCCGTTCGTAACCAGGTCGGGAAGTGCGACCCATCTGTGATGTGGGTGCGTGCGCATCGAATTGCACCTCGTCGTCGAGCAACGGCTGCGGCATCCGCCGGAATCGGCCACTGCCGGGCACCGACGCCCACACCGCCAAGGCCAGCAGCCCGTCCAGCACCAGCGCCAACGCCGTCACCAGCAGCGCGCCGACCAACGCGAGGTAGAACTGGCGGACCTTGATCCCGTCGATCAGGTAGCGCCCCAGCCCGCCCAGGCTGGCGTACGCGGCCACCGTCGCGGTCGCGACCACCTGCAGGGTCGCGGTGCGCAGCCCGCCGAGGATCAGCGGTAGCGCATTGGGCACCTCGACGCGCAGCAAAACCCTGGTCTCCGTCATGCCCATCGACCGGGCGGCGTCGACCACCGTTGGGTCCACGTTGGCGATCCCGGCGTAGGTGCCCGCCAGCAGCGGCGGAATGCCCAGCAGCATGAGCGCGACGGTCGGCGGCAGCAGTCCCAGCCCCCACAGCAGCCCCCCGAGCAGCAGCACGCCGAGTGTCGGCAGCGCACGCAGTGCGTTGACGCCGGTGACCACCAGGAAGGTGCCACGCCCGGTATGCCCGATCAGCATGCCGATCGGGATCGCGATCAGAGCGGAGAACACGACGGCCACCGCGGTGTATTGCAGATGCTCGAGGATGCGTACCCCGAGTCCGGCGTTACCCGCCCAGTTGGCGGCGGTGAAGATGTACGCGAGCGCCTGATGCAGGAAGTCCATGACCTAACCCCCGGCCTTGACTCGGGCCCACGGCGTGATCAGTCGCCCGGTCAGCAGGATCAGTACGTCGATGACGATCGCCAGCAGGAAGATCGCGATGATGCCTGCGACGATCTGGTCGCTCTTGTCGGCCTGATAACCCTCGGTGAACCAGGTTCCCAGGCCGCCGATTCCGATGACCGAACCCACCGACACCATCGAGATATTGGTCACCGCCACCACTCGAAGTCCGGCGATGAGCACTGGAATCGACAGTGGCAGTTCGACTTTGAGCATCCTGGACACTCTGGTGTAGCCGACGGCGGTGGCGGCGTCGCGAACCTGGGCGGGCACGGCGTCGAGCGCCTCGGGCACCGCCCGCACCAACAACGCGGTGGTGTACAGAGTGAGCGCGACGATGACGTTCGCTTCGTCGAGGATCCGGGTCGGGATGATCAGTGGCAACACGACGAACAGCGCCAGCGACGGGATCGTGAAGATGATGCTCGCCGTCACCGTGGTCAACCGGCGCAACGCCGTGGTCCGCCACACGTAGGCGCCCAGCGGCACCGCGATCACCAGTCCGAGGACCACCGGAACCAAAGACAGCCGGAGGTGGATGACGGTGAGCGCCCACGCTTTGTCCAGATGGGTGAGCAGATAGTTCATTGCTCAGTCGCCCCCCGAGTCGCTACGCTCCTGCCCCGCCGGAATCCGCTGCTTTTCCAGCGCCTGTACGACGTCGTCGGCCTTCACCCCGCCGATCACCTGCCCGGCGTCATCGACGGCCACCCCCAATCCGGCCGGGGAGGACAGCGCCGCGTCGAGCGCCAGCCGCAGCGTTCCACCCGGCTCGAACAACGAGCCGCCCGCAATCGTGCTGTCGTACAACGAACTTCCGCCGCGATGCAGCTCGACGCCGTCGGCGTTGAGCCAGGCATAGGGCCTGCCGTCGTCCTTGGTCACCAGCCGCCACTGCCCCGGTGCGAGTGTCAGCGCGTCGATCTCGGCCTCTTTGACGGTCGCGATGTCGTGCAGGGGCAACCCGGATGCCGGACGGAACTGCAGGCCGCGGTAGCCGCGGTCGGTGCCGATGAATCCGGATACGAATTCGTTGGCCGGGTTGGACAACAACCTCGCCGGCGCGTCGTACTGCTGCAGGGTGCCGCCCGGGCCGAACACCGCGACCCGGTCGCCCAGCTTGATCGCCTCATCGATGTCGTGCGTGACGAACACGATGGTCTTCTGCAACTCGCCCTGCAGGCGCAGGATTTCGTTCTGCAGTTCGTCGCGGACCACCGGGTCGACCGCCGAGAACGGCTCGTCCATCAGCAGCACCGGCGGGTCGGCCGCCAGCGCGCGAGCCACCCCGACGCGCTGCTGTTGACCGCCCGAGAGCTGCGTCGGATAGCGGTCGCCCAGTTTGGGATCCAGGCCCACCCGCTCCAGCACCGCGTAGGCGGCCTTGCGGGCGGTCCGCCGGGACTCACCCTTGAGGACGGGCACCGTCGCGACGTTGTCGATCACCCGCTGGTGCGGCATCAGCCCACCGCTCTGGATGACGTAGCCGATCCCGAGCCTTAGCTTGACCGGGTTGACGCCGGCGATGTCGCGGCCGTCGACGGTGATCGTCCCGGAACTGGGCTCGATCATCCGGTTGATCATCCGCATCGAGGTGGTCTTGCCACAGCCAGAGGGACCGACGAAGACCGTCAGCGTGCCGGTCGGCACCTCCATGCTCAGATCGTCGACGGCCACCGTGCCATCCGGATAGGTCTTGGTGACGTTGGCGAAGGTGATCATCTATTTCCCGATCGGCGTGTCGAAACCGTTGTCACGTATCCATTTTCGCGCGGCCTCATCGGGGTCGACGCCCGAGTTCCCGGACACCGCGGTGTTGAGGTCGATGAGTCCCTGGGTGGTCAGCTTGGCCGACACCGCATCGAGCACCGTCTTGAGTTCGTCGGACTTCTTCTGCGAGCTCACCAGCGGCACCACGTTGGCGGCCAGGAAGTTGTTCTTCGGATCTTCCAGCACGACCAGGTTGTTCTGCGGTATCGCCGGCGACGTGCTGAAGATGTCGGCGGCGGTGACGGTGCCGTCGACCAGCGCGCGTACTGTCGCCGGGCCGCCGCCGTCGCTGATCGCGACGAAGTTGTCTGCCTTGATGTCCAGGCCGTACTTGGCCTTCAATCCCGGCAGGCCCTCGGCACGGTTCAGGAACTCCGAGGGACCGCCGAACTTGACCTCGGGGGAATGCGCGGCCAGGTCCCCGATGGTCTTGAGGTTCCACTTCTGTGCGGTGGCCGCCGAAACCGCGACGGTGTCGGTGTCGTTGGCCGGCGACGGTGTCAGGATCGACAGATCACCCGGCAGCACTCGGAACAATGCCAGCTCCACCTGTTCCGGGGTGGTCACCTCGGTCTTGGAGTCGAAGTACTGCAACAGGTTTCCGGTGTACTCGGGCACCAGGTCGATGGAGTGGTCGCGGACCGCGGGGATGTAGGTTTCGCGGCTGCCGATACCGAACTGGCGCCCGACGGTGAAACCGTTGGCCTCCAAGGCCTGGGCGTAGATCTCGGCGATGATCTTCGATTCCGGGAAGTCCGCGGAGCCGACCACCAGAGTCTTCAAGTCGCCCGACGACGATCCCCCGCCAAGCGGATTCGAACTGCCACAGCCGGCCACGATCGGCAGCACGAGGGTGCACACGACCGCCGCCAACCACAGTCGCTTCCCGCCCCGCGACGCTTTCATGCGCGTCCTTTCGCCCCGACCCGTTTTTCCGACAGTAACGGCACCTACCGTCCCACGCCGAGGTTTGGAACAGGGCAAACGTCATGGTCTTGTCATTTGGCCATTGTTTCCGCCTGCTCAGTGAGGGAACAATGAGGGAATGACGAGCAGTGAACCGCTGGGTTCAGCCCACGACCCCGCGCCGCCGATCCCGCCGGCGCCCCCGGCTCCGGCACCCGCGTCCTCCAACGCTGTCAAGGAAGTCCATTTCACCCGCGCCGCCGCGTTGTGGTCGTCGCTCATCGCCGGACTCTTGATCCTTACCATCCTGCTGGTCTTCATCGCTCAGAACACCGAATCGGCATCTTTCGCATTCTTCGGCTGGCATTGGTCGCTGCCGCTGGGCGTCGCGATCCTGATGGCGGCGGTGGCCGGCGGTCTGGTGACGGTGCTGGCCGGTGCTGCGCGGATCTTCCAGCTACGCCGGGCCGCCAAGAAGAACCTGCGGGCGGCCCGAAAGGTCTAACCGAACGTCTCCAGACCACGACTGATCAGCACGGCGACCGCCTCACCCGCCTGGTCGTCGCTGTCGGCGGCGTCGGTGGCCATGCGTCGCCGGAAATCGATGCCCGCCACGATGATCGCCAGCTTGAAGTACCCCAGTGCCATCTGGAAGTTCCAGTGCGCCAGCGGGTTTCCGGACACCGCCGCGTAGCGCTGGGCGAGATCGTCGGCCGACGGCATCTGCGGTGCGGTCCACGATTTCTGCTCCTGGGTGATCAAATCCAAGATCGGATCCCGTTGCACGCACATCACCGCGACGTCGGCCAGCGGGTCACCAAGGGTGGACATCTCCCAATCCAGCACCGCCCGAACGATTGTCGGGTCATCGGGGTCGATGATGGTGTTGTCGATGCGGTAGTCGCCGTGCACGATCGAACTGCGGCTCTCTGCCGGCACCGCATCGGCCAGCTTGGCGTGCAGCCGCTCGACATCGCCGTCCCGCGGATCGTCGGGTAGCCGGACGTGCTGCCATTGCGAACCCCAGCGCCGCACCTGTCGTTCGAGATATCCGACGGGTTTGCCGAAGTCACTCAGACCCACCGCCTCGGGATCGACCTCGTGTAGATCGACAAGCACCCGGATCAGGCTGTCGGCGCACGCACTGACCACGGCGGCATCGCCGAGCGCATCGAGCTCGGTACGTGTTCGAACCACTTGGCCCGCCACATATTCCACCATCTGGAACGGCGCACCCCCGACGGTGTCGTCGTTGCGCATGGTGACCGCGGGCGCGACCGGTACCCGGCTGCCGGCCAGCGCGGCCACCACCCGGTATTCGCGGGCCATGTCGTGGGCCGACGGGGTGAGCCCGTGCAGCGGCGGGCGGCGCAGTACCCACTTGGACGCATCGTCGAAGATCAGGAAGGTCAGGTTGGACCGCCCACCTGAAATGAACTCCGCCCGCAGCTCGCCGCTGCGGGCAATACCCACCGATCGCAGATGCCGGTCCAGTGCCGCCAGGTCGAGGCCGTCGGTAGAAGTCACCCGCTATGTATAGCTAATACCGCTGATTGCGCGGCAAGAGATCCCAAACATGTTCGGTGCTGTTGACCGCCGCCACCGTGCCGAACCCGCTGCGCGCGTACAGCAGGCGGGTGATCGACACATAGTCGATCGGGAACGACAGCAACCGTTTGGTGCCGAGTAATTCGTGCAGGATCACGTTGATCACCCCGCCGTGGCTGAACACGGCCACCGTCTCGTCGTGGTCGGCGGCCGACACGATCTCGGCCAGTGCCGCAGTCACCCGGCCACGGAACTCGTCCTCGTCGACGCTGCTGGGCAACCGGCCCTCGGCCATCCGGGCCCATTCCTCGGGTCGCTCCTTGCGCACCTGTTCGATCGGCACGTAGTGGGACAGCCCGCGGTCGTACTCGGCCAGCCGGTCGTCGATGTCGACGCTGAGCCCGCGGGCCTTCGCTACGGGCTCAGCGGTCTGCAACGCACGCCGCTGCGGGCTGCTGATCAGCCGGGTGAGCGGGAACCGGGCCAGCGCCTCGGGCAACCGCGCGGCCTGCGCCCAGCCCTCGTCGGAGAGCTCCGGATCCGACCCCTCGCCCGCCTCGGTCCGATGTGGCAGGGCATGCCGAACAAGCAGCAGCTGCATAGGTGAGTTGGTCCTTTCGCGCGCCGAACGTGCAGGCTACCGCTTGACCGGCGGCGCGTACGCGGGCCGGCCGAGCCCGAGGATCTGCTGGGCGATCATGTTGCGGAAAATCTCCAGAGTCCCGCCGTAAATGCCGGTGGGCGAAGCCAATCGGAAGATGTATTCCGCGCCGCCGTCATCGGCCGCACCTTCGGTGCCGACGGGCAGGCTCGCGGCGGCGCCGAGAATGTCCATCAGATCCGGTGCGACGTCGCGCATGGTCTGGGCGATGGCGACCCGGCCGGTCATCGCGGGCGCGCTCAGCGCAGCCTCCAGCCGGGCGGCGCCCCGGCCCAGGCGGTAGGCGACCGAGTCGTCCTCGCGGACCCGCGCGACGGCCGCGACCCGGTCGACGGCCTCGGCCATGAGCAGGATGTGCTCGGTCATCGTCGCCAGCTTCTGCAGGCCCTCGGCGTCGCGCTCGATAGTGCCGTGCTCGGCGTTGAGGGCGTCGCGCAGCACCGTCCAGCCACCGTTGACCGCGCCCACGCGGTACTTGTCGTCGACGCGGACGTCGCTGTAGTAGGTGATGTTGGTGCGGTCCCCGTCGACGGTGCGGATCGGCTGAATCTCCACTCCGGGTGAGTCCAGCGGAACCAGGAACATCGTCAGGCTCTTGTGCTTGGGCGCCTCGGGATCGGTGTTGGTGATCAGGAAGACGTATTGCGCGTTGTGGGCGTTGGAGGTGAACATTTTGGAGCCGTTGATAATCCAGCTCGATCCATCCGCTTCTGGTACCGCACGCGTCTTGCACGTCGCGACGTCCGAGCCACCCTCCGGCTCGGTGTAGCCCAGGCACAGCCGACGGTGACCCGAAAGCACCGCGGGCATGAGCTCGGCGACCAGATCAGGGTCGGCGAATTTGGCCACCGTCTTGGCCACCATCATCGTGGTCGGCCAGTGGAACCACGGCGCGTGCGCCCGGCCTATCTCGAGCTCCCAGATCCGGCGCTGAACCGCGGTGAAGCCGCCCTCGGCCTCGCTGTGGAAGTCCTTGGCCAGATATCCGCGCTCGCCGAGCGCCAGGTGCAGACCCTCGTGGAAGTTCTCCCCGGTTTCCCGATCGTGCCGCCGGACGTCGTCGGTCACCAGCTCGGCAAGGTCCGCGCGGACCTGGCGTTGGAACTCCTCGTCTTCGCGGGACAGCTCGACCATGGAGAAATCTATGGCCGTTACATTACTCAGCCTTGTTGTAACTCCGCCAGGACTTCGTCGGTGTGCTGGCCGAGCTTCGGGGCGGCCGATCGAGGCGCCCACGGCGTGCCGTGGAAGTCGGCCGGGGTGGCGATCATCGGCAGCGAGCCGCCGTTGTCGGGGACGTCGACCAGACCGCCCGCGGCGTGGAATTGCTCGTCGCCGAGCACATCTTCCATCGAGTTCACCGGCGACCAGAACAGGTCGGGTTCGTTGTCGAACGCTTCCGCCCATTCGGCCAGGGTTCTGGTCGCGAAGATTTGGTCCAGCGTCGCGATGAGTTCACGGGAATTGATCGCCCGGTCGCGGGCAGTGGTGAATCGATTGTCGCTCAACCACTCCGGGCGGCCCACCGCCCGGCACAGCGACGGCCAGTGCCGGTCGGCCTCGAGTCCGACGATCCAGAGCCGTCGCCCGTCGGCCGTCAGGTAGTTGTTCATGCACGGGTTGAACATCGTCTCGCGCTGCCCGATCGCGATCGGCCTGCCAGTCAGCAGGAACGTGTTGAGGTCGAAGCTGACGGTGTAGGCGCCCTGGCGGTACAGCGAGGTGGTCACCAATTGCCCCTGACCGGTGCGGGCGCGAGACACGAGCGCGGCGCTGATCGCCGCCGCCAGCGTCATCCCGGTCATGTGGTCCCCCATGCCGCCGCGTTGGAACGGCGGGCTGTCGCCCGGCCGGGTGAGTAGATCGGCCACCCCGGAGCGGGCCCAGAACGCAGCGACGTCATAGGCCGGGCGGTTGGCTTCCGGCCCGGTCTCGCCGTATCCGGTGATCAGCCCGTACACCAGCCCCGGGTTGAGCGCGGCCACCGACGGATAGTCCAGATCGAGTCGGCCGAGCGCGTCGGGCCGGACGTTGGTGATGAAAACGTCGGCGGTGTGCAGCAATTGGCGCGCGGTGGCCAGCCCGCCGTCGGTCGTCAGGTCCAGCACAATGCTGCGCTTGGACCGGTTGTCCATCTCGAACGGCGGATTGGTGTCCTCGTCGAGGCCGAGCATCCGGCCGAACATCCGGCCGGGGTCACCGGTCGGCGGTTCGATCTTGACGACGTCGGCACCCCAGTCGGCCAGGATTCCGCCGGCGGCCGGGCCGGCGACCCACACGCCGAGTTCCACAACCTTGATGCCCTCCAGTGGTCCGGCCATCGTCGTCCCTTTCGCTGTGCGTTGGCCAAAGGCTAGTGGCTCGGACTGTGGAGAATGTTATTCTCCTCACAGAGAAGTGAGGAGTTCCATGACGAGAACGCAAAGCCCCGTCGACCTCGACACCGCGACGCTGGGCCGGTGGCTCGACACCCAGGACGCGCCCGGCGCTGGTGAAGAACCCGTCGCGGAGGTCCTCAAGGGCGGCTCGCAGAACATGCTGTACCGGATCAACCGCGGCGGCCAGCGCATGGTGCTGCGGATGCCGGGCCCGCGCGCCGACGAGCGGCGGATGACCGAACTGCTGCGTGAGATCCGGCTGGAACGCGCACTCAAAGGCACCGATGTGCCGCACGCCGAGCTGGTGGCCGCCGACGAGAGCGGCGAGATCCTGGGTAAGCCGTTCTACCTGATGAAAGAGGTCGACGGCTGGAGCCCGATGGACGGTGGCTGGGAGAGCCCGTTCGACACCGATCTCGACGCTCGCCGTGAGCTGGCCTTCCAGCTGATCGAGGGCGCGGCCAAACTCGGCAGGGTGGACTGGAAGGCCCAGGGGCTGGAGGGGTTTGGTAAACCCGACGGCTTCCACGACCGCCAGGTAGACCGCTGGCTGGC
>JAEZIA010000396.1 GCA_023416315.1 Actinomycetes bacterium
CCCCAAGCCCAGCCGAGTTCGGTTCGGGCGAGGTCGTCGGTGGCATTGAGCCGTTCCGGGCGATTGATCGTGATCGTCGCGACGTGGTCGCGGACGTCGAAAAGGATCCGCTGAAGTTCCACTCCGAGCCCTTTCACTCCATGCCGTGAACTGAACACAGTAGCAACTGGTGTTCCATCGTATCGCGGCCCGGCATCACGGCATCCACTGTCCGCCGGAGACCGAGACCATCTGGCCGGTGATGTGTTTGGCCGCATCGGAACACAGAAAACCAACGGTCTTCGCGACATCGGCAGGTTCACCGATCGACCCGGTCAACGTCGATGCGCGCATCGCGTCGAGTTCGGCATCCGACTTGCGGGAAAGCAGCCACGGTGTCGCGGTGGTACCCACCACAACGGTGTTGACGCGCACGCCGTGCGGGCCGAGTTGCACCGCCATGAGGCGGCTCAAACCCTCCACTCCGGCCTTGGCCGCCGCGTATGCCGGCGGCCCGGTCCGGACGCCGTGCGCGGATACCGAGCTGATGTTGACGATCGCTCCGCCACCGTGCTCGACCATCTGGCGGCCTGCCACCTGCGCCATGAGGAAGGTACCGGTCAGATTGACCGCCAGGATGCGATCCCAATCCTCGTCGGTCTGGTCGAGAAACGTTGCAGGCAGCGTCATTCCCGCGTTGTTGACCAATGCCCGGATCGGCCCGTGAGTGGTCGCCAGCGTCGCGAGTTCGCGCTCGACCGCGACGCGCTCGGTGATGGACATCTCGAGTGGGAGCACCAGCCCCGATCGCGCGGCCTGGCCTTCGGAGATCTTGGCGATGGCCTTGGCGTTGACATCGACGACGGCGACTCGGTAACCGGAGTCGACGAGTTCGCCGACGATCGCCTCTCCGATCCCGCGGGCGCCGCCGGTGACGACGGCGAGTGGGCGGTCATCCGACACGGCGGGTCCTTTCCTCCCGAACGACCCGCTCGATTCGGGTGATCGACGGGCGCAGAAGAAGCACCGCCTCGGCCATCGACGACACCAGGTCGCTGCGGCCGTCGTCGGCCACCCAGGTATCGATCGCGGCGCGATTGGCGCCGTTGACGACGGTGGCGGCCAGGCGTGGCCGCAGATCTGTGGTGGCGTCGATGGCCAGCCAGTGGGCCACCTCGTTGGTCATCTGGTCGATCCAGTCGTCGTTGATCCGCAGCCGGGCGGCCCGCAACGCGGGGTGGCGGCCATACATCCGCGCGCGGACGAGAAACATCTCGGGTTGCGCACTGATCGCCTCGGCGACCGCGGCCGACGCCTCGGACAGCGCGCCCCACAACGATGTCGAACGCGACGCGCGAAATCGCCGAGTCGCCTCGTCGAGCCGGTCGGCATAGCCATCGAAGAGGATGTCGTCCTTGGTGGCGAAGTGATGGAAGAAGGTGCGAGGCGAGACCCCGGCCAGCGTGGAGATCTGTTCGACCGTGGTGGTGTCATATCCGTTGGCGTCGAAGAGTTCGATCGCGGCTGTGATGAGCGCCTGACGATTTCGTTGACCGCGAGCGCGGCGCTGATCCATGGCTACCATGCTCGCAGCGTGGCGCGGCCAGCGGACAGGGAAACCGTCGAGTTCTGGGTGGTCCGGAACGACACCGCATCCCCGTCTCGCCAGATTTCGGTGTTCAGCGGGGCCCCGAGGGCGACCGGCTTCGAGAACCGGCAGCTGATCTCGCGTAGGACACCCGGGTCACCGTCGCCGGCAGCGTTTATTACCGCCCGGGCGGCGAAGCCCAGCGTGCAGAGGCCGTGTAGGAATACGTCGTCGAATCCGGCCTTGCGTGCCGCCTCGGGGGCGATGTGTAGTGGGTTGCGGTCCCCGCTGAGCCGGTAGATCGCAGCTTGTTCCGGGCGGACCTCGTCGGCGACCACCAGATCGGGGTCGCCCTCAGGCTCGTCGGCCGGCCCGGGGCCGCGTTCGCCGCCGAATCCACCGCCGCCGAGCACCATCGTCTGGCCGACGGCAGTGAAAACCTGTCCGTCAGCGTCGCCGCCCTGCGTCGTCACCTCGATCGTGGCGTGCTTGCCCTTGTCCCACACCGCGGTCACGGTGCCGGTCACCCGGAGTTCTCCGCTACTGGGAAGACGGCGGTGCAGGCTCAGAGATTGTCCGGCGTGCACGATCGGTACGGTCCCAAGCCCGAGCACCGCGCGCAGATCCTTGACCGCCCACCAGTTCGCCAGCAGGGCGAAGGTCGGGACGACCAAGGGACCGCGGCGCTCGTCGAGCAGATCGAGTTCGGCCGGCGGCCGAGCCCCGATACCGAGCGCATAGACGATCGCATCGGTTTCCGTCCACGTGAATGTCGTTGGTTCGAGGGCGAAACCGATCGCGTCGGTCAGTGTCACGGAGCCTCCAAGTCGTTGAATTCAGCACTGAACGGATTGACGCTGTGTGTTCGATCGTGCAATATAGTCGCAGTAACTGCAACTAGTTTGTAGGAGTGACCGACATGAAGTTCGGCGTGTTCATCCTTGGTGACAAGCCCAACCACCTCAGTGACCAAGAGGTCTTCGCCAACGTGCTCGAGGAAGCACGATGGGCCGAAGAACTGGGTTACGACGAGGTGTGGTTGGCCGAACATCACTTTTCGCCGTACGGCATGCTCGCCGACCTGCCGTTGGTGGCCGGCGCGATCGCCGCCCAGACCGAGCGGATCCGCATCGGGACCGCGTGCATGGTCGGTCCCTTCCATCAGCCGATTCAGCTCGCCGAACGCATTGCCATGGTCGACGTGCTCTCCGGGGGCCGATTCGACGCCGGATTCGGGCGCGGCTACCAGGCTCACGAGTTCAAGGGTTTCGGCATCCCGATGGACGAGGCGACGGGCCGGTACCAGGAGTGTGTGGAGATCGTGAACCTGCTCCTCACCCGCGAGAACGTGAGTTATGAGGGCAAGTACTTCCAGATCGAGGACGTGACGATCTACCCGCGGCCGGTGCAGCAGCCCGTTCCGGCGTGGGGCACCGTGATGAAAACTCCGTCGAGCTTCGAGTGGTTGGCCGACAAGGGTTTCGGCGCCATCATCGGCAACCCGTACACCGTCGATCCGGACCTGCAGGGTGCGCTGGACATCTATCTGGACGTCCAGAAGAAGAAGGGTCTCGACGCCGCCACCGAGAACGTGTGGGCGTTGCTGAATGCCTTCTGCCACCCCGACGACGCGTTCGCGCGCAGCTATCCCCGGGACAGTGTCGAGCTGTCCATCGAACGGCATCGCGCGTACTCGAATCCGTTTGAGCGGGGCGGTGAGATCCCAGCCGACTACAAGGCGTATTCCGACTGGTTCGAAAAGCACGACAAGCAAAGCTATGAGCAGGTTCTGAACTCCCATTTGACGCTGATGGGTGACCCGGACCGCATCATCGGCAAGATGAAGACGGTTATCGACATGGGTTGGCGCAACATCATGCTGCGGATGTCCCGCGGCGGCGCCATGGACCGGGCCAAGGTGTACGACTCCATGAAGCTGTTCGCCGAGGAGGTCATCCCAGCGGCGACCGAGCTCGCGGCAGCCCCGGCTTGAGCAACGAGCTGGCCGCCCGGCTCACTGCGGTTCTGGCGCTGGACCCCTCGGCTCCGGCCATCGAGTTCCGCGGTGAATGGACCGATTGGGCTGCGCTGCAGGCTGTTTCCCACGGTGTCCGGGACCGGCTGACGGAGGCCGGCCTGGGTCCTGGGTCGCCCGTCGGTCTCGTACTCCGCAACCATCCCGCGATGGTCGGGGCGCTGCTCGGAGTGCTGCTGACGGGAGCCACCGTCGTCACCGTCAACGCGGCCCATGGCGATATGGGCCTCTGTGCCGATCTTGCCGAGCTCCGACTCGCGGCAGTGATAGCGCTCGATTCTGACTGGCAGCGTCCCGGCGTTGTGGCCGCCGCTGATGGTGCACTCGGGCTGCGGGTGGCTACCGACGGTGTGCCGGTTTTGGCGGTCTCCGGACTCGAGGCGCCCGGTGCCGGACCGTTTCGCCACGAGCCGGACGGTATCGCTGTCGAGATGCTGACCAGCGGAACAACCGGGCCGCCCAAGCGAATCCCGCTGACCTACAGTGCCTTT
>JAEZIA010000473.1 GCA_023416315.1 Actinomycetes bacterium
GCGATGATGTCGGCGCCCTCGGCGGCCAACGCCACCGCATGGCTGCGGCCCTGGCCGCGGGCCGCGCCGGTGACCACTGCGACGGTATCGATGAGCTCTGCCACGACGCGGACTCTAACCGATCGGATCGCGACTGTGAGAAGCTTCTTCCAGCCATGGCGAAACCCAAAGGTGCAGCGTCGGCCAATTCCTCGCTCCTCGGCCGACCGGTGGGCGCCAACAGTGAGGAGACGAGGCGGCGGATCCTCGAAGCGACCATGCGCTGCGTGGCGGCGGTCGGCTACTCCAGAACGACGATCCGCGAGATCGCCCGTGAGGCGAATATGACCAGCGGCAGTCTTTATCACTACTTCCCGAATAAAGCCGAACTCGTCAAGGCCACCTTCGACGAGGTCGCCACGATCGCCGTGCCCCGGCTCGAACAGGCCGCCGAATCCAACGCCGCCGTTCTGGACAAGCTGATGGCCGTCCTTGACGAAAGCGTGCGGGTGATGCAGGACTACCCGCTTGCCGTCGCGTTCGACCGGGCCATCCGGGCCGAGAGCCCGCAGCACCTACACCTCGCGGAAACCAGCGACACCCGCTTTGTCGCATTGCGCGACCTGATCCGTGACATACTCGATCGGGGTGCCCGCGACAACGTCCTGGGGCCCGGCGTCGACGTGGAAAGCGCGGCCAACGCCGTGTACATGATCTTTCGGGGCCTAAACGAATACGCCGCCAGCGCACCGCCTCCCGGGGAATATCTCGCGACGGTTGCCGCACTGAAGAAGCTGCTGCGCGGCCAGCTCTTCGGCTAGAGCCGGCCGAATGGTCATCGGCGGGCCGTGACGAAGTCGGCGCATCGCTCACCGACCATGATCGCCGGGGCATTGGTATTGGCCCGCGGAATGCGCGGGAACACCGACGCGTCAGCTACCCGCAGGCCGCCCACACCACGGACTTTCAGCTCCTCGTCGAGGACGCTGTCCTGGCCGCTACCCATCGGGGCCGAGCAGGCGGGGTGGCCGGTGGTCGCCACCGAAGCGCGGACCCATGCCTCGATTGCGGCGTCGGTGGCGACATCGCGGCCGGGATTGAGTTCTGCGGTGACGATGGATGCGAACGGCTCGCTGGCGACGATCTCGCGGGTGCGCCGCACCGCACGGACGAACGCGTGCACGTCCTCGGGGTGAGACAGCGTGTTGAGCCGAATCTCCGGCGGTTCATGGGGATCGGCGGATCGCGCCAACACGGTGCCGCGACTCTTCGGCGTCCAGTAGGACTGCAGGACCGACGACGCACGTCGCAGTTCCTGTTCCATCGCGACGAGGTTGACGTAGCTGGGGGAGTGGATCAGCTGGAAGTCCGGCGCTGGCAGCTCCGGGCCGGACCGGATGTGTGCGAGTGCCTCCATCGCATTGCTGGTCAGCTTACCGGTGCGGCGAAACACCCAGCGCACCAACCACTGCGGTTTCTGGGCATCGGAGAGTCCGGTGAATTCGGGTCGCACATCCCAGCTCATCGCCGTCGCGGGATGGTCGGTGAGATTCGTGCCCACGCGCGGGCTTTCGACGACCGGCACGATTCCGATCGTGCGTAGGTGGTCGGGGTCGCCGATACCCGACAGCTGCAGCAGCTGGGGAGTCCCGTAGGCCCCCGCTGACAGGATGATCTCGCGGCCGGCATGCGCAACGTGACGCCGTCCTCTGCGTTCGTACTCAACGCCGACAGCGCGGCCGTCGCGGATCAGCACTCGGCGTACGAGCGTCCCGGTCCGCACCGTGAAATTTGAACGTCGCCGCGCCGCAGGAAGATACGCGCGTGCGGTGTTCCAGCGCTGACCCTTCCATACCGTCACCGGTGCGATCGACGTGCCGTCGAGGTCGGGGCCGCCGATGTCTTCGTTGTTGCTGACACCCGCTGCCCGGGCGGCGGCCACCCACCGGGTCGATGTCACGTCCGGCTCCGCGAGCCGGGTCACCCGCATTGGCCCGGTAGTTCCGTGCGACGGGGCGCCGAGATAGTGCGATTCGATGCGCCGGAACACCGGCTCGACATCGGACCAGTTCCAGCCCGGCAGCTCCCAGCCGTCGTAGTCGTCTCGGGTGCCGCGCACCCACACCATCGCGTTCATCGAACTGGTGCCGCCCAGCACCCGCCCGCGGGGCTGCGGGATCACGCGGTCGTTACAGGCGGGTTCGGGCGCGGAGCGCAAGTCCCAGTCGGTCGGTCCGCCCATCTGCGCGGCGAACGCCAACGGCGCGCGGACGGTCAGTCGCCGGTCGGAGCCACCCGCCTCGAGCAGCAGCACGCGGGACGTTCCTTCGGCTAGGCGGGCAGCGACGGCGCACCCCGCCGAGCCGGCGCCGATCACGATGTAGTCGTAGCCGGCCACTAGCCTTCGTCGGCCTCGATTGCGTGTTCGGGGCAGTCCTGCACGGCCTTGCGGACGAGATCGGCGTACTGCGCGGGTATCTCGTCGAGTACCACCTCGGCGTAGCCGTCAGCAGTCCAGGCGAACACGTCCGCGCACGTCGACACGCAGTCGCCGTGTCCGGCGCAGCGGTCGGGGTCGACCGAAGCCCTCATCCGGGTCCCTCTTCGTCAGATCTCCACACCCTCGTAGCTGGCGAGCATATCCGGATCGGGCAACGCCATTTGTAGATATACGTCGATATGGACGATCTTTCCGGCGGAGTTGAACTCGTAGACCGACACCGAGTTCACCGCGTTACTGAAATCACCGATCCTGCTGCGCTCTTCGAGCTCCAAGAAGACCACGCTACCGGCTTCGGTGATCCGCTTGAACGTGCACTCCCATTCCGAGGACGTCGCCCAGTTGGTGAGGAACGAGACATAGTCGCCCCAGTTCATCACCTCTTTGAAATTGCCGACCCGCACGAAGTTCTCGGTGTCGATGAGCTCGGCCAGCGGTGCCCAGTCCTCGGCGGTGAACCCGGGTTGTTTGGCGTCGTCGACGAGCCGTTTGAGCACGCTGCTGTAATCCAGCACAATCTGGGACAGCGTCATCAGACGGTCAACCCCTCCTCGGCCAACCTGCGGTCCAACGCGTCGGTGTATTCGGAGGTTCCATGGAACGGGCCGTGCACCCCGATTGCGACGTCGAGGAAGTCGCTGTACTCGCTGTTGACGTGGGTCTCCCAGCGGGTGACCTCGCCGTTGTCATCGGTTTCGATGAAACTGTAGGAGTAGAAGCCCATTACGGTGCCGGTGTCTTTGTTGGTGCCCCGCCACCGGGTCTTCATCACGAAGCCGTTCTCGGCGGGCCAGTGCTTGAAGTCAACCGGCTTCCAGTCCGGGAACCGCAGCGAATAGACCTTGGCCTCCATGGTCGAGGCGCGAGCCGATTCCGAAGGGAACTCGCTGAGTTTGAAGGCTTCGTCGCCGGTGAAGTACGGCGAGGCGTACATGCAGTCCGGGTGGAACTTCCAGACGTCGACGAACTTTTCGCCGTCCTGCACACCTTGGTGCAGGTAAGCGTCGCCGTAGGCCCGGGCCATCCGGGTGTGCAGGGCGATGCGGTCTTCGAGGTTCACTGTGCTGCCTTTCCCGCCATCCAGCGGTCGATGGTGTCGTGGAATTTGGCGACCACGACTTCTTCTTTCACGAGCTTCAAGTGGTCCAGGCGCGCGTTGCGAAGACCGGCCTGCTGGCGCTGCATCTGTTCGTAATCTTGTTGCAGCGCTTCGAAATACTTGTAGCTGCCCGGTTCGTCGACCTCGATCAGGTCCACGCTGAAGGCGTCGGCCACCTCTGGCGGCAGGTACATGTAACTCGCGACGTGCCAGATGCACCGGTTGGGGTCGCCGTCGGGATGCGGGCGGGCCATGATGACGTGGCACTCGCCGGCCCGGATCGTCATCATGAAGTTCGGGAAGAGGAACCAGCCGTGGTTGTCACTCATCTGGGCATCGGTGAGGCCGCTGACGTCCAGGCCGATGTCGGTGAGGTGGGCGCGGGTCGCTTCCTGCAGCAGTGTGCGCGCCGTGACTCCCTCGGGGAAGTCGATGGACCCGTCGGCGGCGGTGTACTGCTTGACGAGTTCGGTGAATCGTGGGATCACCGCGACGGTGCCGGGGAAGGTTTCGGGCAACGCAAGGGTGCCCTCGACCTGGTTTTCGGCGGTGGCGCCCGCGACCTCGAAGGGCGCCATCGCGATGGTGTGGTTCTCGAAGAATTTGTAGCGGGTGGTCTCCGGCTGGATGTTCAATACGGCCAGTAGCTGTGGGTGCACACCGTTGACGTGATAGCCCTCGTTGAAGGCGTCCATAACGACTTTCCAGTTGCAGTCCAGCGCCTCGCGGACGTTCATCACCGTCGACATCTCTTCGAGGTGGTACGGCGCCAGCGTCGCCATCGCCTCGTCGCCGAGCCATTCCGCCAGTGGCCGCGCATCGGGATCCGGGTTGAGGAAGATGAAGCCGCCGAAGGTGTCCACCGGCACAGAGATCAGCGCGTGGTCGCTCTTGTCGATGCCACCCGCGCTCTCCTCACGCAGGAGTCCCTTGAGCCGGCCCTCGAGGTCGTAGGACCACAGGTGGTACTGGCACAGGAACCCGCGCTTGGCATTGCCGGTGCGGCCTTGGCAGATCGCGTTGCCGCGATGCCGGCAGGCGTTGACGAAGCCGCGCAGCTTCTCGTCCTTGCCGCGAACGACGAGGAAGGACTGGTCGTAGATCTTGTACTCCAGCCAATCGCCGACCTTGGGCAGATCATCGACCCGTCCGGCGACCTGCCACGTCTTGTACCAGATCGCGTCGCGCTCGCGTTCGGCGTACTCCCGCGACCGGTACCGGTCGGTGGAGACGCGGGACGCGAAGTCGCCCGCCAGGTCGTCGAGGCCCGGGGCGGAGTCGACCCATTCGCCGGGCAGGGCTGTGGACGTCATCGATGAACCTCCTGCGGCGGGCTGATCCGCATAGTAATCAATCGTTTGATTAATTAATGATGCGGGTCACATCCCCGGGGTGTCAAGATCGGGCGCGGTTATCGGGGTGTAGGCCCGGTTATCGCGCCGAAACGGCCGCGCAGATCTCGGCGAGCACGCGCTCCGGGTGTTCGGTGATGTCCAGCCAGGTGAAGCGCAGCACCTGCCAGCCCTGCAGGGCGAGCCGGTTCTGCCGAGAGCGGTCGTTCTGGAATGTCGCCTGGTCGCTGTGGAACGCCCACCCGTCGATCTCGATCGCGACCCGCGCGGCCGGGAAGGCGATGTCGACGACATAGCCGCCGACCGGGAAGTTCGCCTTCCAGCCGGTGATGCCTGCGCCGCGCAGCAGTGCGACCGTCAAGCGCTCCGCCTCGGAGCGCGCGCCGCCGGCGGCGGCATCGAGCAGGCGGCGGCTTGCGCGGGCTCCGTGGCGGCCGCGGTTGCGAAGGTGGGTCTGTTCGAGGTTGGCCAACGCGACCCTGCGTTGTAGGGCGGTATCCATGATCGCCGGACCGCCACCGCGGCGAATCGCAGCCTCGAGGGTCGTCAGCGTAGGTGCGGTCACCCGAAGAAAGCGGTGCTCGACGACATCGGCCTCGGCGAGATCCCGCCGCCGCACGATGGTTCCGCGGGCTGCCCGGCCGTGACTGTTGCGCGGCACGGTGATCTCGACGATCTCCGGTGCGCTGGCCAGCAGCCCCAACCACCACGCGGCCGCCAGACCGCTGGCGGTGGCTCGATCGCCTCGGCTCCACACGGCCGCCCGAATTCGGGCCGCGGCAGTGAATGGACGGTCATCGGCGAAGTAGACACCGGGACCACACCGCCGCCATTGGCCCGAGTTGACCCGATGTCGCACCGCGTCCGAACTGAGCCCGGCGCTGCGCGCTTGCGCCAATGTGACGACGCCGTCTTGGCGGCGAAGGTAGTCCTCGACCACACAACCTCTGACGCCATGCCAGCCGGGTCGGTTCCGTAGAAATCTTGGGCGCGGTTTTCGGGGCACAGCCCCGATTAGCGCGCCGAAGTCCGCCAGTAGCGCGGGACGGCGACACCTGCCGAGCGCAATTCGAGGGCGGCCAGCCCACGGATCGCCAGCGGATCCTCCCGCCGCCAGGCGCCGACCGGGTCGACCGTCACCTCGGTGAGCTTGCGCAGCGGCCGGTTCGCCAGCGCGCGCAGCGCCAGCAGCTGCTCACCGGCGGGGGTCTTGGTCAGCATGATGACCGTCCACTTGCGGCGGAAGAACCGGATCCGGAGGAACAGCCACGGCATGCCGATCGCCATGATCGGCGGCGCGGCAACGGCGATCGCCAGCAGCACCGCCAGCCAGGTGGCAGTGGCGTCCAGGTTCTGGCCCGCGCCGGCGACGTCGAGAGCGGCCTCGCTGGCCGCCCGCAGCGGTTTGGCGACGGTGTCACCGACCAGCGGAATCCGGTGCGCGCTGTCGCCGGCGGAATGCAGGTTGTCCGAGATCCCGGTGGCGCCCTCGTTGACCTGACGGCCGACGTCGGCGATCGTCGCGACCGCGGTGTGAACCGCCAACCCGACCAGCACCCACACCGTGATCCAGAAGGCGACCAGCAGATCGCTGACCAACTGCACCAGGAGCCGGCCCGGCGTGGTGGCGTACGGCAGGAACCGCGATCTCATGGCTTGATCCCAGCACAATCGTGCCGGGTCAGCGGCCGTTAGGCTGACGCGATGTCCCGCCCCGCTCTGAGCGACTATCAGCACCTGGCCAGCGGCAAGGTCCGCGAGATCTACCGCATCGACGACGACCACCTGTTGTTCGTCGCCAGCGACCGCATCTCGGCCTTCGATTACATCCTGGACAGCCTGATCCCCGACAAGGGTCGCATCCTCACCGCGATGAGCGTGTTCTTCTTCGATTTCATCGACGCCCCTAACCACCTGGCCGGCCCGCCCGACGACCCGCGCATCCCCGCTGAGGTGCTGGGCCGCGCGCTGGTGGTGCGCCGCCTGGAGATGGTGCCCGTCGAGTGCGTTGCGCGCGGCTACCTCACCGGGTCGGGGCTGCTGGACTATCAGCGCGACGGCACGGTGTGCGGCATCGCACTACCGCCCGGCCTCGGCGAGGCGAGCAAGTTCGACCAGCCGGTGTACACCCCGGCCACCAAGGCCGAACTGGGTGAGCACGACGAGAACATCTCGTTCGACAAGACCATCGAACTGGTGGGCGCGGTGCGCGCCAACCAGCTCCGCGAGCGCACCCTGCAGATCTACGTCCAGGCCGCCGACCACGCGCTGACCAAGGGCATCATCATCGCCGACACCAAGTTCGAATTCGGCGTCGACGCCGACGACCGCCTGGTGTTGGCCGACGAGGTCTTCACCCCGGACTCGTCGCGGTACTGGCCGGCCGACACCTACCAGCAGGGCGTGGTGCAACCCAGCTTCGACAAGCAGTTCGTCCGCAATTGGCTCACCGGCCCCGAGTCGGGCTGGGACCGTTACGGTTCCACCCCTCCGCCGCCGCTGCCCGATGAGATCGTGCAGGCCACCCGTGCCCGCTACATCGAAGCCTACGAACGCATCTCGGGCCTGTCGTTCGCCGACTGGATCGGGGCATGAGCATGAATCCACCTGTCGCGAAGCGGGTTGACACCCAGCGCGTCTACCACGAGGACGTCTTCGTGGATCCCTACGAGTGGTTGCGGGAGAAGTCCGACCCGGAGGTCATCGCGCACCTCGAGGCCGAGAACGCCTACGCCGACGCGGCCACCGCCGACCTGGAACCGCTGCGGCAGAAGATTTTCGACGAGATCAAGGCACGCACCAAGGAAACCGACATGTCGGTTCCCACCCGGCGCGGCGACTGGTGGTACTACGGCCGCAGTTTCGAGGGCAAGCAGTACGGGGCGCACTGCCGCTGCCCAGTTGCCGGACCGGACGACTGGGAGCCGCCGGTCTTCGAGGAGGACACCGCCGTCGCCGGTGAGCAGGTTCTGCTCGACGAGAACGCCGAAGCCGACGGTCACGAGTTCTTCTCCCTCGGCGCCAGCAGCGTGAGCCTCGACGGCAACCTGCTGGCCTACTCGGTCGACACCGTCGGTGACGAGCGATACACCCTGCGGTTCAAGGACTTACGCACCGGCGAGCTGTACCCGGACGAGATCGCCGGAATCTCCTCCGGGGTGACCTGGGCGGCCGACAACGCGACGGTGTACTACACGACCGTCGACGAGGCGTGGCGCCCGGACACCGTGTGGCGTCACCGGCTCGGTTCGGGCGAACCCGACGAGCAGGTGTTCCACGAACCCGACGAACGGTTCTGGGTCGGCATGGGACGCACCCGCAGCAACAAGTACGTGATCATCGCGGCGGGCTCGGCGATCACCTCGCAGGTGTGGTTCGGCGACGCCGCCGATCCGAACGCGGAGTTCACCTCGGTGTTGCCGCGCCGCGACGGCGTGGAGTATTCGGTGGAGCACGCCGTGATCGGCGGGCAGGACAAGTTCCTGATCCTGCACAACGACGGCGCCGTCAACTTCACCCTCGTCGAGGCGCCGGTCGACGACCCGACCGATCAGCGCACGCTGATCCCGGCCCGCGACGATGTCCGGCTCGACGGCGTGGACGCGTTCGCCGACCACCTGGTGGTCAGCTACCGACGTGAAGCGCTGCCCCGAATTCAGTTGTGGCCCATCACCGATGGTGGCTACGGGACGCCCGAGGAAATCGCCTTCGACTCCGAGCTGGCCTCGGCGGGGATGGCGGGCAACCCCAACTGGTCGACGCCCAAACTGCGGGTGGGCACCACTTCGTTCGTGACCCCGCTGCGCATCTACGACCTCGACCTGGCCACCGGTGAGCGCACGCTGCTGCGTGAACAGCCGGTGCTCGGTGGCTACCGCGCGGAGGACTACGTCGAGCGCCGCGACTGGGCCGTCGCCGAGGACGGCACCAGGGTGCCGATCTCGATCGTGCACAAGGCCGGAATCGAGTTCCCCGCTCCCACAGTGCTCTACGGGTACGGCGCCTACGAATCGTCGGAGGACCCCCGCTTCTCGGTGGCGCGGCTATCGCTGCTCGACCGCGGAATGGTGTTCGCCGTCGCCCACGTCCGCGGCGGCGGCGAAATGGGACGGCTCTGGTACGAACGCGGCAAGCTGCTGGAGAAGCGCAACACGTTCACCGACTTCATCGCGGTCGCACAGCATCTGGTCGACGCCGGCGTGACCCGCCCGCAGAACTTGGTCGCCCTCGGCGGCAGCGCAGGTGGTCTGCTGATGGGCGCGGTCGCGAATCTGGCGCCACAGCTGTTCGCCGGAATTCTCGCCCAGGTGCCGTTCGTGGATCCGCTCACCACGATCCTGGACCCGTCGCTTCCGTTGACGGTGACCGAGTGGGACGAGTGGGGCAACCCGTTGGAGAACAAGGACGTCTACTTCTACATGAAGTCCTATTCGCCGTATGAGAACGTCGAGGCCAAGGAGTATCCGGCGATCCTGGCGATGACCTCGCTCAACGACACCCGGGTGCTCTACGTCGAACCCGCGAAGTGGGTTGCCGCACTGCGACACAGCAAGACCGACGGGCATCCCGTGCTGCTCAAGACGCAGATGGCGGCGGGCCACGGCGGCATCAGCGGCCGCTACGAGCGCTGGAAAGAGGCGGCGTTCCAGTACTCCTGGCTGCTGGCCACCGCCGACCCCGAACACTTTCGCGTAACCTCACCGGCATGAGTCTGACCGACATCCCGCTCACCACTCTCGACGGCAAGGCCACGTCGCTGGCCGACTACGCCGACCGGACGATTCTGCTGGTCAACGTCGCGTCCAAATGCGGCCTCACCCCGCAGTACGGCGCGCTGGAGAAACTCGCGCGCGACTACGGCGAGCGCGGCCTGACAGTGATCGGGGTGCCGTGCAACCAGTTCATGGGCCAGGAGCCGGGAACGGCGGAGGAGATCCAGACGTTCTGCTCCACCACCTACGGGGTGACGTTCCCGCTGTTGGCCAAGACCGATGTCAACGGCGACAACCGGCACCCGCTGTACGCCGAGCTCACCACCTTCGCCGACAGCGACGGTAAGGCCGGCGATATCGCGTGGAACTTCGAGAAGTTCGTGATCGCCCCCGGAGGCAAGGTGGTCAACCGGTTCCGGCCGCAGACCGAGCCCGACGCTCCCGAAGTGGTCGCCGCGATCGAGGCGGTCCTGCCGGGCTGACCCGAATCGTCGCCTGAGGGAAAGGTTGCCGATACCGTCTGGACACCTGACGCCGCGAGACTGCGGTGGTGGCTGGACAACTCATCGTGTCGGTGTCCGGGATCAGCGACAGGACCCGCGGTGATGTCGATGAGTTCGCCCGTGCGCTCGACGGTCGTGCGGTCCCGCTGTCGTTGCTCGTCGCGCCGCGGCGTAAGGACGGTTACCGACTGGAGTCCGACCCCCGCACCGTCGGCTGGCTGACCGAACGGCGGCTCGGCGGGGACGCGGTGGTGTTGCACGGTTTCGACGCCGCTGCCACCAAGAAGGGTGAGTTCGCGACCCTGCCCGCCCATGAGGCGAACCTGCGGCTCATCGGCGCCGACCGGGTGCTCGAACATGTTGGCCTGCGCACCCGGCTGTTCGCCGCCCCGGGCTGGACCGTGTCTAACGGAACAACCCTGGCGTTGCCGCGCAACGGCTTCCGGCTGCTGATCGGCCTGCACGGGATCGCCGACCTGGTGACCGGGGCGACGACGCGGGCCCGATTGGTCGGTATCGGCGAGGGATTCGTCACCGAGCCGTGGTGGTGCCGCACCCTGGTGCTGTCGGCCGAGCGCACCGCGCGCCGCGGCGGAATCGTCCGATTGGCGGTCACCGCACGGCAACTGCGCAAGGCCGGTCCGCGGCAGGCCATGCTGGACGCGATCGACCTCGCGCTGATGCACGGCTGCGCGCCGGCGGTCTACCGCTGGAACACCAACGCCGCCACGGCTTCCGCTGCCTGACTAGCCGCGTGAGCCGGAGCCGCTCGCCGTCGTCGCCATCCCGCCGTCGACGGGGATGATCGCCCCGTTCACGTAGGACCCGGCCCGGCTGGCCAGGAATATCGCGACCCCGGCCATGTCGTCGTCGCGGCCGATGCGCTGCAGCGGTGAGGAGGCGGCGATGGCGTCGCCGAATGCCTCCAGCGTGGCCGCCATCATCTTCGACGGGAACGGGCCGGGCGCGATGGCGTTGGCAGTGATGTGCTGCGGCCCAAGCTCTTTGGCGAGGACCCGGGTCAGTTGATGCACGGCCGCCTTGCTGGCCGAGTAGGAGTAGGTGTGCATCACGGGAACGTGGATACCGTCGATGCTGCCGATGTTGATGATGCGGGCGGGGTCGTCCTGAGTGCCCGCCGCGCGCAGCGTATCGACAAGTTCCTGCACCAGCCAGAACGGCGACTTCACATTGAGGTCGAGCACCTTGTCCCACGCCGAGGCGGGGAACGACTCCAGGGGCTCGCCCCACGTCGCGCCTGCGTTGTTCACCAGGATGTGCAGTTGGTCGGTGCCGGTTCGGACCTCGGCCGCCAGCCGCTTGCACTCGTCCTGGCGGGACAGGTCGGCGGGGATGGCGCGGATCGGTCCGAACTCGGACAGCGCGGCGACGACCTGCTCGCACTTGTCGGCCTTGCGGGAACTGATGATCACTTCGGCGCCCGCCTGCAGCAGGCCGCGCGCGATCATCACCCCGATACCGCTACTGCCACCGGTGACCAGTGCGGTCTTCCCGGACAGTCCGAACAGGCGCGTCAAGTCCGCATTGCTCATTCAAACACCTTCCAGCACAGGGAGTTTCAGAATCGGAACGAACTCTCTTCGGGCAGCACCCGGAAGTCGGTGTCGGTCATCTCGGTGAGCCGACCGTAATAGATTCCGCGGGCCTCGGGGGCCACTACGCCCTGGTGGATCGGGACGGCGTGTTCCGGTGCGACTGCCCGGAGGTAGTCCACCGCCTCGGAGATCTTCATCCACGGCGCGGCCGCCGGCGTGGCCAGCACGTCGACCGGCTCGCCGGGAACGAACAGCGCGTCGCCGGGGTGCATGAGCCGGGCCGGGTGATCGGCATCGCCGACCAGGTACGAGATGTTGTCGATGATCGGGATCTCCGGGTGGATGACCGCATGTTGGCCGCCGACCCCGCGGATCCGCAGCCCGGCGACGTTGAGCTCGTCGCCGACGTGCACGGCCCGCCACGGTTCGCCGAGTTCGGCAGCGGTGGCCGGGTCGGCGTAGAGCACCGCGTTCGGGTTGGCCGCCACCAGCGCCGGGAGGCGCTCGCGGTCGGCATGGTCCGGGTGCTGGTGGGTGATCAGGATCGCCGACAGGCCGGTCACACCCTCGAAGCCGTGCGAGAAGTTCCCCGGATCGAACAACAGCGTGGCGCCGTCGAACTCGGCGAGAAGACATGAATGCCCGAAATGCGTCAACTCCATGATTACGATTGTGCGCGCACTGAAAGGCGTCGAATACATGCGGTTGGTCATCGCGGTGATGCTGGTGGCCTGCGGGCTCGCCATTCCGCCGCACGCTGCCGCCGATTCCGACACCTGCCCGCCGAACTGCGACCGCATCCCGGACGCGGCGTGGGTTCCACCGTGGGCGATACCGCTCAACGCCCGCTACGCCTGGCCGCGGCTGGCCGGGGTCGCGGTGACCGCCACCTCGCCCCGGTTTCGGTTCGAGGAGCTGTGCGGGACCCCGCCGGTGCCCCAGGATCCGCGCTCCTACGCGGTCGCCGAACGCGCCACCGTCGTCAATCCGGCGGGGCAGTGGCAGCTGCAGGCGCAGGTGATGCACTGGCGCGGCGAAACCTGGCGTGGAGGCCAACTCGCCCAGGACGTGTTCGGCGCTGCGGTCGCCGCGCTGCGGTCCTGCCAGCGCACCAACCCGGCGTCCTCGCCGTCGCTGACCGTCAACGAACCGGACCGGATGGCCGCGGTGATCAGCGGTCCGGTGATCCTGCGCCACTATGTGGTGGCCAATCCGGCCAACAGCACGGTGACCGAACTGGCCATGTGGTCAACCGCACCCCCGCAGACCGCGTGGCCGATGGCCAGCGACGAAACCGTGCTCGACGCCCTCGGCGCGCCGTTGTGCACGGCCTACATCGGGTCCTGCCCGTAACGCGCCGGTAGAGTTGACCCGCAATAGTCCTCGACGTCAGCAGGAGCGCCTGTGGCCCGTGTAGTGGTCAACGTGATGCCCAAAGCCGAGATTCTCGACCCGCAGGGTCAGGCGATCGTCGGTGCCTTGGGTCGGCTGGGACACGCCGGTATCTCAGATGTCCGGCAGGGCAAGCGATTCGAACTCGAGGTCGACGATTCGGTCAGCGACTCGACGCTTGCCGAGATCGCCGAATCGCTGCTTGCGAACACCGTCATCGAAGACTTCTCGGTCACCAGGGACCCGTCATGAGTGCCCGGATCGGCGTCATCACCTTCCCCGGCACGCTCGATGACGTCGACGCCGCCCGCGCGGTGCGGCTGGCCGGCGCCGAAGCGGTCAGCCTGTGGCACGGCGACGCCGACCTCAAGGGGGTCGACGCCGTGGTGGTGCCGGGTGGCTTCTCCTACGGCGACTACCTGCGGTGCGGTGCGATCGCGAAGTTCGCGCCGGTGATGGGCGAGGTGATCTCCGCCGCGCAGGCCGGGATGCCGGTGCTCGGCATCTGCAACGGCTTCCAGGTGCTGTGCGAGGCCGGCCTGCTGCCCGGGGCGCTGACCCGCAACGCCGGCCTGCACTTCATCTGCCGTGACGTCTGGCTTCGGGTCGACTCGATCACCAGCGCGTGGTCGTCGCGCTACGAATCGGGCGCCGAACTGCTGGTGCCGCTGAAGTCCGGTGAGGGCCGCTACGTGGCCAGCGAGGCCGTGCTCGACGAACTCGAAGGGGACGGTCGGGTGGTGTTCCGCTACGCGGAGAACCTCAACGGCTCGATGCGCGATATCGCCGGGATCAGCTCGGCCAACGGTCGGGTCGTCGGCCTGATGCCGCACCCCGAGCACGCCACCGAAGCCCTGACCGGCCCGTCCGACGACGGGCTCGGCATCTTCCTGTCCGCGCTGGACGCGGTACTCGCGGTCTAGGCGCTCAGCCCCAGGGCGCCGCCGTCGACGGGCACGATCGCGCCGTTGACGTAGCTGGCGTCCCGGCTGGTCAGAAACGCCACGACCTGCGCGATCTCCTCCGGCTGCGCGACCCGCCGAAGCGCTCGGGTGCCGGCCAGCCCGTCGAGCAGACCTGGGATACCCGTGGTGCCGGGGGTGGCGGTCGGCCCGGGTGATACCGCGTTCACCCGGACGCCGGATTTGCCGAACTCGTCGGCCCATACCTTGGTGAACAGCTCCAGGGCGGCTTTGGTGGCGCCGTACACGCCCGCGCCGGCCCCCGGCGTGGTGGCCACCACCGTGGTGATGTTGACGATCGCGCCCTCGCCGCGGGCGGCCATGCCCGGCGCGAGTTCCCTCACCAGGATGAAGGGGGCGCGCACGTTCACGCCGAACTGGGCTTCGTACTGCTCGTCGGTGGTCTCCACCGTGTCGGCGAAGCTGTAGATGCCGGCGTTGTTCACCAGGATGTCGACGTCGCCGGCAGCTCGGGCAAGCCTGCCGACGTCGTCAACGTCGGCCAGATCGGCGGCGACGAGCTTCGCGCTGCCACCGGCATTTTCGATCTCCTGAACGACCTTGTTGCCGCGCTCGGCGTCGCGTCCGTGAACGATCACGTCGACGCCACGGCGAGCCAGTTCGGTTGCGATCGCGTAGCCGATACCGGCGGTGGCTCCGGTCACCAGTGCTGTTGTCATGAACCACACGACAGCGACGGGCGCCGCAATATTCCTCGTAGCGATTTCGGCGCGAAAACCGTCGCTGAGCGAACTGTGGTGTCTCGGGACATCGCTGACACTTATGTCGCGGGACATCGCTGACACTCATGATGGTGGTTTGGGTTCGCGGGTGCGGTAGGTCCGGGTGGTTTTGTCGCCGCGTTGGTAGTTGC
>JAEZIA010000477.1 GCA_023416315.1 Actinomycetes bacterium
GTGCGGGTCGCCATTGTCGGCGTCGGTAACTGCGCGTCCTCACTGGTGCAGGGCGTGCAGTACTACAAGGACGCCGACGCGAACGCCACCGTTCCCGGCCTGATGCACGTCAAGCTCGGCCCCTATCACGTACGCGACGTGAAGTTCGTCGCCGCCTTCGACGTCGACGCCAAGAAGGTCGGCTTCGACCTGTCCGAGGCGATCTTCGCCTCGGAGAACAACACCATCAAGATCGCCGACGTGCCGCCGACCGACGTCGTCGTGCAGCGCGGCCCGACCCTGGACGGCATCGGCAAGTACTACGCCGACACGATCGAGCTCTCTGATGAGCAGCCCGTCGACGTGGTCAAGATCCTCAAGGACGCTCAAGTTGACGTCCTGGTGTCCTACCTCCCGGTGGGCTCGGACGAGGCCGACAAGTTCTACGCACAGTGCGCGATCGACGCCAAGGTCGCGTTCGTCAACGCACTGCCGGTGTTCATCGCCTCGGACCCGGAATGGGCGAAGAAGTTCACCGACGCCGGTGTGCCGATCGTCGGCGACGACATCAAGAGCCAGGTCGGTGCCACCATCACCCACCGCGTGATGGCCAAGCTGTTCGAGGACCGCGGCGTCACCCTGGATCGCACGTACCAGCTGAACGTCGGCGGCAACATGGACTTCAAGAACATGCTCGAGCGTGAGCGCCTGGAGTCCAAGAAGGTCTCCAAGACCCAGGCTGTGACGTCGAACCTGACCGGCTCGCTGGCCGGCAAGGTCGAGGACAAGAACGTCCACATCGGCCCGTCCGACCACGTCGCGTGGCTCGACGACCGCAAGTGGGCCTACGTCCGTCTCGAAGGCCGCGCCTTCGGTGACGTGCCGCTGAACCTGGAGTACAAGCTCGAGGTGTGGGACTCGCCGAACTCGGCAGGCATCATCATCGACGCCGTCCGTGCCGCAAAGATCGCCAAGGACCGCGGCATCGGCGGCCCGATCATCCCGGCCTCGGCCTACCTGATGAAGAGCCCGCCCAAGCAGCTGGCCGACGACATCGCCCGCGCGGAACTCGAGAAGTTCATCGCCGGAGAATAAGCCTCCGCACCGACAGTGCGGTCAGATCCGGATGGGACGTCCCATCGCGATCTGGCCGCACTTTCGCGTTAGATGAGGGTGTGATCTCCGATGACGAGCTGATCCGCCTCGACGACGAATTCGCTTTGCTCCCCGAGAACGCCGAACAGGCCGGGGTGAGCGGCCCACTTCCGCCGATCACCAGAATCGAGTCCGGCCCGATCAGCGCATTGAAGTGGGGTGACGAACCGCCGCAGGTGGTGTTCCTGCACGGCGGCGGGCAGAATGCCCACACCTGGGACACCGTCATCCTCGGTCTGGGCGTTCCGGCGCTCGCAATCGACCTGCCCGGCCACGGCCGCTCGGCCTGGCGGGAGGACGGCGACTACGGCCCCCGGCTCAACGCCGACACCCTGCTGCCGGTGCTGCGCGACTGGGCGCCGTCCCCGCAGCTGGTGGTCGGGATGTCGCTGGGCGGGCTGACCGCGCTGCGCATCGCGACCGTCGAGCCTGCGCTGGTCCCCAAGCTGCTCCTCGTCGACGTGACGCCGTCCGCACCGGAACGTCACGAACAGATGAGTCAGGCTCAGCTGGGCGCGGTCGCGCTGGTTCAGGGCGAGCGCACCTTCGACAGCTTCGCCGCCATGCTGGACGTCACCATCGCCGCCTCGCCCACCCGGAGCCGGGAGTCGTTGCGCCGCGGCGTCTTTCACAATTCAAAGCAATTGGACGACGGCACCTGGACGTGGCGCTACGACTCGTTCCGCAAGGGCGCGGACAAACGCGACGGTCTGCCGGAGTCATTCGCCGGCCTGTGGGATGACGTCCCGTCGATCACCATGCCGACCACGTTGGTCCGCGGCGCCAATTCGTATTTCGTCAACGACGACGACGCCGCCGAATTCGCCCGCACCGCACCGGGTTTCCAGCAGGTGATCGTCGTACCCGACTCGGGTCACTCGGTCCAGGGCGACCAACCCCGGGTTCTCACCCAGATCTTGCGGGACGTGCTCGGCGGCTGAGCCGATTCCCGGCGGTCGGGAATATCGTCGTGCCGTGCGACGTACGGTTGAGTTGTGACCTTCCCCATTCGTATCGGCGTGCAATTGCAGCCGCAGCACTCCACCGATTACAACCAGATTCGCGACGCCGTCCGCCGCTGTGAGGACATCGGCGTCGACGTGGTCTTCAACTGGGACCACTTCTTTCCGCTCTACGGTGATCCCGACGGTGCGCACTTCGAGTGCTGGACCATGTTGGGCGCCTGGGCCGAGCAGACCTCACGGGTCGAGATCGGCGCGCTGGTGACCTGCAACTCCTACCGCAATCCGGAGCTGTTGGCCGACATGGCCCGCACCGTCGACCACATCTCCGGCGGCCGGCTGATCCTCGGCATCGGCTCGGGCTGGAAGCAGAAGGACTACGACGAGTACGGCTACGACTTCGGCACCGTCGGGAGCCGGCTCGACGACCTGGCGGGTGCGCTGCCGCGAATCAAGTCCCGGCTGGCCAAGCTGAACCCGGCCCCCACCCGGGAGATCCCGATCCTGATCGGCGGGCAGGGTGAGAAGAAGACCCTGCGACTGGTCGCCGAGCACGGAAACATCTGGCACGGCTTCACCAATGCCGAGACCTACCCCGGCAAGGCCGAGGTGCTCGACCGGCATTGCGCCGACGTCGGACGCGACCCGAGCGAGGTCGAACGATCCTCGGGCGTCGAGGGTCGCGACCCCGACGCGATCATCGCCAGCGCGGAGGCGCTGACCGGCCTCGGCGTGACCCTACTGACGGTCGGCTGCGACGGACCGGACTACGACCTGGGCCCGGCCGAGACGCTGGTGCGCTGGCGCGACAACCGCTGAGTCAGCAGGGCTCGAACTCCAGCGGCAGCGACTCGAGGCCGAAGGTGCCGGCGGGCCATAACACCTTGGCCTCGCCGGCCAATCGGTAGTCGGGGATGCGGGCGTGGAATTCCTCGATGGTCAGCCGGAGTTCGCGGCGGGCCAGGTGTGAGCCGAGGCAGCGGTGGATGCCGCCGCCGAAGGCCAGGTGCGTCGGCTTCGCCGTCAAGTCCATCTCCTGCGCCCCCTCGCGATCGCGGTTGGCGGTGAACAACATCAGCATGACTTGCGAATGTGCCGGGATCACCACGCCTTCGACCTCGACGTCGGCGGTTGTCACCCGAGGCACCCCGGGCACCGGGCCCTCGAGTCGCAACATCTCCTCGATGAAGGGCGGGATCAACGACGGGTCGCCCATCAACCGGTGCCGCAACGCCGGATCCTGGGCCAGCGTGTGCAGCGCGAACCCGATGGCACCGGTGACGGTGTCCAGTCCGGCCAAGATGATCAGGAAGCACAGGCCGAGGATCTCGGCGTCGGTCCAGGCCGCGTCACCGTCGAGAGCCAGGACGTTGCTGAGCATGTCGTCGCCGGGGTGGCTGCGCTTGATCTCGATCTGCTCGGCCAGGAAGCCGAAAAGCGCGATGCTGCAATCTAATACCGACTGCGACTGCTCGCTGCCCAAGGACGCGATGTCGGCGCCTTTGATGATGCCGGTCACCCACTCGAGGAATTTGGGCAGGTGTTCCAGCGGCAGCCCGAACAGCGTCAGGATCGCCTGCGTCGGGAACTTGTAGGACAGGTCGGCGACCACGTCGCAGCGACCGAGCGGAGCGAAGGCGTCGATGTGCCCGCGCAGCTGCGCACGCAGTTCGCCGTCCATCGCTTCCATCCGCTTGGGCCCGAACATCGGATCGAGCACTCGGCGATAGTCGGCGTGCTTGGGCGGGTCGATCGCGATCGGGATCATCTGGATCGCGTTGGCCACGCCGTCAAAGGCCTTCGCCGAGGAGAACAACTCGGGGTGCTTCTGGGCGAAGCGGACGCCCTCGTAGCTGGTGATCAGCCACATGGAGCCGACCTGATACACCGGGCCTGGCCTGAGTAGATGCTCCACCGCCGCGGTACGCCCCGCGGCCAACGGGGTGTCGGCGTAATAACTGTCCGGCAGACCGATTGTCGTCATCCTCGGAGCGTAACGAGACTCACAGTCTCGTTACCGCGGATTGTGCGAGAAACCCGGGACTAACCAGGAAGATTGCGCCCAGTGCACGTCTGCAGGACGCCGCGGAGAAAAAGATGCCCAAACGCTACGGGATCAAAGAGAAGGACTTGGTCGTTGCCCACGTCCTCGACCTGCTCCTCACCGGCCGGTTGCGGTCGGGGGATCGGGTGGACCGCAACGAGATCACTGCTGCGCTGGGCCTGAGCCGGGTGCCCGTGCAGGAAGCCCTGAACCAACTCGAACACGACGGCATCCTGGAGTCGCGCTACCACCGCGGCGCGTTCGTCCACCGCTTCGATGCCGATGTCCTGCGTGAGCACCACGAAGTGCACGGACTGTTGACCGGCGCGGTGACCGCCCGTGCCGCCGCGAACCCGCGACCGGAGGTGCTCGCGAAGCTCGACGAGGCGATGACGATGATGCGGTCGGCGCCCGATACGCACGACTTCCTCGACGGCGCCAACCTCTACCGCGACATCGTCCTCGAGGCCTACGCCGGCCCGCGCCTACGCGCCGCCGTCCGGGCGTCCCGCAGCTTCATGCCGCAGGAGTTCTGGGCCAACTACCCCGACACGATGGCGCAGCTGTTGCCACTTGCCGAGGCTGAGCACGCCGCCATCCGCCGCCGGAATCCGGCGGCCGCCCGGCAGGCCTGTTTGGACCGCACGGATTTGATGGCCGACGTGCTTGTCTCCGAACTACATCGGCGCGGTGTGCTCGCCGACTTGGACTCCGTCTGATCACAAAGCGTGCCGGGACTGCCCTGGGCAGTACGTTGCTAGTGATGGTTATTCACACCGACCGGATCCCGCGCGCCGGCGTACGTCTGGCGGCACTGCTGTCGGTCCTGTTGATGATCGCCGGCCTGGTGACCGCCGCACCCGCGGGCGCCGACCAGTGCGCTCCGCCGGGCGTCGAGTCGGCCAGCGCGCTGCCCACCAACCTGGCCGCCGCGGCCAAAGGCCCCGATCAAGACAAATACACCACCGCAACGGTGGAACCGCTCACCTCGATCAATCGCGACGCACTTGGCCTGATCACCCCGGGCACCCTGACCGTCGGCACGCTCTCGGACGCCCCGCCGAGCATCTGCATCGACTCGAAGGGTCAGTTCACCGGATTCGACAACGAACTGCTGCGCGCGATCGCCGAGAAGATCGGCCTGAAGGTCAATTTCGTGGGCACCGAGTTCTCCGGTCTGCTCGCTCAGACGGCCGCCCGCCGCTTCGACGTCGCCTCCTCGTCGATCACCACCACCGATGCCCGCCGGCGCACCGTCGGCTTCACCAACGGCTACGACTTCGGCTACTTCTCTCTGGTGGTGCCGTCGGGTTCGCCGATCACGGGCTTCGAGAAGCTCGGACCCGGACAGCGCATCGGCGTGGTGCAGGGCACTGTGCAGGAGGCCTACGTCGTCGACTCGCTGCACCTGGAACCGGTGAAGTTCCCCGACTACAACACCGTCTACGCCAGCCTGAAGACCCGGCAGATCGACGCCTGGGTGGCGCCCTCGCAGCAGGCGGTCGGCACCGTCAAGCCCGGCGATCCGGCCGAGATCGTCGAAAACACCTTCAGTTTGGACAATTTCGTCGCCTACGCGGTGGCCAAAGAGAACGCGCCGCTGATCGACGCGCTCAACGCCGGTCTGGACGCGGTGATCGCCGACGGCACCTGGTCGCGCCTGTACTCCGACTGGGTGCCGAGGGCACTGCCGCCGGGTTGGAAGCCGGGGTCCAAAGCCGCGCCGGTGCCGCAGCTGCCCGACTTCGCCGCGATCGCCGCTGCGCAGGAGAAGCCCGCCGCCGCGGGGGCGGCACCGAAATCGGTGCTGACGCAGCTGCGGGAGTCGTTCCTGGATTGGGACCTCTACAAACAGGCGATCCCCGACCTGCTGACCACCGGGTTGCCGAACACCCTGGTGCTGACGTTCAGCGCGAGCGTCATCGGACTGCTGCTCGGCATGGCGCTGGCCGTCGCCGGGATCTCCCGCTCACGCTGGCTGCGCTGGCCGGCGCGGGTCTACACCGACATCTTCCGCGGACTCCCGGAAGTGGTGATCATCCTGTTGATCGGCCTCGGCATCGGACCGGTCGTCGGCGGTCTGACCGGTAACAACCCGTATCCGTTGGGGATCGCCGCGCTCGGCCTGATGGCCGCGGCCTACATCGGTGAGATCTTCCGATCCGGTATCCAGAGTGTCGATGCCGGGCAGATGGAGGCGTCCCGCGCGCTGGGGTTCAGTTACTCGTCCTCGATGCGGCTGGTGGTGATCCCGCAGGGGGTGCGACGGGTGCTGCCCGCGCTGGTGAACCAGTTCATCTCACTGCTGAAAGCCTCATCGCTGGTGTACTTCCTGGGGCTGGTGGCCAGCCAGCGTGAACTGTTCCAGGTCGGTCGCGACCTCAACGCCCAGACCGGCAACCTGTCGCCGTTGGTGGCGGCCGGCATCTTTTATCTGATCCTGACGATCCCGCTCACCCACCTGGTCAACTACATCGACTCCCGGCTGCGGCGCGGCCGAGTCCAGACCGACGAGGATCCGTTGTCGCCGACGACCACGAGCCAGGAGATGGTGTGATGGCTTCGCTGCCCGAGCCGGTGTCGTTGGCGGCCACCGACATTCACTTGGCGTTCGGCGCCAACAAGGTGCTGCGCGGCGTCGATCTCGACGTGCCCGCCGGCACGACGACGGCGGTCATCGGACCGTCCGGGTCCGGTAAGTCGACGTTGTTGCGCACCCTGAACCGGCTCTACGAGCCCGACCGCGGCGACATCCTGCTCGACGGAAAGTCCGTGCTGCGCGACGATCCCGACGTTCTGCGTCAACGCATCGGCATGGTGTTCCAGCAGTTCAACCTGTTCCCGCACCGCAGCGTGGTGGACAACGTCGCGCTGGCGCCGCGCAAGCTCAAACGGTTGTCGGCCGAGGCATCCCGCGAGCTGGCACTGGACCAGCTCGAGCGGGTCGGGCTGCGGCACAAAGCCGAGGTGCGCCCGGCCACCCTGTCCGGCGGCCAGCAGCTGCGGGTGGCGATCGCCCGCGCGCTGGCGATGGCCCCGCAGGTGATGTTCTTCGACGAGGCCACCTCGGCGCTGGATCCCGAGCTGGTCAAGGGCATCCTGGCGCTGATCGCGGAGCTCGGATCGGACGGGATGACGATGGTGGTGGTCACCCACGAGATGGGGTTCGCCCAGTCGACGGCGGACTCCGTGGTGTTCATGGATTACGGCGAGGTGATCGAATCCGGACCGCCGGACCAGATCTTCGCGGCCGCCGAGACCGACCGGCTGCAGCGCTTCCTGTCGCAAGTTCTTTAAGTCGGACGCGAAAACCGCGTATCGCGCGGTTGACAACGACTCACAGGTTAGACTGGCGAACTATGATTGAGGCCGAGCCGCAGGTCACTGACCTGTCCGGAGACCTGCAACGGGTCTTGTCGAAGCTCTTTTCGGTCTTGCGCCGCGCCGACACCAAATCCAACAACGCCGGAGCCGACCTCACCCTCGCCCAGCTGTCCATCCTGCTGACCCTGCTGGATCAGGGTCCGATCCGGATGACCGAGCTGGCCGCGCGCGAACGTGTGCGCACCCCGACCACCACCGTGGCGATCCGCCGGCTGGAGAAGCTCGGGCTGGTCAAGCGATCCCGCGACCCCTCCGACCTGCGCGCGGTGCTGGTCGAGGTGACGCCGCAGGGACTGGTTCAGCACCGCGAGGCGCTGGCCGTGCGGCGCGCGAACCTGGCGAATCTGCTGGCCAGGCTGACCGACGAGGAACGCGACACGTTGGCCAAGGCGCTGCGGCCGCTGGAGCGGTTGGCCGAGCAGGCCGAGAACTAGCCGGGACCTAACCGAGCCAGTCCAGAACTGCGGCCGCGGTCCACGACTGTTGCATGCTGCCGAGCGGTTCGCCGGTGAACGGTTCGTAGTACTCGGCGAAGGTGCCGTCACTGGCCTGCCGCAGCCCTTCCTGACGCAGCAGCAGCGACCGCTCCGACCATCCCCTGCGGGCGAACGCCCAGGAGAACAGCCAGGTCAGCACCGGCCAGACCGGGCCACGCCAGTACTCGCGGGGCCGGAAGTCCTTGGAGACCGGCGAGGTGGACGGAATCACCGCGTATTTCAGATCCGGGTGTCCGCAGAACCGCGGGCCTTCCAGAATCCGCAGCAGCGCGCGTTCCCGATCGTGTGACAGGCCGCCGCACAGCAGCGGCGCGAACTGCGCGGCGGTCTCGGTCGCGATCCATTTCTCTACTCGGACATCGAAATCCCTTGCGGCACCGGTTCTTGTGTCGGTGGTCTCGACGACGCCGGCCCGGAACCGCTCCGCCCACGAATACAGATCGCGCACATCGGCGTTGGGCCGCTTGTAGTCCTCGCCGATGTTGGCCAGCACATCGCAGGCCACCGCGAAGATCGCCGAGACGAACACGTCCTCGACGGCGAAGCTCATCACCTTGGGCAGCAGATCGTCGTCGTAGCGAACGGATTTCATCTCTTCCAGCAGCCACAGATACCGGTCGTACTCGGTGTCGCTGGGCCGTTGGCTGGCGTCGGTGACGATGTGGTTGTCCTCGCGCTGATACTCCGGGATGCTGCCCGGAATCACGTTGGCGTACGCGGAATCCCAGCGTGGTGAGTTGTCCATCCCGGATTCCCAGCCGTGATAGAGCGTGACGCGGCCGCGCTCGTTCTGATCGCGCGCTTCGGCCAGCCAGCGATGCCAACGCACCAGATCCGGCCAGCGGCGATCCAGGAAGGCCTCGGCCACCGCCCGGGTGGAGCGGCCCCTGGTGCGGGCGCGATCCAGGATGCGCTGCACGGCGATGGCGTGCACGGGCGGCTGGGTGATGCCCGAGGTATGCCGGGTGCGCGGGGCGTGGGCGGCCAGCGCCGAGGTGGCCCAGCGAGCCGGACCCGGGAAGTAGCCGTCCACCCCGTTGGCGAACACGATGTGCGGGATCATCCCGTTGGTCCACTGCGCCGAGAGCAGGGTGTCGAGTTCGACGACGGCGCGTTCGACGCTCAGCGGGGCCAGCCCGACCGCGACGAACGCGGCATCCCAACTCCACATGTGCGGGTAGAGCAGCGGCGCGGCGGACGTCATGACGCCGAGGTCATTGCCGCGCAGCAGGTAGGCCGCGCGGGCCGCCAACTGCGTCGGGCCGAAACTCGGGTCGAATGCCACGCGTTCATTCTGCGGGGCGGGCGCGCGAAACGCAGGTCGGTAGGGTTGGTTTTGTGCCGACCGCTCTGATTACCGGCGCCAGCGGTGGGATCGGATCCGCGATCGCCGACGCGCTGGCCCCCACCCACACGTTGCTGCTGGCTGGTCGACCGTCGGCGCGGCTCGACGCAGTTGCTGCCCGCCTCGGCGCGACCACCTGGCCGTTGGACCTCACCGACCCCGACGGGATCGAAGCCGCCGCCGAGCCACTGGCCGAACTCGACGTGCTGGTGCACAACGCCGGCGTCGCGCATCCGGGCCGGTTCGACGACTCCACCCCCGACCAGTGGCGGTCCTGCTTCGAGGTGAACGTCACCGGCGCCGTCGCGCTCACGCTGGCGCTGCTGCCCGCGCTGCGGGCGGCGCGCGGGCACGTCGTGTTCATCAACTCCGGGGCCGGACTGAACGCATCGCCCGGACTGGCCGCCTATTCGGCGAGCAAGTTCGCCCAGCGGGCGTTCGCGGATTCCCTGCGCGCGGACGTCCCGGAGCTTCGGGTCACCAGCGTGCACCCGGGCCGGGTCGACACCGAGATGCAGCAAGACCTGGTCGCCTACGAAGGTGGCGAGTACGACCCGTCGCGATTCCTGAAACCAGAGACCGTCGCGCGGATCGTCGCCGACGTGATCGCCACCCCGCCGGACGCACACACCCATCAGGTGGTCGTCCGCCCGCGGTGACTTCGGCGCGCTTTCGTTCGCTCAGCGGCGGTTTTCGCGCCGAAATCGCACTCAGTCGTCGCCGGCGGCGACCAGCGGGCGCAAGGTCACTGTGGGGTTGTCCTCTTGGAAGCCTTGTAGGCGCCACTTCGTGGTGAACAACGCGAGCATCACGCCGTCGGTGCGGGTGAGGACCTCGGTGGAGACTTGCTTGTCGACGAACGGTGCGTCGTCGGGGTCCACGGCGCGGGCGACCGTGTAGGGCAACGGTTCGAGCGAGATCGGTGCGTTGAACTCGGTGGCCATTCGGTGGCTGGTCACCTCGAACTGCAGCGGCCCGACGGCGGCCAGCACGGGTGCCTGCTCGCCGCGGCGGTCTGACCGCAGCACCTGCACCACACCTTCCTGCTCCAATTGTTCGATGCCCTTGCGGAATTGCTTGTGTTTGCTCGGGTCGGTGCCCCTGGCGACCGAGAAGTGTTCCGGGGAGAAGCTGGGTATCGGTGGGAACTGCACCGGTACGTCACGGAACAGGGTGTCACCCGGGCGCAACGCCGCCGCGTTGGCCAGCCCGATCACATCGCCCGGCCAGGCATTGTCGAGGGTCGAGCGTTGTTGGCCGAAGACCGACTGCGCGTACTTCGTCACGAACGGCTTGCCGGTTGCGGCATGGGTGAGGACGTCACCGCGCTCGAATGTTCCCGAGCAGACCCGCGCGTAGGCGATGCGATCGCGGTGGGCGGAATCCATGCCCGCCTGAACCTTGAAGACAAACGCGCTGAACGGCGAATCGACCGGTCGCATTTTGCCGTCCACGGCTACCTGCCCGCTTGGCGCGGGCGCGAGCCGGGTCAGGTTGTCCAGGAGCTGGTTCACCCCGAAGTTCAGCGCCGCAGAGGTGAACAGGACGGGGGTGGTCACTCCCTGCAGGAACGACTCTTGGTCGTGGTCACCGTCGTCGGCCGACAGCAACTCGCATTCTTCGACCGCGTTGTCCCAGTCGATTCCGGCCGCCTCGCGCGCGCGTTCAGGGGCGATGTGCTCTTCGGGTGCCGCCGTGGCACCGCCCGCGGTGCGGGTGAACCGGATGAAGTTGCCGGTCCGTCGATCCAGTACGCCCTTGAAGTCGCCGGCGATGCCGACCGGCCAGGTCAGCGGGGTGGGTTTGAGCCCGATGCGGTCGTGGATCTCGTCGAGAAGCTCCAGGGCGTGCCTGCCAGGACGGTCCCACTTGTTGATCACCGTGAGGATCGGCAGGCCGCGATGCTTGCACACCTGGAACAGCTTCAGCGTCTGCGGTTCCAGCCCCTTGGCGGCGTCAATCAACATCACTGCGCAGTCGACGGCGCTGAGTACCCGGTAGGTGTCTTCGGAGAAGTCGGCGTGGCCCGGAGTGTCGAGCAGGTTGATGACGCAGTCCTGGCCCTCGGGTGTGCGGTAGGGGAACTGTAGTGCGGTCGAGGTGATAGAGATACCTCTGGCCTGCTCCATCTCCATCCAGTCCGACACCGTGGCGCGTCGTCCGGCCTTGCCGTGGATGGCACCCGCCTGGGTGATCACCCGGGCATGCAGCACCAGCGCTTCGGTGAGGGTGGATTTGCCCGCGTCGGGGTGGCTGATGACGGCGAAGGTGCGCCGTCGGGCGGCTTCGGCGGTGAGTCGGTTCGCCGCACCCGACGGGGTGGTCCGGACTTCGAGGTCTTGATCGCTCATTGCGTCGTCGATGGTATTTGCCGACGACGCCAAACCTCTAATCGTGGGTTTGGCCGATCAGGCCGCGATCGTCGACTCCTGGGCCGGAGTGACGTGGGCGGTGATGGTCTGGAAGTCGTTCGCTGCCCACGCGCTCATGAACAGCGAGCGCTTCATGGCGATGCCGGGCCTCGAGAACGCGCTGTCGTTGACGTAGACGATGTCGTTTACGGTATCGATGCCTAAGACGGTGATCGCGTGATTGGCGGTGACGGCGTCACCCGGGGCGGCGCGCCCCCAGGCGATGTTGGCATTCACGGTCACGATGACCGACTCTCCGGCGATCAGTGCTGCTTTGACGTTGTCGTAGGCGAGGCCGCCCTGGCCCTTGGAGTACTGAGTCGAGATCGCGGTGATGCCGTGATTCTCCAGAAGCTGCAGCGCGTCGGCGTATTTGACGTAGGTGTCGTTCACCGGGTCGTAGATCATCGCGCCCGGCGTCACGCTGCTCGGTGTGGTGGCCGCTTCGTTGGTGATGGCCTCGGCGGTGGGCATCTTGTCAGCGCCCAGGAGTTGCCCGATCACCATCGCCGTCGCCATCAGAACGCAGCGGTTGGTCTGGCCCTGCTGGACGAAGAGGTTCTCCTTGGCGGTCGGATTGCCGATCACACCCGGTGCGTCTGGGATGTCCGGGGTCACCGGCGGGCGGTTCGGGCCGATGATGGCCTCGAGGTCGTACCGTAGCGTGGTCAGGTTGTCCCGGATGCCCTCGATCTGGTGTCTGACGAGCAGCTCGATGTTGCGTCGCAGGGTGTCGAGATCACGCCGGACACCGTCGAGTCCGGCCGCGATGGTCTGCTGAATCTCTGTCGGTGTGGGCAGGCGCCGTGCCGGGGCTTGTTTGGCAGCCACGGTCGGCGCGGCCTTGGTCGTCGTGACCGGGGTGCTCTCGTCGGCCACCGATGGAACGACCGCCAACGTCCGCGCCCGGGAGGGGACGGGGGTGCTCACCGACGTCGCGCCGGCGGGGTCGGAAGCACCGTTCGCGGCGACCGGCTTCGTCTTGGCGGCACCAAGTCGCACCACCGATTTCTTGGGCGACGCCGAGGGTCCTCGGTTCGCGCGTGCGGACGAGCCGTGCGACGCCGACGAACTGCTGGTGGCCGAATGCCCGGACTCGTCGGGGGCGGCGGAGGCCACCGCGGCACCTGAGCCTGATGCGATCACCACTCCGATACCGAGCGCGAACCCGAAAGTCGTGATTCGCCCGGCCCGCTTACTGGAAGTCATGTCGGCCCCCGCCTACAACGTTGCGATTGACAGATGTCGATGCCGGCCCGGTCATGCGGCGATGGTTTCGTTTGCCGCGCGCGGCGTGGCTTGTGCTGCAGCAGGGGCTAATTCGGCGATGATCGTGGTGTAGCGGCTGGCCTGCCACGCGTCCAGGAAGTCCTCGAGCGACATGGTGAGGTTCTGGCCCGCAGGGTTGGCCCCGTCATTGAGGTACGCCAGGTTCTTGGTGATATTGATGCCGAGTAGCACCGCCTGGTGCTCGGTGGTCCACTGCTCGGTGCTGCTGGTGTTGCTGGAGACGACCTTGCCGCTGATGCTCACAATCACCGACTTGCCTTGCGACAACGCGTTTTCGACCGTAGCGAGGGCCCGCTGCTCTTGGCTCTTGGTATAGATGAAGGTCGTCACCTTGACACCGTGGTTTTCCATCAGCTGCACCGCATCGGTCGCCCACACCCAGTCGTAAGTGTCGGTGCCCAGGTACATTGGCCGGCCCGGCTGGGCGACGCTGTCGGTGTTCATCGCCTCGGTGATGATGCTCGCAGCAGTGACGGTCTGGCCGGTGAGGGCGCTGATCACCATCGCCGCGGACATCAGGCTGGCTGTCTGGGCGCCGCCGGCCGCCCAGTACTGCACATTGGCCAGGTTGCCGTAGATGATCTGCTTGTTCGGGTTGAAGAGGCGTTCGAGGTCGATGCGCAGCGTGACCATGTTGTCCAGGAACCCGTCTATCTGGTTCTGGACGAGTACCTCAATCTTGGTCCGCAGGTCATCGAGATTGCGCCGCACGGTGCTCAGCCCCGCCATGACGGCCTGCTGGACCGCGGCCGGAGTGGGAAGTGCGGGAGCGCGCCGCGGCGTGGTCTGCTTGGCCGCCAC
>JAEZIA010000481.1 GCA_023416315.1 Actinomycetes bacterium
CCGAGTTTTCACAGCGGCTGCGCTCTGACAGCTAAGGAATATCGATTACACCGTAGCGTTCGGCGAACGGCGTCATCAATCGGGCCAGGTCTAAGGCCACATCGTGGTCGGCTTCGGGCGGCATCGACACATAACTCCTCGCAAGCCGCACGATCGCGCGAGCCAGCACCCCCGAATCCTCCTCGCTGGCGCTGACCCAGCTGTTCATGAAGGCCTCGGTGAGCTTGGCCGACGCCCGAGTGATGATCGGCGCGCTGTCGGTGGTGATCATCTGCAGCAAGTCGGGTTTCGCGACACCGGTCAGCAGCGAGATGACGAGCGGGTCGGCGGCCGACTCGGTGAAGAACATCCGGAAACCCTCGGTGAAGGCGGCCAGCACGTTGCCGACGTTGGAGGTGATCGCATCGCCGATGGCGTCCACCAGGCGATCGGCCAGGCGCAGCGCGTAACCCTGTGCCAGGCCCTGACGGGAGCCGAACTCGTTGTAGATGGTCTGGCGGCTGACGCCGGCGGTGCGTGCGACGTCGGACAGCGTGATCGCCGACCAGTCCTTGGTCAGTAGCTCTTCTCGCATCGCGTCGAGCACCGAGTCCCGCAGCAGCGCGCGAGAAGCCTCGGGATATGGCACCCGGGGACTCTTCACATGCGCGACTGTAGCTGCCGCCCTCATTGCCTCGCTGCTCCTCCGCCGCTTCCGGCGTCATCGGTCGACTCTTGCGCTACGGCCTGGCGACTTCCACCATCTCGAAGTCCGACTTGGCCGCGCCGCAGTCCGGGCAGCTCCAGTCCTCGGGGATGTCGTCCCAGCGGGTGCCCGGCGCGATGCCGTCCTCCGGCCACCCCTTGGCCTCGTCGTAGGTGAATCCGCACTGCACACAAATGAACAGCTTGTAGTCAGTCATTTCGTCATCTCCAAAGCCTCGAAGTCCACCTTTTCTCGCACCCCGCAGTCGGGGCAGCACCAGTCGTCGGGGACCTCCGCCCACCCGGTCCCGGGCGGAAACCCCTCCCGCGCAGCGCCTTTGGCTTCGTCGTACACGTAATCGCACACCGGACACCGATACGCGCTCATGCGGACGCTCCATACCGGGCCAGGATCTTCTCCCGCCGCCGCGGGTCGATGTTCACGCGGGTGATATCACCGTCGTAGTGGTCGAGCACGCGGTGGTCCATCATCTTGCGCCACACCCAGGGGAAGTACGTCACACCGATCAAAGTCGCGTAGCCACTGGGCAGTTCGGGCGCATCGGACATGCTGCGCAGCGTCTGGTAGCGCCGGGTCGGGTTTGCGTGATGGTCGCTGTGCCGCTGCAGGTGATACAGGAACAGGTTGGTCACCAGGTGATCGGAGTTCCAGCTGTGCTTCGGTGCGCAGCGCTCGTAGCGGCCGCTGGCGTTCTTCTGGCGCAGCAGTCCGTAGTGCTCCAGATAATTCACCGCCTCCAGCATCGAGAATCCGAACACCGCCTGGATGATCGCGAACGGAATCAGCGCCGGGCCGAACACCGCGATGAGCACACCCCACAGGACCACCGACATCAGCCAGGCGTTGAGCACGTCGTTGCCCAGCCAGGTGCGCGGATCCCACGGGCTGCGGCCGAGCCGGCGGAGGCGTGCTGCCTCGAGCTTGAGCGCCGAGCGCGCACTGCCGAATACGCTGCGCGGCAGGAACTCCCAGAATGTCTCGCCGAAACGTGCGGACGCAGGATCCTCCGGGGTGGCGACCCGCACGTGGTGACCGCGGTTGTGCTCGATGTAGAAATGCCCGTAGCAGGTCTGGGCCAGCGTGATCTTGGACAACCAGCGTTCCAGCGAGTCCTTCTTGTGCCCGAGTTCGTGAGCGGTGTTGATGCCGGTGCCGCCGAGCACACCCACCGACAGCGCCAGGCCGATCTTGGCGAACCAGCCCAGCGAGCCCTCATAGCCCAGCCAGTTCAGGTTCGACGCGGTGAACACGTAGGCGCCGAAGATCACGCTGACGAACTGGAACGGGATGAATGCATAGGTGCAGTACCGGTAGTACTTGTCGTTCTCCAGATACTCCATCACCTCGTCGGGCGGGTTGTGCCCGTCCCGGCCAAACCTCAGGTCCAGCGCAGGCAACAGCACATAGATCAGGAGTGGTCCGACCCAGAAGAAGACCTGGGAGGCCGCGGTCCAGCCGAGTTGGTTGAAACCCCAGATGACCGGCAGGACCAGAAACAGCGCGGTCGGCGCGATCAGGCCCATCAGCCACAGGTAGCGCTTCCTGTCCCGCCACTGCGCCGACGGCGTGGGCGCCGCGGGGGTGTCCAGTTGAGACGTCACGACAGATACCTCCCAAGTCAGGTTCGATGACTTGACTATAGAGAGAGTTTTGTCCGGTGTCTAGACAAATGATGGGTGTTTGTAAATCAGCCCACCTGGGCCGCCTCCCGCTGCCCGAGCACCGAATGCGACCGGCTGTAGAGCAGGTAGAACACGACTCCGATGACCATCCACACGCCGAACCGGATCCAAGTCAGGCCGGTGAGGTTGAGCATCAACCAGCTGCAGGCCACGATCGAGAGGATCGGCAGGACCGGAACCAGCGGCGCGCGGAAGCCACGCTCGAGGTCCGGCCGGGAGCGCCGCAGGATGATCACGCCCGCCGAGACCAGGATGAACGCGAACAACGTCCCGACGTTGACCATCTCCTCGAGCTTGTCGATCGGGAAGACGGTGGCCGCGACCGCCGTGAGCAGGCCGACCAGCACGGTGATCCGCACCGGTGTGCCGCGATTGCCGGTCTTGGCGAGCTCGCGCGGCAGCAGGCCGTCGCGCGCCATCGCGAACAAGACCCGCGACAAGCCGAGCACCAGCACCATCACCACCGTGGTCAGGCCGGCCAGCGCACCGATCGAGATGACCTTGGCCGCCCAGTCCACACCGTTGAGGGAGAACGCGGTGGCGAGGTTGGCGTGGCCGTCCTCGGCCTTGTCGCGCAGGTCGCTGTAGCGGACCATGCCCGAGAGCACGATCGACACCGACACGTAGAGCACGGTGACGATGGCCAGTGAAGCGAGGATGCCGCGCGCGACATCGCGCTGCGGGTTCTTGGTCTCCTCGGCCGTCGTGGCAACCACGTCGAACCCGATGAAGGCGAAGAACACGATCGAGGCCCCGGCCAGCACGCCGTACAGGCCGTAGTGGCTGCTTTCCGCACCGGTCAGCAGGGAGAACACCGACTGGTCGACGCCGGTGCCCGACGAGCCCGTTCCGGTTTCCGAAGGGGGGACGAACGGCGAGAAATTGGCCGCCTTGATGTAGAACGCGCCGACGATGACGACCAGGGCAACCACCGCGACCTTGATCGCGGTGATCGCCGCGGAGACATTCGCCGACAGTTTCGTGCCCAGCGCCAGCAGGGTGGTCACGACCGCGACGATCAGCAGCGCTCCCCAGTCGAAGTTCAGCGGCCCGATCTCGACGACCCCGCCGGAGAAGCCGAAGACCGTGCCCAGATAACTCGACCACCCTTTGGCGACCACGGCGGCGCCGACCGCAAACTCCAGGATCAGGTCCCAGCCGATGATCCAGGCCACGAACTCACCGAACGTCGCATACGAAAACGTGTACGCACTGCCGGCGACCGGCAGCATCGAGGCGAACTCGGCGTAGCACAGCGCGGCCAGACCACACGTCACGGCGGCGATCACGAACGACACCGAAATAGCGGGCCCGGTGATGTTGCCGAACGTCGACGCGGTGACGGTGAAGATGCCTGCCCCGACGACGACCGAGACGCCGAAGACCGTCAGATCCCACCACGTCAGATTCTTGCGGAGCCGGGTGCCCGGCTCGTCGGTGTCGCGGATGGACTGCTCCACCGACTTGATCCGCCGCTTCGAGGTCATGTGCATGATTCTCTGTACCCCGGTTAGCCGGTGCTGCAGTCGGGTACGAAGGAATTGTGGGCATTCCCCCGAAACTTCACCATGCCGTCGTCATCGGGGCCAGCATCGCAGGATTGTCTGCGGCCCGCGTGCTTTCCGAGCACTACGACCGCGTCACCGTCTACGAGCGCGACACCTTGCCCGACACCCCGGCCCACCGCAGCGCGGTGCCCCAGGACCGGCACGTGCACATCCTGATGGCCCGCGGTGCCTGCGAGTTCGAGGCGTTGTTCCCCGGCCTGCTCGACGACATGGTCGCCGCCGGGGTGGTGAAACTCGACAACCGGCCCGACTGCATCCACTTCGGCGCGGCCGGGCACGTGCTGGGCACCGCGCACACGTTGCGTCGCGAGTTCACCGCGTATGTGCCCAGCCGCAAGCAGCTCGAGTGGCAGATCCGCCGTCGCACCGCCGCCCTGCCCGGGGTGCAGATCCTGCAACGCGACGTCAACGCGCCACGGTTCGACGGCGAACGCCAGGCTGTCACCGGCGTGGCGCTCGCCGCGACGGGCAAGGGAGAAGGCAAGGAAGAATTCGTGGCCGCCGACCTTGTGGTCGACGCCTCGGGTCGCGGCACCCGGCTGCCTGCCTGGCTCGAGGAGTGGGGTTTCGCCCGACCACCGGAACGGACCGTCGACGTCGGAATCGGTTATGCCACACAGCAGTTGCGCATCCCCGACGGCCTGATCGCCGAAAAGGTCGTCGTGGCGGGAGTTTCCCGCAACCAGCAGGCCGGGCTCGGCATGTTGTCCTACGAGGACGGCACCTGGGGACTGACCACCTTCACCGTCAATCACATTGCTCCGCCGCAGACGCTGGCCGAGATCTACGAGATCGCCGACGATGCGCTGCCCGCACCGCTGGCCGCCGCCATCCGCCGGGCAGAGCCGTTGGGTGACATCGCCTTTCATCGCTATCCGGTGAGCCGGTGGCGCCGGTACGACAAACTCGACCGCTTCCCCGCAGGCATCATTCCGTTCGGCGATGCCGTCGCGAGCTTCAACCCGACCTACGGCCAGGGCATGACGATGACCGCACTGCAGGCCGGGCATCTGCGGCGGCTGCTGGCGTCGGGCACTCGCCACCTGGCCTACGACCTCGGCCGTGCCACCGCCAAATCGACCTATCCGGTGTGGACGATGAACGCAATCGGCGACCTGACACTGCACGCCGCCGACGGCCCGGCGCCGTGGTGGTACCGGCCGGTCGGCGCGCTGTTCGACCAGTTCCTCGGCGCCGCGGAAACCGATCCCGTTCTGGCGGAATGGTTTCTGCGGCGCTTCAGCCTGCTGGACAGTCTGTACATGGTGCCGTCGGCCGGGCTCGTCGGCCGCGCGGTCCGGCACAATATGGCGCTGTGGTGGGCGCAGCGGCGGGCTACCGCGCCAGCGCCCGGTCCAGATCCGGTTCCAGGTAGATGACCCGGGCCGCGGGCACCACCGCCCGCACGGCCGCCTCGGCGGTGTCGATGGCGAGGGCTACGGTGGGCAGGTCGGTTTCGGGCGCCAACGCGATCTTGGCCCCCACCAGCATCTCGTCCGGACCCAGGTACTGGGTGCGCAGGTGAATGACCCGATCGACGTGAGCGGTCTGCTCCAGAGCGGACTGGATGGCCCGGCACTCGTCGGGAGTGGCGCCCTCGCCGATCAGCAGGCTGTGCATCTCGACCATCAGGATCACGGCGATCACGCCAAGCAACACACCGATCAGCATGGTGCCGATCCCGTCCCACACCGGATCACCGGTGAGGATTGTCAAGCCGACGCCGGCGAGCGCGAGGACCAGACCGATCAGGGCACCGGTGTCTTCCAGCAGCACCACCGGCAACTCGGGGTTGCGGGAGCGGCGAATGAACTGCCACCAGGTGCTCTTGCCCTTCAGCGGGCGAGACTCGACCATCGCCGTGCGAAAGCTGTACGTCTCCAAGCCGATTGCCACCGCCAGGATCACCACGGCCACCAGCGGCGACGTGAGCGGCTCGGGGTGGCTGATCTTGTGGTAACCCTCGTACAGCGCGAAGATCGAGCCGAGCGTGAACAGCACCAGGGCGACGACGAATGAGTAGAAGTACCGGCTGCGGCCGTAGCCGAACTGATGAAGACTGTCGGCCTGCTTACGCGCTTGGCGCTGCCCGAACAGCAACAACCCCTGATTCGACGTGTCGGCCACCGAGTGCACGGATTCGGCCAGCATCGAAGAGCTTCCGGTGATCAGGTAGCCGACGAACTTCGCGACCGCGATGCCCGCGTTTGCGGCCAGCGCCGCCAGGATCGCCTTGGTGCTGCCCTCGGTCGACATACGGTGTCCCTCCCTCGTCAGGCGCCAACCGTAGCGCGGAACAGCTTGGCGGGCTCGGACGCCTCCAACCTGATCGGGCCGTCGTCGGCGGCCACCCACGCTGCATACCCACGATCCAGCTTCACCGCGTCCGACTTCGCGCGGACCACCACCGATCCCTCGGTGCAGACCAGAATCTGCGGACCGTCGTAGCGGGACGGCGCATCGATCTCGTGGCCGAGGTTCTCGCCGTCGAGGATGAGGATGCAGGTGGCGAATTCGGCTGCCGGCGTCTCGTAGACCAGTTCGATACCGTCGCGGCGCGTGGGCGCGCGCAGCGTCGTTTCGTCGGCCGGGCGGAAGTCCAGCACCCGCAGAAGTTCGGGCACGTCGACGTGCTTGGGAGTCAATCCACCGCGAAGTACGTTGTCGGAGTTGGCCATCACCTCCATACCCACCCCGCGGATATAGCTGTGCAAGTTGCCTGCGGGCATGTAGATCGCCTCGCCGGGAGCCAGCGTGATCCGATTGAGAAGCATGGCCGCCAGCACACCGGCATCACCGGGGTAGCGCTCCCCCAGCTCGAGCAGGGTCTTGGCTTCCGTGTTGAATTCCGTTGCCCCCGAGCGCACATACTCCACCGCTCCGTCGAGGACCGCGGGGATCAGCACATCGAGGTCCGGCTGCGGCGCGGTGATCCACGTGGTGAACAGGGCGCGCAGGCCGTCGGCGTCGGGCTGCCCGCGCAGCAGCGCGATGTGGGGTTCGAGTTCAGAAACGCCCAGCGCCCGCATCAGCTCGACCGAACGGACAGCGGGCCGGAAACCGCCGAGCGCCTCGAATTGGCTCAGCGCGACCAACAATTCGGGCTTGTGGTTGCGGTCTCGGTAGTTGCGGATCGGCGAGTTCAGCGGCACGCCGATGCGGTCCTCCCGCACGAACCCCTCGACGGCCTGCTCAGCACTGGGATGGGCTTGCAGCGACAGCGGTTCCTCGGCGGCCAGCACCTTCACCAGAAACGGCAGTACGTCACCGTAACGCGTGCGCACCGCGGGCCCCAACTGGCCGTCCGGATCGGACCGCACGGCATCGAGCAACGATATGTCACCATCCGACGATTCCAGCCAGGCCGGGTCGGCGGGGTGAGCGCCCAACCACAGTTCAGCCTCGGGATGTGCTGTCGGCGAAGGCCGTCCGGTGAACTCCGCGATGGCCGTTCGAGACCCCCATGCATATGTGCGTATCGCACCGCGTAGCAAATCCACTGCGACGCTATCCCCCCACCAATCTGAGATATACCGCGGCCATCTGCAATCGCACGGCCAGTGTGGCGAGCTGTTGTTCAGCCCGCCCGGTCGGGGCTGCAACCGCCCCCGCCTCCCCGATGTCTTCGGCGCCCACCAAGTCCACGTCGTCGCGCCCGCTCACCCGCGCGGCGAGCATCGGACGTTCGGCGTCCAAGGTCAGTGCCAATACCCTCGGCGCCTTCGCCAGCGGGCCGTCGAGTTCCTCGTCGTGGAACAACGCATCCACCGGATCGCCGAATTGCGTTGCGATACCGCGGCGCAGAGCGACCAGCACGTCGGCCAGGCCCGCGGCGGCGACGGCCTGACCGGCCAGTCGCAGCACCACCGCCGCGGCGTGGCGGGCCAGCGCCAGGGTGGACGCGCAGTCACCGGCGATCACCACCTGCCGCCCAGACATCCTCTCGGCCAACGCCTTTGCCGGGTTGGTGAACACTTCGCGACTGGCACTGTTGCGCAGCGCTTCGGCGTCGAGCTCGTCGGCCAGCGTCGCCAGGTCGGTCTGCAGTGCCGGGTCGACGGCCTGCAGCGTGGCCAATCCGGCTGCCAGGTAACGGCTCAACCCGAACTCGTCGGGTGCCCACAACCGCGGCTCCAGTACCGCGCTGCGTCCGGCGGTGGCATCGCGCAGCGGCCCTTCGTAGGGCGCCGCGACCACCACCCGGGCTCCGCGGCGCACCGCGGTGGCCGCGGCGGACACCAGCGCGGGATCACCGGCGTCGTCTCCGGCGACGACCAGAACGTCGAGCGGGCCAATCCAGGGCGGGGATTCCGACGCGACCACGATCGGCTCACCGGCCGCCCCGCCCAGGGTGGCGGCCAATATTGCTCCCGCGCTCTCGGCCGCCCCTCGGCCGGCCACCCAGATGACCGTTCGCGGCCGGTGATCGGCAGACAGCAGGTCCAGGCCGCCCTCGTCGACCGCGGCGGCGGTGGCGCGCACCTGGGCGCCGGCCATCGCCGCGGACCGCAGCAGGCCGTCGCGGTCGGCCTCCAACAGCCCCTCGGTGTCGTCGAGATCGATTGTGGCGTGCGCGGCACTCATGGCACCGCCTCGTTGGACTGGGCTGCGATCTCCTCGGACACCCGGCGCACGATCTGGTCGATCTCTTCGCTGCTGCGCGCCTCGACGTTGAGCCGCAGCAGCGGTTCGGTGTTGGAGGTGCGCAGGTTGAACCAGGCGCCGTCGCCGAGGTCGACCGTCACACCATCCAAGTGGTCCAGCGAAACCGTCTCGTGGCCAAAGGCTTTCAATACCGATTCGACGCACGTCGGCGCATCGACGACCCGGAAGTTGATCTCGCCGGAGGCTTCGTAGCGCTGATAGTTGGCCATCAGGTCCGACAACGGCCGGTCTTGTTCGCCCAGCGCGGCCAGCACGTGCAGCGCGGCCAGCATGCCGGAGTCGGCCCCCCAGAAGTCGCGGAAGTAATAGTGCGCCGAATGCTCGCCGCCGAAAATCGCTCCGGTGTCGGCCATCAGCGCCTTGATATAGGAATGTCCGACGCGGGACCGCACCGGAGTTCCGCCACGCTCGATGACCAACTCCCGCACCGCGCGGGAGGTGATCAGGTTGTGGATCACCGTCGCACCGATCTCCCGGTTCAGTTCCCGACCCGCGACCAGCGCGGTGACCGCCGACGGCGAGACCGGGGTGCCGCGCTCGTCGACGACGAAACAGCGGTCGGCGTCGCCGTCGAAGGCGAGCCCGATATCGGCGCCGGTGTCCACGACGAACTTCTGCAGATCGACCAGATTCGACGGCTCCAGCGGATTGGCTTCGTGGTTCGGGAACGATCCGTCGAGTTCGAAGAACAACGGCAATACCGTCAGCGACTCGATCGGCCCGAGCACCGCGGGCGTGGTGTGTCCGGCCATGCCGTTGCCTGCGTCGACCGCGACCCGAAGCGGACGCATCGCCGCCATGTCGACCAGCGACCGCAGGAACTGGCCGTAGTCGGCCAGCACATCGTGGTCGCGCACGCGTCCGCGCGGACCGTCGAACCCGGGCACCCCCGCGATCACCTCGTCGCGGATGATCGCCAGTCCGGTGTCCTCGCCGACGGGTTTGGCCCCGGCCCGGCACAGTTTGATGCCGTTGTAGGCGGCTGGATTGTGGCTCGCGGTGAACATCGCGCCCGCGCAATCGAGGAAGCCGGAGGCGAAGTACAGCTGGTCGGTGGAAGCCAGCCCGATGCGCACGACATCGAGACCCTGCCCGGTGACACCGTCGGCGAACGCGTCAGCCAGCGCGGGCGAACTCTCCCGCATGTCGTAGCCGATGGCGATTCGGTCCCCACCCTCGCCGCGAATCAGGCGGGCGAACGCGGCGGCGACATCGGAGACGAAGGCGTCGTCGATCTCCTGTCCGACGAGGCCACGCACGTCATACGCCTTGATTACACGGCGAACCGCGTCGGCGGGCCTAGACATGACGGATCTCCTGACCGAGAGGGACTCTTGGCCGCCAGCCTATCTGTTCCGCGCCCCCGGCACGCGGGGCGATCGCGTCAGTCGGCCGGGTCGGGCAGTACCCGCAGGTGTCCACGCCGACGGCCGGCGGTGGCGGGTCGATGTGCGACCGACGGCATCATCGGCGTTCCGGTCGCGGGCGCATGCGCGGCACCGCTGGGATCGGAGAAACCGGCGATCGGCGGGCGCGCCGAGACCTCGCGGCCCTCCCGGACCGCGTCGGCCAACGCGACGAGGTCATCCTCGTCGGGGAACTCCGGCAGCGGGCCCGCGTGGCGAACCAGTTCCCACCCGCGCGGGGCGGTGATCCGGTTGGCGTGGCCGACACAGAGGTCCCACGAATGCGGTTCGCGAGAGGTAGCCAGCGGACCGACGACGGCGGTGGAATCGGAGTAGACGAACGTCAGCGTCGCCACCGCATAGTGGGGGCATCCAGGCCGGCAGCAGCGACGAGGAACATTCACGCCCGTGAGGCTATCGCGCATCAATCACAGGTGAGGAGGGGACACGCGCAGCCACGAGGCGGCCGATTCCCAACCGTTACGATCTCTGTCGTGGCCGATTCCCGCAGCTCCCGGCGAGGTGGCCGGTCCGGTGGCACTCCGGGGTCGCGCCGTGGGCGCGAGATGCGCGGACCGTTGCTGCCGCCGACGGTGCCGGGCTGGCGTAGCCGCGCGGAGCGGTTCGACATGGCGGTGTTGGAGGCCTACGAGCCGATCGAGCGGCGCTGGCAACAGCGACTCACCGGTCTGGACGTCGCCGTCGACGAGATCCCGCGCATCGCGCCGAAGGATCCCGACAGTGTGCAATGGCCCGCCGAGGTGGTCGCCGATGGTCCGATCGCACTGGCTCGGTTGATCCCCGCCGGGGTGGACGTCCGCGGTAACTCCACGCGGGCCCGAATCGTGCTGTTCCGCAAGCCGATCGAGCGGCGGGCGAAGGATTCGATCGATCTGACCGATCTGCTGCACGAGATCCTGGTGGCGCAGGTGGCCACCTATCTCGGGGTCGAACCGTCGGTCATCGACCCGACCATGGACGACGACTAGCGGGCCTAGAGGACCCGCTTCGTCGTCACTGCAGATGTCGTACTAGATGATGCCGCGCTTGAGGCGACGACGCTCCCGCTCGGAGAGTCCGCCCCAGATGCCGAAGCGCTCGTCATTCGCCAAGGCGTATTCGAGGCACGCGTCACGCACCTCGCAGCCCAAGCAGATGCGCTTGGCCTCGCGGGTCGAGCCGCCCTTCTCGGGGAAGAACGCCTCGGGATCGGTCTGCGCGCACAGCGCGCGTTCCTGCCATTGATCTTCTTCTTCGGCCGTCTCCGGCGTCGCATCGATGATCGGGTCCGGCACCAAACTCAAGTGAGCGCGTGCCATTACCCCCATCGTCTGCGAGCCGGCAATGGACTGCGGCAACCCCATCGCGCCGATTACGTGCTCATAGGACATTTCCGCCTCCTCACCTGGTTTCGTAGATCTTTCGCATGTCGCCCACTATGGAAGTGCGCCCAACTCATTCGAACACTTGGTCGAATCGCGGTCTGGGACACCGAAACCGGCTGGTCCGACCGGGAAATGACACTGATGTGATTAGACACTTCTGAGATGCTTCGCGCAAGCTATTGGACCGAAATCAATACCACTTTCCTTGGAAAATTCGGCGAGTCGATGCACCGGCGTGTCTTGCCAGTGACGCGATCGTGACCGCGTGCGGCGCCACAACCCCCGACCGCCTAGTGTCGATCGGTGTGAAGATCACCGTTCTGGTCGGCGGCGTCGGGGGCGCCCGCTTCCTCCTCGGGGTCCAGCGACTGCTCGGGCTGGGCCAGTTCGCCGGCCAGATATCCGATGCCACAGGCGATCTTGATCACGCGCTGACCGCCGTGGTCAACGTCGGCGACGACGCATGGATGCACGGCGTGCGTATCTGCCCCGATCTCGACACCTGTATGTACACCCTCGGCGGCGGCATCGATCCCGAGCGCGGGTGGGGGCACCGCAACGAGACGTGGAACGCCAAAGAGGAATTGGCGGCCTACGGTGTGCAACCCGACTGGTTCGGTTTGGGCGATCGGGATCTGGCCACACATTTGGTGCGAAGTCAAATGCTGCGGGCGGGCTATCCGCTTTCCCAGGTGACCGAGGCGCTGTGCCATCGCTGGGCGCCAGGAGCCACGCTGCTGCCGGCCAGCGATGAACGCTGCGAAACCCACGTGGTGATCGACGATCCGGATACCGGTGAGCGCAAGGCCATCCACTTCCAGGAATGGTGGGTGCGCTACCGGGCCCAGGTGACCACCCACAGTTTCGCGTTCGTGGGTTCTGAAACCGCCACTGCCGGGCCCGGTGTCGTCGACGCGATCAGCGACGCCGATGTCGTCCTGCTCGCACCGTCGAACCCGGTGGTGAGCATCGGCGCGATCCTCGCAATCCCCGGTGTCCGCGCCGCGCTGCGGTCCACACCCGCGCCGGTCGTGGGCTACTCCCCGATCATTGGCGGAAAGCCGTTGCGGGGCATGGCCGACGAATGCCTGTCGGTGATCGGCGTCGACACCTCGTCGCAAGCTGTCGCGCGGCACTACGGCGCGCGGTCGGCGACCGGCAT
>JAEZIA010000045.1 GCA_023416315.1 Actinomycetes bacterium
GCGCACACACCGACGGCCACGACTTCGCCGCGGCCGCCGGCGGCGCCGGTGCGGCCGCGGTGCTCGCCGCGCGTCCGGTCGGGGTCCCGGCGATCGTCGTCCCGCCCGCGGCGGCCGCCGACACCGAATCCGGGGTGCTCGAACACGACGTGGACGGCGCCGGTGCCGCGGTACTGGCCGCGCTGGCCGCGCTGGCCAAGGCGGTCGCGGCCGAACTGGTCGCGGGCGGGCTGACGATCATCGGGGTCACCGGATCCTCGGGCAAGACGTCGACGAAGGACCTGATCGCCGCGGTGCTGCGCCCGCTCGGCGAGGTGGTCGCCCCGCCCGGCTCGTTCAACAACGAACTCGGCCATCCGTGGACCGTGCTGCGCGCCACCTCCGACACCGACTATCTGGTGCTGGAGATGTCGGCGCGCCATCCCGGCAACATCGCCGCGCTCGCCGCGATCGCGCCGCCGTCGATCGCGGTGGTGCTCAACGTCGGCACCGCGCACCTCGGCGAGTTCGGGTCCCGTGAGGTCATCGCGGCCACGAAAGGCGAACTGGTGGAAGCGGTTCCAGTCTCCGGCGTGGCGATCCTCAACGTCGACGATCCGCTGGTGGCCGCGATGGCCGAGCGTACCGCCGCGCGCGTCGTCCGGGTCGGGCGCTCCGACGCCGCGGACATCCGCGCGCTGGACGTCGAACTCGACGACCTGGCCCGGCCACGCTTCACCCTGGTCTCCACCTCCGGCCGCGCCGACGTGCGGCTGGCCGTGCACGGCGAACACCAGGTGGGCAACGCGCTGTCGGCGGCGGCGGTCGCCATCGAATGCGGGGCGACCCTCGACCAGGTCGCCGACGCACTGGCCGCCGCGGGCCCGGCCTCGCGGCACCGGATGGAGGTGCACACCCGCGCCGACGGGGTCACCGTCGTCAACGACGCCTACAACGCCAACCCCGACTCGATGAAGGCCGGTTTGCAGGCGCTGGCCGTGATGGCGCGGCGCCAGAACCAGCGCAGCTGGGCGGTGCTCGGCGAGATGGCCGAGCTCGGAGAGGAGTCGATAACCGAACATGATCGTGTCGGGCGACTCGCCGTGCGCTTAGATATCAGTCGACTCGTCGTCGTCGGAACCGGGAGGCCCATGAGCGCCATGCATCACGGGGCGGTCATGGAGGGATCCTGGGGTTCGGAATCCACCATGGTCGCCGACGCCGACGCTGCCTTGGCGGTGCTGCGTGCCGAACTGCAACCCGGCGACGTCGTCTTGGTCAAGGCGTCGAACTCGGCCGGCCTCGGCTCGTTGGCCGAAGCGCTTCTGGGTGAGGACTCATGAGGCTGATCCTCATCGCCGTCGCGATCGCGCTGGCGGTGTCCATCCTGCTGACCCCGGCGCTGATCAAGCTGTTCACCCGCCAGGGGTTGGGTCACGAGATCCGTGAAGACGGCCCGCCCAGCCACAAGACCAAGCGCGGCACACCGTCGATGGGCGGCGTGGCGATCCTGGTCGGCATCTGGGCCGGCTACTTCGGCACCCACCTGGTGGGCCTCGCACTCAACGGGGAAGGCCCGTCGGCGTCCGGGCTGTTGGTGCTCGGCCTGGTCACCACGCTGGGTGCGGTCGGCTTCATCGACGACCTGATCAAGATCCGCCGCTCACGCAACCTCGGCCTGAACAAGACCGCCAAGACCGTCGGGCAGATCACCGCCGCCGTGCTGTTCGGCGTCCTGGTGCTGCAGTTCCGCAACTCCGACGGCCTCACCCCGGGCAGCCCCGAGTTGTCCTACGTGCGCGAGATCGCCACCGTCACGCTCAGCCCGCTGGTGTTCGTGCTGTTCGCGGTCGTGATCGTCAGCGCGTGGTCCAACGCGGTCAACTTCACCGACGGCCTCGACGGGCTGGCCGGCGGCAGCATGGCCATGGTCAGCGCCGCCTACGTGCTGATCACCTTCTGGCAGTACCGCAATGCCTGCGCCACCGCCCCGGGACTGGGCTGCTACAACGTGCGCGACCCGCTGGACCTGGCGCTGCTCGCGGCCGCCACCGCCGGCGCCTGCATCGGGTTCCTCTGGTGGAACGCCGCGCCCGCCAAGATCTTCATGGGCGACACCGGCTCGCTGGCGCTCGGCGGCATGATCGCCGGGTTGTCCGTCACCAGCCGCACCGAGGTGCTGGCGGTCGTGCTCGGTGCGTTGTTCGTCGCCGAGGTGACCTCGGTGGTGGTGCAGATCCTGGCCTTCCGAACCACCGGGCGCCGGGTGTTCCGGATGGCACCGTTCCATCATCATTTCGAGCTGGTCGGCTGGGCGGAAACGACGGTGATCATCCGGTTCTGGCTGCTCACCGCGATCGCCTGCGGCCTCGGGGTGGCGCTGTTCTACGGCGAGTGGCTGTCCGCCATCGGGGCCTGAGATGCCCGGTCTCGAGCCGCTGACCTCGGGGGCGCAGGTGCTGGTGACCGGCGCCGGTATCACCGGGCGCGCGGTCGTCGCGGCGCTGGCGGGCTGGGATGTGCGGATCCGGGTCTGCGACGACAACGCCGACTCGCTGAAGGCGTTGGAAGCCAACGGCATCGACACGATCGCCCCGGCCGATGCGGTCGTCGGGATCGGCGACTACGCCCTGGTGGTCACCAGCCCCGGCTTCCCGCCGAGCGCGCCGGTGCTGGCCGCCGCCGCGGCGACCGGGATCCCGATCTGGGGCGATGTCGAGCTGGCGTGGCGCCTGGACGCCGCAGGCCACTACGGCCCGCCGCGGCGCTGGCTGGTGGTGACCGGCACCAACGGCAAGACCACCACGACCTCGATGCTGCACGCGATGCTGGTCGCCGACGGTCGCCGGGCGGTGCTGTGCGGCAATATCGGCGACCCGGTGCTCGACGTGCTGAGCCAACCGGCCGACCTGCTGGCCGTGGAACTGTCCAGCTTCCAGCTGTTCTGGGCGCCGTCGCTGCGGGCCGAGGCGGGCGTGGTGCTCAACGTCGCCGAGGACCACCTGGACTGGCACGGTTCGATGGACGCCTACGCCGCGGCCAAAGCCCGCGTGCTCGACGGCCGGGTCGCGGTGGTCGGCCTCGACGACGCGGTGGCGGCCGCGCTGTTGCCGGGCGCCGCCGCGCCGGTCAAGGCCGGCTTCCGGCTGGGAGAGCCGGCAGCGGGGGAGCTGGGTGTCCGCGGCGGGATGCTCGTCGACCGGGCCTTCGCCGACGATCTCGAGCTGGCGCCCGTCGCCTCGATCTCGGTCTCCGGCCCGGTCGGGGTGCTCGACGCACTCGGCGCGGCGGCGCTGGCCCGCGCGGTCGGGGTCGCACCCGCCTCGATCGCCGATGCGTTGGCCGCGTTCCGGGTGGGCAGGCACCGGGCGGAGACGGTTGCCGTCGTCGACGGCGTGATCTACGTCGACGACTCCAAGGCCACCAACCCGCATGCCGCCCAGGCGTCGATCACGGCCTACTCGCGGGTGGTGTGGGTGGCTGGTGGCCTGCTCAAGGGCGCATCCGTCGACGACCTGGTCACCCGGGTCGCGGATCGGCTGGCCGGTGCGGTGCTGATCGGCCGTGACCGTGCGGTGGTTGCCGAGGCGTTATCGCGACACGCGCCCGATGTCCCCGTCATCGAGGTGGTGACGCGGGAGGATGCTGTGGTGCATGGGACCAATGAGTCAGGTGTTACTCATGAGACTCGAGTGGTCGACGGC
>JAEZIA010000331.1 GCA_023416315.1 Actinomycetes bacterium
GCCGTTTGACGAACCCGATGACCCGGTAGGTCACCGGGAGCATGACGACCTCGACGGCGGTCTTGTAGATCCAGCCCAGCGCGGTGTAGGTGACGAAGTCTCCGAAGCCGGTGATGCCGATGGCCCCGGCGGCGATGCTGCAGAACACCAGGGTGTCGCCGAGCTGGCCGGCGAAGGTCGAGCCGACCAACCGCGCCCACAGATGCTTCTCCTTGGTGCGTTCCTTGATCTTGACCACGGTCCAGGCATTGATCGTCTGGCCCACGATGAACCCGGCAAGACCGGCGACGATCAGCTGGGTGTAGGCGTGCACGATGTTCTCGAAATGTTCTTGGTTGGTGTAGAAGTCGGCGGCGGGAAGGTAGATCGTCACCCAGAACGCCAGCGCGGCGAGCCCGTTCATCGCGAAGCCGAGGATGATGGCCCGCCGCGCGGCTTTGAACCCGTACACCTCGGAGAGCACGTCGCCGATCACGTACGTCAGCGGAAAGACGATGAAGCCGCCGTCGGTGATGATCGACCAGTTTCCGACGATGGGCCCGAACGCGACGCCCTTGGTGGCGGTGACGTTCGAGATGATCACCAGCGCCGTGAAGACCGCGACGAAACCCGGATAATAGTGCGAGCCGACCTGCGCGAAGCCGGGTGTCGGGGCGTCCCCACGCGCGGTGGTCTCGCTACTTGTCACAGGTGCTATCCAAGCACGGCGGCTCAGCTCAATGCGCGCGAAAGCAACGGCGGCAGCTGGTCGGCCACCACGGGATAGGACAGCGGCGAGGCGAACGCGATCGCCCCGGCGAGATCTTTGCCAGTGAACACGTTGCGGTTCTGTTTGGTCGCGGCCAGTGCGGCGACGGCCGGGTCGGCCAACAGCGCGGCCTGGTCGGCGTCGCTCTCGGTGGACCAGATCAGTACGTCGGCCGAATCGAGGGCATCGGCGAGTTTGTCGCGCGGAATCGCTGCCCGGTGGTCGTCGGCGGCGTACTCCTTGATGCCGTCGGCAATCTCGAAGCCCATCGCGGTCAGGAAGTCGGTGCGCCACCCGGGCAGCGTCGCGGTCAGCGTGCCGCCGAAGAAGCTGCCCGCCAGGAGCACCGCTTTCTTGTCCTTGAAGGCGGTGTTGTTCTTGGCCACCTCCGCGAACTTGTCGTCGACGCCGGCGATCAGCTGCTTCATCTGGCGGCCCTGGAACACCGCGGTGCCGACCGCGGTGGCCTGGTCCTTCCAGGGTTCGAAGAAGGCGTCCCCGTCGGACTGGGCGATCGTGGGTGCGATCGCCGACAGCTTCTTGTAGGTGTCGGCGTCCAGGCCGGCGTTCACCGCGACGATCAGGTCGGGCTTGAGGGCGGCGATCTGGTCGACCTGAATTCCGTTGTCCAGGTTGAGCACAACCGGCTGGGCCGAGCCGAGCTTGGTTTGCGCCCAAGGCCATACGCCGAGGGGTTGATCGCCGAACCAGTTGGTCACCGCAATGGGCACCACCCCGACCGCGAGTAGATCGTCCTGCTCGGTGAAGCCCGCACTCACCACACGTTTTGGTGGCGCCGGGACGGTCGTCTCGCCGAAGACGTGCTTGATGGTCACCGACTTGGGGTTGGCCTCGTCGCTGGAATCCTCCGACGCGCACGCCGCGGCAAGCAGCACGCCGGCCGCGCCGGCGGCTCCCAGGAATCCACGCCTCGTCCACTGCGTGCTCACGGCGCGAGATTAACCCACCACCATCCAGATGCCGAGCCCAATCATGGTGATCGCGATCAGGCCGTCGAGAATGCGCCACGTCAGTGGCGTGGCGAACAGGCCGGCCAGTCGGCGCGCGCCGAACCCCAGGCTCACGAACCAGACGACGCTCGCGGTCACCGCGCCGATGCCGAACAACCACCGGCCGTCGGCGTGCTGGTTGGCCAGCGTCCCCAGCAACACGACGGTGTCGAGGTAGACGTGCGGGTTCAGGAACGTCAGCGCCAGGCAGGTCAGCAGCACCGAGACCAGCCGGGCCGAGCCGTCCTGCGCCGGTGCCATGCTCGACGACCGCAGCGCGCGGCGTGCCGCCAGCGCGCCGTAGACGAACAGAAATCCCGCGCCACCGATCTTGGCGAAGGTGACGGTGTTGGGGTGGGCGGTGATGACCGCGCCGATACCGGCGATGCCCGCGGTGATGAGCAGCAGATCCGAGATCGCGCACACGCTGACCACTGCCAGGACGTGCTCACCTCGGATGCCCTGGCGCAGCACGAACGCGTTCTGGGCGCCGATCGCTGCGATCAGGGTGAAGGACGTCAGGAATCCGACGAGCAGGGGAGAGGTCACACAGGCGACGGTAGGAAGGTTCTGCTCATCAGTCCAACTAAAGATACTTACTCTGATTAAGAATTACTAATGGGATGAGCGTTTGCCGACGCACCGCTCGCGGCGACCGTTGACGGTAATTAATCTATAGGTGTAAGGTTTCCGACGCCTGGTGGCGTAGATCACAGCGGCCCCCGCGGTCGCGCGTGAAAGCTGCTGGGCGGCTCTGAGAATCGGTCAACACAGGAAACCGATCGGATCCGGAAGGTGGGCCATCGTTGATCGTCGGACCGTGTGCCGCGGTGTGTGCGCCGTGACGCCGTCAACCGGCACCGACGCGACTGCCGCGCTTTCCGGTGGTCGGCCGACCGTTCGCGAGCGCTCCCGCCGACTGGAGAAAATCTCAACGAGCCCGGCGGGCAAGCCATTCCGGGCCTTGGGTGAATTCTTCGCGATGGTGTTGGACGTCTTCGTCGCGATCCCACGGCGCCCCTTCGCGTGGCGTGAGTTCCTGATCCAGTCGTGGTTCGTGGCGCGGGTCTCCATGTTTCCGACGGTGATGCTGGCTATT
>JAEZIA010000128.1 GCA_023416315.1 Actinomycetes bacterium
TCGGCGTCGGAGACGTTGCCGCACACCTCGCAGAACTGCACCCCGTCGCGGACCCTGCCCAGCGCGGCGGTCAGCCGGTCGATGTCTGGCGGTTCGACCGACAGCAGATGAAACGCAATCCGCTGGGCACTCTTGGGACCGACGCCCGGCAGCTTGCCGAGCTCGTCGATCAGATCCTGGACTGGTCCCTCAAACATTGAGGTACAAAGGTCAGGCCCCCGGCAGGCTGGGCCCAGCCTGGCCGGCCAGCGGTCCGAGGTGGGTCTGCGCCAAGATCGTGAACTGACGGGCCGAGTCGGCGAGCGCGCCGACGATCAAGTCCTGCAGCGTTTCGACGTCGTCGGGGTTGACCACCTTCGGGTCGATCCGGATGCCGACCACCTCGCCGCTGCCCTTCATGGTCACCTGCACAAGACCGCCACCGGCCTGGCCGTGCACCTCGGCCGCGGCCAGCGCGGCCTGGGCCTCCATCAGCTTCTGCTGCATCTCCTGGGCCTGCGCCAACGCCGCCTGCAGACCAGGCATCACCTGGTCGCGTATCTGCTCCGCCTGATCGCGAAATCCCTCGAGGTTGGGAATCTCACCGGGTTGCATGACAGTCTCCTTGCGTCTCGGTCTCGACTTGGTTTCGCCTGCGGTTTCGGGCAGTCAGTGACTTCAAGCCTAGACGGCGAAGAGTTACGGTGACGCGCGTGCTTTCCTCCGCCCGCACGCGTGTCGCAGCCGCAGCATGCACCGCCGTGGTGCTGATCGCCTCGACGGTGACCAGTCCGCTCGTCCATGCCGCGCCGACCAGCATCGCCGGCATGATCGTGTTCCTCGACCCCGGCCACAACGGAGCCAACGACGCGTCGCTGACCAAACAGGTGCCGACCGGCCGTGGCGGCACCAAGGACTGCCAGACCTCCGGGACCACCACCAACAGCGGCTTCCCCGAGCACACCTTCAACTGGGACACCGTGCTGCTGATCCGGCAGATGCTGACCCAGCTCGGGGTGCGCACCGCGATGTCGCGCGGCAACGACAACCAGGTGGCGGCCTGCGTCGACGAGCGCGCGGCGATGGCAAACGCGTTGCAGCCCAACGCGATCGTGTCCATCCACGCCGACGGCGGTCCGGCCACCGGCCGCGGATTCCACGTCAACTACTCCAGCCCGCCGCTGAACCAGGCGCAGGCCGGCCCGTCGGTCCAGCTCGCCAAGGTCATGCGCGACCAGCTGCTGGCGTCCGGACTGCCCGCCGCCAACTACATCGGCTCCGGCGGGCTCTACGGGCGCTCGGACCTCGCCGGGCTGAACCTGGCCCAATATCCCGCGGTGCTCGTCGAACTCGGCAACATGAAGAACCCGGCCGATTCGGCGCTGATGGAAAGCCCCGAAGGCCGCCAGAAGTACGCGGCGGCGGTCGTGCAGGGCATCGCGGCGTATTTGGCCACCCAGCCGCCGCGGACCAGTTAGCCGGCCTCGACCGTCTTCTTGAGGTTGGCCAGCACCTCGTCCTGGATGCGGCGCAGGCCCAGCGGCGCGAAGGTCTTCTCGAAGAACCCGCCGATGCCGCCCGCTCCCGTCCAGGTGGTCTTGAGCGTGACGCTGGAGCCCGGGCCGGCCGGTGCGACGGTCCAGTTGATCACCATCGAGGAGTTCGCGTCCTTCTCGATCACGGTGTGACCGGCGACGTCGACGTTCGCCTGCACCTCACGCACCCGCGACTTGGTGGCCTGCAGCTTCCACTTGGCTACGGTGCCCTGCCCCGTGCCGCCCTGCAGCACCTGGTAGTCGCTGTACTGCGGCGAGAGGATCTTCGGGCGCACGTTCTGATAGTCGGCAATCGCGTCGAGCACGGCGGCCGGTTCGGCGTCGATCAAGATCGAGCTGGCGGCGCTGACCTGTCCCATCAGGCAATACTCCTCGGTGGCGGTGGTTCGAAAGTGTGATCAACCAGCCATGCGGTCGCATCGGCTGTGGCTGCGGACTAGCGTAGTCGTGTGTCTGTTTCCGCAGCACTCACAGCCCATGCCCAAGGCGTGGAGCGGCTCCTGGCCAGCTACCACGCCATACCTGCGAACGCATCGGTACGCCTGGCGAAGCCGACGTCCAACCTGTTCCGCGCCCGCGCCAAGAGCAGCGCGCCCGGGTTGGACACCTCCGGGCTCACCGACGCGATCTCCGTCGACCCGGCCGCTCGGACCGCCGACGTGGCCGGCATGTGCACCTACGAGGACCTGGTGGCCGCGACCCTGCCGTACGGCCTGTCCCCGCTGGTGGTTCCGCAACTCAAGACCATCACTCTCGGTGGTGCAGTGACCGGGCTCGGCATCGAGTCGGCGTCGTTCCGCAACGGCCTGCCGCACGAGTCCGTCATCGAGATGGACATCCTCACCGGCGCAGGCGAACTGGTCACCGCGAGCGGCGATGCGCATCAGGACTTGTTCCGCAGCTTCCCTAATTCCTATGGCACCCTTGGCTACTCGGTTCGTCTGCGGATCGAGCTGGAGCCGGTCAAGCCGTTCGTCGCGCTCAAGCACCTGCGGTTCCACACGCTGGCCGATCTGGTTGCGGAGATGGACCGCATCATCGAGACCGGCGGTTACGAGGGCACCCGGGTCGACTACCTCGACGGCGTGGTGTTCAGCACCGACGAAAGCTACCTGTGTCTTGGGGTGCAGACGCCGACCGCCGGACCGGTCAGCGACTACACCGGCCAGGACATCTATTACCGCTCGATCCAGCACGACGACGGAGCCAAGGACGACCGGCTGACCATCCACGACTACCTGTGGCGTTGGGACACCGACTGGTTCTGGTGTTCGCGGGCGTTCGGTGCACAGAACCCGAAGATCCGACGGTGGTGGCCGCGGCGCTACCGGCGCAGCAGCTTTTACTGGAAGCTGATCGGCTACGACCAGAGGTACAACATCGCCGACCGCATCGAGGCCCGGCACGGCCGACCGCCGCTGGAGCGGGTGGTCCAGGACGTCGAAGTGCCCATCGAGCGGTGTGAGGAATTCTTGAGGTGGTTCCTGGACGAGATCCCGATCGAACCGGTGTGGCTGTGCCCACTGCGATTACGCGATCCGGCAGGCTGGCCGCTGTACCCACTGCGGGCCGGGCACAGCTACATCAACGTCGGGTTCTGGTCGTCGGTTCCGGCCGGACCCACCCCCGGCCACACCAACCGTCTGATCGAGAGAAAGATCAGCGAGTTGGACGGGCACAAGTCGCTGTATTCAGACGCCTACTACACCCGTGAGGAATTCGACGACCTGTACGGCGGCGAGGCATACAAGACCGTAAAAAAGACCTACGATCCGGATTCACGGCTGCTGGACCTCTATGCAAAGGCGGTGCAACGACAATGACGACCTTCCGTGAGAATGCGGCGCATGCGCCCGGCAAGCTCAAACTGGCCGAGATTCTCGAAATCTTCGCCGCCGGCGGCGAGGTGCCGCTGAAGTTCACCGCCTACGACGGCAGCACCGCCGGCCCTGACGGCGCAGAACTCGGGCTGGATCTGCGCACCCCGCGCGGCACCACCTATCTGGCCACCGCGCCAGGCGATCTGGGCTTGGCGCGGGCCTACGTCTCCGGCGATCTCGATCTCCACGGCGTGCATCCCGGCGATCCGTACGAACTGCTGAAGGCGTTGTCGCACAACCTCGATTTCAAGCGTCCGCCGGCGCGGGTGCTGCTCGACATCATCCGCTCGATCGGCATCGAGCACCTCAAGCCGATTGCTCCGCCGCCGCAGGAAGCGCTGCCACGGTGGCGGCGCGTCGCCGAAGGATTTCGGCACAGCAAGAAGCGCGACGCCGACGCCATCCACCACCACTACGACGTGTCAAACACGTTCTACGAGTGGGTGCTTGGCCCGTCGATGACCTACACGTGTGCGTGCTATCCGAGCGCCGATGCGACCCTGGAAGAAGCGCAGGACAACAAGTACCGGCTGGTGTTCGAGAAGCTGCGCCTGGCGCCCGGCGACCGCCTGCTCGACGTCGGCTGCGGCTGGGGCGGGATGGTCCGTTACGCCGCGCGACACGGGGTCAAGGCGATCGGTGCCACGCTGTCGCGTGAGCAGGCCGCCTGGGCGCAGAAAGCGATTGCCGAGGAGGGCCTCGCCGACCTCGCCGAGGTACGCCACACCGATTACCGCGACGTACTGGAGAGCGGCTTCGACGCGGTCTCCTCGATCGGGCTGACCGAGCACATCGGGGTGGCGAATTATCCTGCGTACTTTGACTTCCTGAAATCGAAGCTGCGCGTCGGCGGGCTGCTGCTCAACCACTGCATCACCCGTCCGGACAACACGTCGACCCCGTCGGCCGGCGGTTTTATAGACCGCTACGTCTTCCCCGACGGGGAGCTGACCGGTTCCGGGCGCATCATCACCGAGGCCCAGGACGTGGGCCTGGAGGTGGTGCACGAAGAGAACCTGCGCCACCACTATGCGTTGACGCTGCGCGACTGGTGCCGCAACCTCGTCGAGCACTGGGACGAGGCCGTCGACGAGGTCGGCCTGGCCACCGCCAAGGTGTGGGGGCTGTACATGGCCGGCTCACGACTGGGCTTCGAGACCAATGTCATTCAGCTGCACCAGGTGCTGGCGGTCAAGCTCGACGAGAAGGGCGGTGACGCGGGGCTGCCGCTGCGGCCGTGGTGGACGCCCTAGCCGTCGATCTTGCGGGCACCCAACTCGGTCTGCAGTAGCTCGAGCGCCACTTCCTCGGGGTCGCGCCGCGGGGCCGCGTCGTCGTCGCGGCCGACCTCGGCGATCATCCGGTCTTCCTCGGCCCGCTGTCGCTCCATCGGGTCGGGCGCGGGTTCCGGCGGCAACGGATGCTCGGCCTCGCGGACCGGCTGATCGACGCCGGGCTCGCACCGCACCCGCCAGTCCACGCCGAGTGCATCCTTCAGCGCGTCGCGGATGACGTCGGCGTTGCGCTGCTCGCACAGCCGCTTGGCCAGTGGTGCCGACGGGTGCGCCAGCACCAGCGTGTCGCCGTCGACCGCCCGGACGATCGCCGCGTCCAACATGGCGTAGAGAGGCTTGCTGCGGTCGCGTACCTTGTCGCGCACCGTTGTCCACATCGGGCGCACGGCGGCCGCGCCCGGCTCGCCCACCGCCGCGGCGGGTGCCGCGG
>JAEZIA010000143.1 GCA_023416315.1 Actinomycetes bacterium
CCGGCGTCGCCCATCGAGATGTTGATCAGGAACGGCCACGAACCCTCTGACGGGTTCAGGAAGCCCGACATCGAACCGGCGTAGATGAACTGATCCGGGTGGTAGACCGACAGGATCAGCGACGACGAGCCGGCCATCGACAGACCGATCGCGGCACTGCCGGTGGGCTTGACGTCGCGATTCGCGGCCAGCCACTGCGGCAATTCAGAGGTCAGGAAGGTCTCCCACTTGTAGGTCTGGCAGCCGGACTTACCGCAGGCCGGCGCGTACCAGTCGCTGTAGAAGCTGGACTGGCCACCGACCGGCATGACGATCGACAGACCGGACTGGTAGTACCACTCGAACGCCTGGGTGTTGATGTCCCAACCGTTGAAGTCGTCCTGGGCGCGCAGGCCGTCGAGCAGATAGACCGCAGGAGAGTTCGGGCCACCACTTTGGAATTGGATCTTGATGTCGCGGCCCATCGATGGCGACGGGACCATCAAGTACTCCACCGGAAGACCCGGACGGGAGAACGCGCTCGCCGTAGCCGATCCACCGACCAGGCCGATCAGGCCCGGCAGTGCCGCCGCCGCAACCGCAGCAACAGCCAATCGACGCGGCCAACCGCGCACCTTGTCAAACAAGGACTTCACAAATCCACCCCAGCTTTCTATGACCCCGGTTCTCGGATTGCAGAGTTGAGTAAAACATGTCCTCTCAAACCTGTGAAAGTCCACCACGTTACACATCAATGCTGCGGGCCTTGTCAGGGTGTCGAACAAAAACTAATGTCAGTTTTAGTTTTCCTCATTCCCCACCTCGACGCCGAACTCGGGAGACGACATGGAATCCTTCACCCACCTGCGCAAAGGCACCACTCCGAGGCGGATCCACGCCGATCTCGAGGGTCTCAAAGACGACGAGTTGGGCAGGGGCGGATTCACCGGCCGAACCGCCAACATCTACCGGCGTAACGATCCCACCACATTTCGCGCGGCGGGCCCGTTACGGCCACTCGACGTCCTATCCAGCGAGCTCAAACCGAGCGATCTGGCCGACCCCGCAGGCGGCCCGCTGCTGCTGTTCAGCAATCCCGACTGCCGCATTTCACTGAGCCGGCGCCAGGCCGCCATGCCGTTCTATGTCCGCTACGTCGACGGCGATCTGCTGTGCTTCGTCCACCAGGGTTCCGGGCAGCTGGAGACCGAGTTCGGCCCGCTGCCCTACCGCACCGGGGACTGGATCTACATCCCGAAGGCGTGCACGTGGCGGCAAGTGCCCGACGCAGACAGTGAGTGGCTGATGATCGAGGCCACCGACGAGTTCCGGGTGCCGCCTGCCGGCCCGCTGGGGCGGCACTGGCCGTTCGACCCCTCGCAGGCCGTGGTGCCCGACCCGGCACCCATCGACGACGGCGACGGACCGCATACCAACGGTGAGTACGAGGTGCGGCTGTATCACCGGCCGATCGACGGCGTCGAGACCACGACGCTGCGCTATCCGCACAATCCGATCGACGTCGAAGGCTGGCGCGGCGACAACTACGCGTTCACCTTCAACATCGACGACTACAACGTCGTCACCTCCGACAGCGTGCACCTGCCGCCGATGGTCCACCTCTTCATGGAGGCCACCGGTGTCTACGTGTGCAACTTCCTGCCCAAGCCGGCCGAATCGGTGCCCGGCACCGAACGCACCCCCTGGTATCACCGCAACGTCGACTTCGACGAGATCGCGTTCTTCCACGGCGGTTCGCTCTACGGCATCCCGATGCCGCCGGGACTGATCAGCCACGCCCCGCAGGGCGTGCACCACGGCGCACCGGAGAAGGCCCGGGAACGGGCCAGGCGCAAGTTCGACGAGTATCCGCGGGTGGACTGGCAGGTCATCGCCATCGATACCCGACGCCGGCTGGTCCCCTCGGCGGACGTGCTGGCCAACGACCTCGGGCAGCACTGATGGTCACGCCGGTCAAGCGCGCCTACGAACGCATCCCGTATCTCATTGCCTACCAGAACACGTCGGCCGTCCGCGATGTCTACGGCGGGGTGGCCGAGCTGGTGGTGCTGGAGAGCTACCTGCTCAAACCGACCACACCCTCGGACACCGTGCTGGTGTTCATGCACCCGATCGGCGGTGGCGCCTACCTGCCGATGATCAACGCGCTGGCCCGCGCCGGTCACCACGTGATCTATTGCAACAGCCGATTCCGCGGCACCGACTCCGGGCTACTGATGGAGAAGGTGGTCGAGGACCTCGGCGAATGCATCAAGGACGCCAAGAACCGGCTGGGCTACACCAAGGTGGTGCTGGCCGGGTGGAGCGGCGGCGGATCGCTGTCGGTGTTCTATCAGCAGCAGGCGCAGAACCCGACGATCACCGCCAGCCCGTCCGGTGACGGGCCGGACCTGACCAAGCTGGGCTTGATCCCCGCCGACGGCATCATGCTGCTGGCCGCGCACATCAGCAGGCACGGCACGATGACGGAGTGGATGGACGCCTCGATCCTCGACGAGAACGACCCGACCAAACGAGATCCCGAACTCGATCTGTACAACCCGGACAACCCCAACCAGCCGCCGTACACGCCGGAGTTCCTGGAGCGCTATCACCAGGCGCAGATCGCCCGTAATCGGCGAATCACCAAGTGGGTCAAGGACAAACTGGCCGAGCTCAAGGCACAGGGCCGCCCCGATGACGAGTTCTGTTTTGTCGTGCACGGCACCATGGCCGATCCGCGCTGGCTCGACCCGACGGTCGACCCGAATGAACGCGCACCGGGCACCTGCTATCTGGGCGACCCGCAGGTGGTCAATATGAGCCCGGTCGGCTTGGCGCGGTTCTGCACCCTGCGCAGCTGGCTGTCACAGTGGAGTTATGACGACGCCAACGGTGACGCCGTGAAGGCCGGCCCGGATATCGCGGTGCCCGCGCTGGTCATCGGCAACCTCGCCGACGACGCCTGCACGCCCAGCCACACCCGCCGGCTCTACGAGGCCATCGGGCATCCCGACAAAGAGATGCACGAGATCCCCGGGGCCAACCACTATTACTCCGGACCCGATCAGAAGGAGACGTTGCGCCAGGCGGTCGGCATCGTCACCGATTGGCTGGTGCGGCACGACTTCGCGAAGGCAGACTGATGACTCGAGCGATCGACCGCTGTCGCTGGCGAGCAGACGCGGAATCGCACGTTCTGCCGCGATTTCATGCGAGTCTGCGCCTGCTCGCGGTGCGGGGGGACGCCCAGTGACCACGGGTCCGCTCGACGGCATCCGGGTCATCGAAGTCGGCACGCTGATCTCGGGTCCGTTCGCGGGCCGGCTGCTCGGCGACATGGGTGCCGAGGTGATCAAGATCGAACCGCCGGGAGCGCCCGACCCGCTGCGCACCTGGGGGCAGGCCGAACTCGACGGTCACCACTTCTTCTGGACCGTGCACGCCCGCAACAAGAAGGCCGTCACCCTCAACCTGCGTGAGGACCGCGGCCGGGACCTGTTCCTCGACCTGGTCGGGCACTCCGACATCATCGTGGAGAACTTCCGGCCCGGCACGTTGGAGAAGTGGGGGCTCGGCTACGACGTTCTGCGCGAACGTAATCGGGGCATCATCCTGGTGCGGGTATCCGGGTACGGGCAGACCGGGCCGGAGGCGAAGAAGGCCGGATACGCCTCGGTGGCCGAAGCCGCCAGCGGACTGCGGCATATGAACGGCTTCCCCGGTGGACCGCCGCCGCGGCTGGCCTTGTCCCTCGGCGACAGCCTGGCCGGGATGTTCGCCGCGCAGGGCGCACTCGCGGCGCTGTATCGGCGCACCGTCACCGGCGAGGGGCAGATCGTCGACGCGGCGCTCACCGAATCCTGCCTGGCCGTGCAGGAGTCGACGATTCCGGACTACGACATCGGCGGGGTCGTGCGCGGACCGTCAGGGACCCGGTTGGAAGGCATTGCGCCGTCGAACATCTACCGCAGCGCCGACGGAAGTTGGGTTGTGATCGCCGCCAACCAGGACACCGTGTTCCGCCGGTTGTGCGCGGCGATGGGCCAGCCGGAGCTGGACGACGACGACCGGTTCGTCAATCACGTTGCGCGCGGGCGCAATCAGGACGAGCTCGACAAAATTATCGGCGCCTGGGCCGCGGTACGCGAGCCGGCCGACATCATCGAGACGCTCAGCGCCGCCGGTGTGATCAGCGGCCCGATCAACACCGTCGCCGAGGTCGTCACCGACCCGCAGCTGTTGTCGCGCGGGATGATCGCCGATCACTGGGACGAGCGCATCGGCCGCAACGTGAAGGGCCCGGGCGTCGTCCCGGTGCTCTCGGAGTCCCCCGGCACCATCCGGTCGGCCGGATCCTCGCGACCCGGGCAGCACAACAGCGAGGTGTACGGTGATCTTCTGGGCCTGCGGTCCGAGGAGATCGCCGACCTGGAGTCCCAGGGAGTGCTATGAGCGACCTGCCTGAACACGTGACGATCCGCGAGGTCGCCCTGCGCGACGGCCTGCAGATCGAAGACCCGATTCCGTTGTCGGCCAAGCTGGAACTGCTCGCCGCCATCGCCGCGACCGGCGTGCGGGAAGTGGAGGCGACGGCGTTCGTCTCACCCTCGAAGGTGCCCGCGCTGGCTGACGCGCCGGAGTTCGCCGCCCACTTGGCCGACTACCCCGACATCGAGTTCTCCGCACTGGTGGCCAGCCCGAACGGCGCCAAACGCGCGATCGCGGCCGGCCTGCGCTCACTGGAGTACGTGGTGTCGGCCGCCGACGGACACAGCAGGGCCAACGTCGGGCGCAGCAGCGCCGAGGCCACCGCGCAGATCGCCGAGATCGTCGCCATCGCCCACGACTCCGGCGTGCGCGTCGAGGTCATCATCGCGACCGCGTGGGACTGTCCTTTCGACGGGCCCACGCCACCGCAGCGGGTGCTCGACATCGTCGACGCCGCATGCGAATACGGCGCCGACCGGCTGGCCATCGCCGACACCATCGGCACCACCACCCCCGGGCGGGTCACCGCCCTGATCAACCAGGTGAAGCCCCGCATCGGCGGCCTGCCGCTGGGCGCGCACTTCCACAACACCCGCGGCGCCGGGCTGGCCAGCGCGTACGCCGCCGTCGCCGCCGGGGTGAGCCGACTCGATTCGTCGGTCGGCGGGCTCGGCGGTTGCCCATTCGCGCCAGGTGCGAGCGGCAACATCGCCACCGAGGACCTGGTGTATCTATTGCGCGACAGTGGGATCGGCGTCGACGTCGACCTCCCGGCCGCCATCGACGCGGCGGCGGTGGCCAGATCGGTGGTCGGTCACGACCTGCCCAGTGCGCTGCTGCGAGCCGGCGACCGCATCCTGAACTGACGCCTCATGGACACGACCCGGGTGGATCGGTGGCTGTGGTCGGTCCGGCTGACGAAGACCCGGCCAGACGCCGCCGCGGCATGCCGAGGGGGGCATGTCCGGGTCAACGGCCGGCTGGCCAAGCCGTCGACATTGGTGTCCCCAGGTGACGAGGTGCGCGCACTAGTCGGCGACACCACCCGAATCGTCGAGGTGGTGCGGGTGATCGCCAAACGGGTGGGGGCGGCCGACGCCGTCACCTGCTACCTGGACCGCACCCCCAAGCCGCCGTCGGTTCCGGTTGTGCCGGTCGCGGCCCGGGATCGCGGCGCGGGCCGGCCCACCAAACGCGAGCGGCGCGCCCTGGACAAGTGGCGTGCGGGCCAGTGGTGAGTCGGGCTACTTCCGCAGAGTGAACTGGCAGACGTCGGTATAGGTGTTGCGGAACAGGTCCGCGCATCCGGTCAGGTACTTCATGTAGCGGTCGTAGACCTCTTCGGATTGGATCGCGATCGCCTCGTCGCGGCGCGACTCCAGCGCCGCTGCCCACAAGTCGAGGGTTTTGGCGTAGTGTGGCTGCAGCGATTGAACGAGATCGGTTGTGAAACCGGCCTTTCCGGACAGCTCTGTCACGATGTCGCGGGTCGGGAGGTGGCCGCCGGGGAAGATCTCCACCGAGATGAACTTGAAGAACCGCAACAGGCTCATCGTGATCGGCAGCCCCCGAGCCTCCATTTCAGCCCGCGGGATCTGCATGATCGAGTGCAACATCATCACGCCGTCGTCCGGGAGCGCGTCGTAGGCGAAGTCGAAGAAGGCGCTGTAGCGGTCCGCGCCGAAGTGCTCGAAGGCCCCGATCGACACGATGCGGTCCACCGGCTCGGCGAACTGCTCCCAGCCCTGGAGCAGCACGCGGCGGCTCCGCTTGGTATCCATCTCGGCGAAGGATCGCTCCACGTGCGCCTGCTGGTTGCGGCTCAACGTCAAACCGATGACGTTGACGTCGTACTTCTCGATCGCCCGGCGCATCGTCGCGCCCCAGCCGCAGCCGACGTCGAGCAGTGTCATGCCCGGCTCGAGACCGAGCTTGCCCAGCGACAAGTCGATCTTGGCCAGCTGCGCTTCGTGCAGCGTCATGTCGTCGCGCTCGAAGAACGCACAGCTGTACGTCTGCGTCGGATCAAGGAAAAGCCGGAAGAAGTCGTCCGAAAGGTCGTAGTGCGACTGGACGTCCTCGAAATGCGGCTTGAGAACTTTGGTGGAACGTGCTGCTTGTACCAAGGGATGAGGCCTTCGACGTTGGGCTGTGTATTCGCGCAGCTCCGTCTTCTTGAGAGCCTCCCCGACCGCTGACAAGCCTACGCAACGCTGTCAAGAGATGCCCGCGTGACGGCATCACAGCAGGTGACAGGGGTTCCTGGCGCGGCGAAAGTCTTGCCAACCCGGGGAACAAAAAGTAACGTCAGCTTTAGTTTTTCACCGGCGAGCACGGGGGCTGACCATGGAACCGTCCAGTCGTTCGCGCAACGTCGACGCAGCCGGCGACGATCCCCGCCCCCTGAGTTCCAAGGGCCGCCAGACCCGACAGGCCATCGAAGACGCGGCCCGCAAGCTCTTCACCGAGCGCGGCTTCCACGGCACCACATTGGTGGACATCACCTCGGCGGCCGGACGCTCCCCCGCGGTGTTCTACCGCTATTACGACGACAAGGAAGACCTGCTGGCCGCGCTGGCCCACTCGTTTCTGCACGACGTCGTCCTTCCGTCGGGCCTGCGCCTGCATCTGCCCCAATCCCCAGAGGACAGCCGCTTTTTCGTCAGCGTCGTCACCGCCTACTGGGACATGTTCAAGCAGCACATCGGTGTCATGGTCGCCGTCGATCAGCTCGCCGCCACCCAGCCCCGCTTCGCCACCCTGCAGAATCAGTTCCGGCAGTTCGGCATCGACATCGTCGCGGCGTCGGTGCTCCGCGCCCAGGAGCACGGCTACGCGGTCGGCGTGCAGCCCGAACACACCGCACTGGCGATTGCGCTGCTGTTCGAGCAATTCACTACCGTGTGTTTGCGTCCCGACAGCGCGGGCTTGGGCTCACGACTGTCGGACAACGACGCCATCACGACCCTGTCTACCATTTGGAAGAAAACGCTCTACGGCTTTTGATTTATAGGAGATCAACGTGGATTTCTCACTGCCCGAACACCTTACGACCCTGCTGGCCGAGATGGATGCGTTCATCGAGGCGGAGATCAAGCCACTCGAGCGGGAGAACATCCAGTACTTCGACCAGCGCCGCGAGTTCGCCCGCACCGACGTCGAGAACGGCGGCATTCCGCGCCGGGAATGGGAGGACCTGCTCGACGAGATGCGCCGCCGCGCCGATAAAGCGGGCTGGCTGCGCTACGGGCTGCCGTCGAAGTTCGGCGGTCGCGACGGCACCAACCTGGACATGGCGGTCATCCGGGAACATCTGGCACACAAAGGCCTTGGGCTGCACAACGACCTGCAGGACGAGTCGTCGATCGTCGGCAACTTCCCCCAGGTCATCATGATGGACCGATTCGGCACCGACGAGCAGAAGAGCGAGTGGATCGAGGCGATGCTGACCGGCACGCGGTCCATGGCCTTCGGCCTCACCGAACCCGATCACGGCTCGGACGCCACCTGGCTGGAAACCCGCGCGGTCCGCGACGGCGACGATTGGGTGATCAACGGCAACAAGCGGTGGAACACCGGCGTGCACCGCGCCACCCACGATCTGGTCTTCGCCCGCACCTCGGGCGAGCCCGGCCAGGCGCGCGGGATCACCGCGTTCCTGGTGCCCTGCGACGCCAAGGGATTCGAGGTCCCCTTCTACTGGTGGACGTTCAACATGCCCACCGACCACGCGGAGGTCGAACTGCGCGATGTGCGGATACCCGCCGACGCCGTCCTCGGCGAGGTGGACCACGGCCTCGAGGTCGCCCAGACCTTCCTGCACGAGAACAGGATTCGGCAGGCGGCCAGTAGCCTCGGCGCGGGCCAGTACTGCATCGACCGCGCCGTCGAATACGCAGGCAAGCGTGTGACGTTCGGCAAGCCGCTGGCGGTCAACCAGGCCGTGCAGTGGCCGCTGGTGGAACTGCAGACCGAGGCGCAGATGGTGCGGCTGCTGGTCCGCTACGCCGCCTCGGAGCTCGACCGCAACCACCACCTGGAGGTCTCCGACAAGGTGTCGATGGCCAACTACCGGGCCAACCGGCTGGTGTGCGAGGCGGCCGACCGCGCCATGCAGGTCCACGGCGGCGTCGGCTACAGCAGGCACGAGCCGTTCGAGCACATCTACCGGCACCACCGCCGCTACCGGATCACCGAGGGCGCCGAGGAGATTCAGATGCGCCGGGTGGCTCAGCGGATGTTCAAGTTCGGCAAGCCGGCCCGCTGAGATGGGCGTCGAGACGCTAGCCGCCGATTTGACCGACGTGCTGCGCCCGCTGCTCGGTCCGGACACCGAAGTCGACAACCTGCGCGCGCTGACCGGCGGCGCCAGCCGCACCACGTGGGCGTTCGACGCGGTGACCGGATCGCAGCGCCGCGCATTGATCCTGCGCACCGGCCCACCCGACGACGTTCACGCCGGCATGGAATTGGAGGCGGCGGTTCAGGACGCGGCCGCCGCGGCAGGCGCTCCAGTACCCGACATCCTGGTCGCCTCGGATTCCGTTGAGAAGCTGGGCAATCCGTTTCTGATCTGCGGTGAGATCGCCGGCGAGACGATCGTAAGGCGCATTCAGCGACAGCTCGACGACGCCGGCCGGTCTGCACTGTTGCGCCAGTGCGCCCAGGCTCTGGCGGCGATTCATCGTGGTGCCGTCGACGCCCCCGGCCTTGCCGAGCAGGACCAGATGGACCAGTGGCACCAGCGCCTCGATGAAATGGGTGACACCACAGCCACTTTCGAGTGGGCGTTCCGGTGGCTGGCCGCAAACCGGCCGGCGCCCTCTCCCCTGAGACTGGTGCACGGCGACTTTCGGATGGGCAACCTGATCGTCGACGGCTCGAACCTGGCCGCCGTACTGGACTGGGAGCTCGTCCACATCGGCGAGATCTACGAAGACCTCGCCTGGTTCTGCATCCGGGCCTGGCGGTTCGGGGCGCCATCGCGGCTGGCTGCCGGCGGGTTGGGCAGCATCGACGAGTTCGTAGCCGCCTATCAGGACGCCGGCGGCGCGACCGTCGACCGGGCGACCTTGCATTGGTGGCTGGTGCTGGCCACCCTGCGCTGGGGGGTGATCTGCCGCTTTCAGGCCGAACGGCATCTCAGCGGCCAAACCCGGTCGGTCGAGCTCGCCGCGATCGGGCGACGGGTCTGCGAAACCGAATGGGATGTGCTCGATCTGCTGGAGGGTGTCTCGTGAGCGGGCTCAACGGGCGGCCCACCGCCGCCGAACTCGTGGCCGCCGTCGCGGAATTCCTCGAGGGCGACGTCCGAGCCAACACCACCGGGTCGGTCAACTTCCACGCCCTCGTCGCCGCGAATGTGTTGCGGACCGTCGAACGCGAACTGCTCGACGAGACCGCGGCCGCACCGCTGGCGGCACTAGAACAACTCGGCTACCGCGACGAAGATGCGCTGGCCGCCGCGATCCGCGCCGGCGACCTCGACGACCGCGGCGGCGAGGTGGTTGCTTGCCTGCGGTCGCTGGTCGCCCACCGGCTGGCGATCGCCCACCCCGGCTACGACCGACCCGAGGGAGACGGCCGGTGATAGCCACCGAGGAGCTGATCCTGCAGACCGCCGACCGATTGTTCGCCGCGATCACCAACGGTGATATCGCCGCGGTCGCGGCGTTGTGGTCCGACGACATCGGCGTCTGGCGCACCGGCGGAGGCCGTGAGCGCGACAAGAGCAGTGCGCTGAAGGTGATCGAGTGGTTCGTCGGCGCCACCACCGAACGGCGCTACGAGGTGCTCGATCGCCACGTGTTCGGCGCCGGTTTCGTCCAGCAGCACGTCCTGCATGCCACCGCCAACAGCGGTGAGCAGGTGGCGCTGCGGGTATGCCTGGTAGTGAAGGTGACGGACGACGGCTTGATCCGGCACATTGACGAATACCTCGATCCCGCGGAGCTGGCCCCGCTGCTGCGCTGAGGATCCGAAAGGAGACCAGATGTCCGCGTTGCACGCTCTGCTCACCGATCCCGGCGCTGTCGGGTCCTGGCGTCTGGATCCCGCCCGGTCTTCGGTGCAGTTCAAGAATAAGACGTTTTGGGGTTTGGCCACCGTCACGGGCACATTCGGGGATGTGAGCGGCACTGGTCAGGTCGGCGTGAACGGCGCGGTCTCGGGCCGGCTCGACATCCGGGCCGCCTCGCTGAAGACCGGCATAGGAAAGCGGGACGCGCATCTGCGCTCGGCCGATTTCTTCGACGTCGACAACCATCCCGACATCCGCGTGGAGGTGACCGCCGTAGAGCCCACCGGTTCGGACACCGTCGCGATCACCGCCACTATCGTCGTGCGCGGCGTCAGCCAGCCGCTGCCGTTGTCGGCGACGGTGACTCCGCTGGGCGACGGCGCGGTGCAGCTGACCACAACGACGGCGATCGACCGCACGACGCTGGGCGTCAGCGGCAACATGATCGGCATGATGCCGGACACGACCACGCTGCTGGCCGACGTCATCTTCGCCAAGGAGTGACTTCGGCGCGTTTTCGTTCGCTCAGCGAACGTTTTCGCGCCGAAATCGCTGGGCGGCAGTAGCATCGGCTGCGTGTCTGGCCCGGGTGCACAGCCCCTCCACGTGCTTGTCTACAGCAGCAATGCCCGCACCCGGGAAGAGGTGCGCCTGGCCCTCGGCACCCGCATCCACCCCGAGTTGCCCGACCTCACCTACACCGATGTCGCGACCGGCCCGATGGTGATCCAGCTGATGGACCACGGCGGATTCGATCTTGTGATCCTCGACGGCGAGGCGTCACCGGTCGGCGGGATGGGCATTGCCAAACAACTCAAGGACGAGATCGACGACTGCCCGCCGGTGCTGGTGCTGACGGGCCGCTCCGACGACGCATGGCTGGCCAACTGGTCGCGCGCGGAGGCCGCGGTGCCGCACCCGATCGACCCGGTGCGCCTCGGCGAGGCGGCTGTAGCTTTGCTGCGCGCGCCCGCACAGTGACGTTAAACGCCAATTAGGCTGTCGCCCTTGCCATCTCGGACCGAGATTGGCCGCGCTCAGCTATTGGAGACATCCTAACGAAAACCCGGCAACCCACGTCTGAACATCGGTAGGCTGTGTCGTAGCTCACATCTCCAGCACAAGCGAGGAGTGACACAGCCATATGAATCTTTACCTGCCCATCCTGGTGTTGGGTGTCATCGCGGCTGCGTTCGCGGTGGTGTCGGTGGTGATCGCACTGGTGATCGGGCCCCGCCGGTTCAATCGGGCCAAGTTGGAAGCCTACGAGTGCGGCATCGAGCCGGTCGCCGGCGAAGCGGCAGGTCAGCGGTTTCCCATCAAGTACTACCTGACCGCGATGTTGTTCATCGTGTTCGACATCGAGATCGTCTTCCTCTATCCGTGGGCCGTGTCGTTCGACTCGCTGGGCACGTTCGCACTGGTGGAGATGCTGATCTTCATGGCGACCGTGTTCGTCGCGTACGGATACGTCTGGCGGCGGGGCGGCCTGGAATGGGATTAGAGGAGGCGCTGCCGGGTGGCATTCTGCTGTCCACGGTGGAGAAGGTCGCGGGGTTCGTCCGCAAGGGGTCGCTGTGGCCTGCGACGTTTGGGCTGGCGTGCTGCGCCATCGAGATGATGGCGACGGCGTCGCCCCGGTTCGATATTGCGCGGTTTGGCATGGAGCGGTTCTCGGCGACGCCGCGGCAGGCCGACCTGATGATCGTGGCGGGCCGGGTCAGCCAGAAGATGGCGCCGGTGTTGCGCCAGGTGTACGACCAGATGGCCGAACCCAAATGGGTGCTCGCCATGGGGGTGTGCGCCTCCAGCGGCGGCATGTTCAACAACTACGCGGTCGTCCAGGGCGTCGATCACGTGGTGCCGGTGGACATCTACCTGCCCGGCTGTCCCCCGCGGCCGGAGATGCTGTTGAACGCGATTCTGGCCTTGCACGCCAAGATCGCCGAGATGCCGTTGGGAGTGCACCGCGCCGAGGCGGTCGCCGCCGCCGAGAAGGCCGCGCTGGCCGCGCCCACCACCTTGGAGCTCAAAGGCCTGCTGCGGTGAGCGATCCGGACGGTGGTGAGGTTATCGGCGTGCGCCGCGGCATGTTCGGCATCGACGGCAGCGGTGACACCTCCGGATACGGCCGTCTGGTCCGGGCAGTCGCGCTGCCCGGCAGCACACCGCGGCCCTACGGCGGCTATTTCGACGAGGTCGTCGACCGGCTGGCCGAGGCCGTGGGCGCCGACCTGTTCGGTGCGGCCGTGGAGCGGGTGGTGGTCTTTCGCGACCAGCTGACGCTCGATATCCGCCGGGAACATTTGGTGGCCACCGCCCAAGCTCTGCGCGACGACGAGCTGTTGCGCTTCGAATTGTGTTGTGGCGTCTCCGGTGTGCATTACCCGCAGGACGCCGGCCGGGAACTGCACGCCTATTACCCGCTGCTGTCGATCACCCACAACCGGCGCGTGCAGCTGGAAGTGGCCTGCCCGGATGCCGATCCCCATGTCCCGTCGCTGTTTTCGGTCTATCCGACGGTCGACTGGCACGAGCGTGAGACCTACGACTTCTTCGGCATCGTCTTCGACGGCCACCCCGGGCTGACCCGCATCGAGATGCCCGACGACTGGGTCGGCCACCCGCAGCGCAAGGACTATCCCCTCGGTGGTGTGCCGGTCGAATACCACGGCGCCCAGATCCCCCCACCCGACGAACGCAGGTCGTATCACTGATGAGCGCGCAAGAGAACGTGATCGTCCTGGGTGGCCAGGACTGGGAGGAAATCGTCGCCGCCGCCCGCCAGGGTGAAGCCGGTGAGCGCATCGTGGTGAACATGGGACCGCAGCACCCCTCGACGCACGGAGTGCTGCGGCTGATTTTGGAGATCGAGGGCGAGACCGTCACTGAGGCCCGCTGCGGAATCGGCTACCTGCACACCGGGATCGAGAAGAATCTCGAGTACCGCAACTGGACGCAAGGCGTCACGTTCGTCACCCGGATGGATTATCTGTCACCGTTTTTCAACGAGACCGCCTACTGCCTGGGTGTGGAGAAGCTGCTCGACATCACCGACGACGTCCCCGCCCGCGCCAGCGTCGTGCGGGTGATGATGATGGAACTCAACCGCATCTCCAGTCACCTGGTGGCGTTGGCCACCGGCGGTATGGAGTTGGGCGCCATGACCCCGATGTTCTTCGGGTTCCGTGAACGCGAGTTGATCCTGTCGGTGTTCGAGGCGATCACCGGGTTGCGGATGAACAACGCGTACATCCGCCCCGGCGGACTGGCCACCGACCTTCCCGACGACGGAGAAG
>JAEZIA010000219.1 GCA_023416315.1 Actinomycetes bacterium
GTGTCGACGATGGCGTCGACACCGCCGACCCACTCGCGCGGCAAGCCGGACGGGATGGCCACCTGTGCACCCGCGCCGGTCAGTGCGGCTACCCTGGCCGCGATCGAGCCGGTCTCGACGTGCAGCACCTGCGCCTGATACTCGGCCACGGTCTCGGCGAAACGCTCGGCATCGCCGGGTCCTTGCGCGGGCCGCCGGTCGTAGTCGCGTGGCACCTCGACGGGTCCGGGCGGGGTGGCGGCGAGCGCACCGCGGATCCGGTCGAGCACGATGCGACGCGTCTCGGTCATCGGGACCCCTCGCCGTGCGTCCGGGCCCACCACTGCCGGAAGGTTTCCGCGGGCGGTGCCGGGACGTCGCGACTGGTGGTCCAGCGCGACCCAGGCCATGGCAGCGCGGTGATCCGGTGATCGCGGCCGCCCACCAACCGCCCGGCGGCGAGCAGCTTCTCGGCTGCGGTGAACCGCTTGGGCCCGGCCATCGCCCACGCGGCCGCGGCCATCGCGGCGTCCTGCGCCGGTGACCGGTGACCGTCGACCTGGGCGGCGCGCAGGTGCACCAGGATCGTCGGGATGTCGATGCGCACCGGACACGCGTCGAAGCACGCGCCACACAACGACGATGCGTACGGCAGCGAGGCGTTGGGGTCGTCGTGGCCGCGCGTCCCGGTCAGCTGCGGGCTGAGGATCGCACCGATCGGGCCGGGATAGACCGAGCCGTAGGCATGCCCGCCGGTGCGTTCGTACACCGGGCAGACGTTGAGGCAGGCGCTGCAGCGGATGCAGTGCAGTGCGGCCCGGCCCACCGCATCGCCGAGCACCGCGGTGCGGCCGTTGTCCAACAGCACCAGGTGAAAGTTCTGCGGGCCGTCGCCGGGATGCACACCGGTCCACATCGAGGTGTAGGGATTCATCCGTTCGGCGGTCGACGAGCGCGGCAGCAGCTGCATGAACACCTCGAGGTCGGTGAAGCGCGGCACCACCTTCTCGATGCCCATCACGGTGATCAGCGTCTGCGGCAGTGTCACGCACATCCGGCCGTTGCCCTCGGATTCGACGACGGCCAACGTGCCGGTGTCAGCGACCCCGAAGTTGGCGCCGCTCACAGCGACCTTGGCGGACAGGAACTTTCGCCGCAGATGCGCCCGGGCGGCCATCGCCAGCACGCGCGGCTCGTCGGTCAGGTCAGCGGCGTCGGGCATCTCGTTGGCGAAGATCTCGCGGATCTCGGCGCGGTTGCGGTGGATGGCCGGCACCAGGATGTGGCTGGGTGTGTCGTGGCCGAGCTGGACGATCAGCTCAGCCAGGTCCGTTTCGATCGCGGCGATGCCCTCGGCCTCGAGATGCTCGTTGAGGCCGATCTCTTGGGTGGCCATCGATTTGACCTTGACGACCTCGTCGGCCCCGGTATCCCGGATCAGCCCGGTCACGATCCGGTTGGCCTCGGCGGCGTCGCGCGCCCAGTGCACCACCCCGCCGCGGGCCACCACGTTGGCCTCCAGCTGCTCGAGCAATTCCGGAAGCCGGGCCATCACATCCTGCTTCAGCGCGCTGCCGGCGGCGCGCAACTGTTCCCAATCCGCGCATTCGGCCACGGCAGCAAGGCGTTTGGTGCGGATGGTGCGGGTGGCGTGACCGACGTTGCGGCGCATTTGGGTGTTGGCCAGCTCGCGCCGCGCGGCAGCCGGGAATGGTTGGGCACCACGGAGATTCCCGATGCCCGGCACGCCAAGGAACTCGGTCATCGCGCAGGCTCCGTCGAGGCGAGAATCTCGGCGAGGTGCACGGTGCGCACCGCCGACCGGATCCGGCTCAGCCCGCCGCCGATGTGCATCAGGCAGGAACTGTCACCGGCGGTGCAGACTTCGGCGCGTGAGCTGATTACCGCGGACATCTTGTCGGCCAGCATCGCGGTCGACGTGTCGGCGTTCTTGATCGCGAACGTGCCGCCGAATCCGCAGCAGGTGTCCGCGTCGGCCAGCTCCACCAGGGAGAGGCCGCGCACTTCTCGTAGCAGTTGCAGTGGCTTGTCGCCGACTCGCAGCAGCCGCAGGGAATGGCAGGTCGGGTGGTAGGTGACCCGGTGCGGGTAGTAGGCGCCGACGTCGGTCACACCGAGCACGTCCACCAACAACTCGGAGAGCTCGAAGGTGCGCTCGGCGATCGCCTCGGCCCGCTCGGCCAGCGCGGTATCACCGGCGCGCCGGGCCACCATCGCATGCTGATGCCGCACCGAACCCACACAGGACCCCGACGGCGCCACCACCACGTCACACCCGCTGCGTTCGAAGACCTCGACGTGGTGACGCACCAGCGCGGTGGCCTGCCCGAGATAGCCGGTGTTCACGTGCATCTGGCCGCAGCACGTCTGCCCCGGTGCAAAGACGACCTGGTGGCCCAGCCGCTCGAGCAGTTCGACAGTCGAGATCGCGGCCGCCGGGAACATCGCGTCGGCCAGACACGTCGCGAACAGGGCTATACGCATTGGTTCCACCGTACGTCGCCGCGGGGTTTCGGCCGCTACCATTGGCCTCCACGTCGCCGGAAACGACGTCGGGCGGACCGATAAGGGGGTGACCGGTGAGCACGGCGACCAAGGCCCGCACCGGAGTGATCATCGGTGCGCTGGGCGTGGTGTTCGGCGACATCGGCACCAGCCCCATCTACACCGTGCAGACCTTGTTCAATCCGGGCGACCCGCATCCGGTGCCCATCACCCACGCCAATGTCTACGGGGTGGTGTCGCTGATCTTCTGGTCGGTGATGATCATCGTCACGCTGACCTACGTCACGCTGGTCATGCACGCCGACAACGACGGCGAGGGCGGCGTGATGGCGCTGATCACGCTGGTGCGCCGGCTCGGCCGACGGTCCAGTCCGAAGGTGATCAGCGCCCTGTCCGCACTGGGAATCCTGGGCGCCGCACTGTTTTTCGGTGACAGCATGATCACCCCGGCGATCTCGGTGCTGTCCGCGGTGGAAGGGCTCAAGGTCGTCGATCCAGCACTGTCGGAGTTGGTCGTGCCGATCACCGCGGTCATCATCGTCGGGCTGTTCGCGGTACAACGGCGTGGCACCGCCGCGGTGGGGCGGTTCTTCGGCCCGGTGATGATCGTCTGGTTCCTGGTGATCGGCGCGTGCGGGGTGCGCGGCATCCTCGGTCATCCGCAGATCCTTCGTGCGCTATCGCCCACGTACGCACTGGAGTTCATCCTCGGCCACTTCCACATCGCGTTCTTCGCCCTCGCTGCCGTCGTGCTGTCGGTCACCGGTGCCGAGGCGCTCTACGCCGATATGGGTCACTTCGGCCGCAAGGCGATCACCTGGGGCTGGCTCGGGTTGGTGCTGCCTGCCCTGGTGCTCAACTACTTCGGCCAGGGCGCGCTGCTGTTGGGCAAACAGAGCGTGGTGAACGCGCCGTTCTTTCTACTGGTGCCCAGCGGCTGGGAACTGCCGATGGCGATCCTGGCCACCGCAGCGACAGTGATCGCCTCCCAGGCGGTGATCACCGGGGCGTACTCGGTGGCCTCCCAAGCCGCTCAGCTCGGATACCTGCCGCGGCTGCGGATCGCCCACACCTCGGCGTCGTCGTTCGGCCAGATCTACGTGCCGTGGATCAACGGCATGCTGATGGTGGCGGTGCTGATCCTGGTGTTCGCGTTCCGCAGCTCGGCGGCGCTGGGCTACGCCTACGGCATGGCCGTCACCGGGACCATCACCATCACCACCCTGCTGTTCCTCTACATCGCCCACACCCGCTGGCGGTGGCCGCTGTGGCTGGTGATCATCGGCGGTGGCGCACTGCTGACGGTGGACCTGATGTTCTTGGCCGCCAACCTGACCAAGCTCGTCCACGGTGCGTGGCTGCCGCTGCTGATCGGCTTGGTGACGTTCACCGTGCTCATCACCTGGCAGCGGGGCAGCGCGATCGTGGTCCGCGCCCGCGACAAAGCCGAAGGGCCGCTGCAGCCCTTCATCGACGAGATCAACGAGCGCCAGCCGCCCTACCCGCGCATCCCCGGCACGGCGGTGTTCCTCAACCGCGAGAGCGAAACAGCGCCGCTGTCGATGCGGGCCAACGTCGATCACAACCACGTCGTGCACGAGCGGGTGATCATCCTGTCCATCGATGTCCCGCCATCGCCCCGGGTACCCGCCGACGAGCGGATCACGGTCGACGACCTCGGTAACCCGAACGACGGAATTTATTACATCGCTGCGCGATTCGGGTATATGGAACGTCCTGACGTCCCGGCGGCACTGCAGTTGGTCGACCCGGCACTGATCGGCGGCGAGATCGACCTGGACACCGTCTCCTACTTCCTGTCCAAGATCGAGCTCGTTCCCGGCGAGCAGCCGACGATGGCGCCGTGGCGTAAGCGGATCTTCATCGCCACGTCGTTTCTGGCCGCCGACTCCGCCGGATATTTCGGGCTGCCCGCCGCTCAGACCGTGCTGATCGGTTCCCGAATCGAGGTTTAGCTCCATCGGGGTGTTCATCGTGGCTACCGTGTGGCCATGACCGACTGCACGACGGTGGCGATCGTCGGCGGCGGGCCGGCCGGGATGGTGCTCGGCTTGCTGTTGGCCCGGGCCGGTATCGGGGTCACCGTGCTGGAGAAGCACGCTGACTTCCTCCGCGATTTCCGCGGCGACACAGTGCATCCCACGACGCTGCGACTGCTCGATGAGCTGGGCCTCGGCGAGCGGTTCGCCGCACTGCCGCACAGCAGGGTCGATCACGCGGAGTTCACCGCCGGCGGGAGGTCGCTGACCATGGTGGACTTCCGCCGGCTACGCCAACCGCACCCGTATATCGCGATGGTGCCCCAGTGGGATCTGCTGAACCTGCTCGCCGACGCCGGTAAGGCCGAGTCCACTTTCACGCTGCGGTTGCGCCACGAGGTGACCGGATTGCTTCGCAGCGGAGCCCGGGTGACGGGGGTGACCTACACGGCGCCGGACGGTGACGGCGAGTTGCGGGCCGACCTGACGGTGGCCTGCGACGGACGGACGTCGATCGTGCGACGCAGTGCCGGCCTGACCGCCCGCGACTTCCCGGTGCCGTTCGACGTGTGGTGGTTCCGCCTGCCGCGGGACGCCAGCGCGGAATACACCCTGATTCCGCGGATCGCGCCGCGGCGGATGCTGATCATGATCCCGCGGGAGGGCTACTTCCAGCTCGCCTACCTGATCCCGAAGGGCAGCGACGCGGTGTTGCGATCGCGCGGGCTGGACGCGCTGAAAGCCGAACTCGCCGAGCTGATTCCGGAAACCAACACCGACAGCCTGACCTCACTCGACGAGGTGAAGTTCCTCGACGTGCAGCTCAACCGGCTCGACCGGTGGCACGTCGAGGGGCTGCTGTGCCTCGGGGATGCCGCGCACGCGATGTCGCCGGTCGGCGGGGTCGGGATCAACCTGGCCATCCAGGACGCGGTGGGCGCCGCGACGCTGCTGGCCGCTCCGCTGCGCCGGGGTGCCCTCACCGATCGCGATCTGGCCGCGGTGCGGCGGCGCAGGCTGCCCGCCGCCGCCCTCACCCAGGCCGTTCAACGGGTGTTGCACAGCCGGCTGGTGGCGCCGATCCTGCACGGGCGCAGTGCCACTCCGCCAGCGGTCGCCACCGCGCTGATCGAGCGGCTGCCGTGGCTTTCGGTGATCCCGGCCTACCTCGTCGGCGTCGGGGTCCGACCCGAGCGTGCTCCCGCGTTCGCCCGCCGCTAATCGAGCATGATCAGGCCGCCGTCGACGGGCAGCAGCTGACCGGTGATGAAATGGGACCCCTCGCCGGCCAGGAACACCAGGACCGGCCCGAGGTCACGGTCCGGATCGCCCAGTGCCCCGCCCAGCGGAATGGTGGCCTTGATCTGCTGATCGATGAACGGCGCGGCCTCGGGCCCGAGGAACTCGCGCAGCCGGTCCGCGCCGCGGGTTTGCATCGCCGGCGCCAGCGCGTTCACCGTCACCTTGTCCGACGCCCAAGCCTTGGCAGCCGAACGGGTCCAGGCCTGCACCGCACCTTTGGCGGCGGCGTACACCGCGGAGATGGGACTGCCCATCACCGCTTCGGCTGAACCGAAGTTGATGATGCGCCCACCGGATCGGCGCATCACCGCATGGGCGGCCTGGTTGGTCAGGATCGTGGTCTTGAGGTTCGTGTCGAGCACGAAGTCGATATCGGCGGCGGTGATCTGGCCGGGGATGCCCTGATGCCACAGGCCTGCGGCGTTGACGAGCACGTCGAGCCCACCCAGCGCCGACACCGCGCCCTCGATCATCGCGTTCACCGTTTCGGCGTCCCTGGCATCGCACCGAAGCCAGGTCGCGTCGGCTTCGTCGCTCGGCTCGGTCTGGTGATACGTCGCTACGACCCGTGCGCCTGCGTGCGTGAGCGCCCGGACCGCCGCGGCGCCCAGTCCGCTGGCCGCGCCTGTCACCACCGCACGGCGGCCGCCAAGCGGTGTGCTCATCGCGAGAACAAGGGCAACCCGGCGGTCGCGTGCCTTACCATAACGGTTACGGTAGGGTGCGGCCCCGTCGGTGTCAACCATGCGGTATTCGAAAAGCATTGTGCGAGTAGAAATCTACGGGCAATGTAATCGGCAGTCACGCCCTTCGGCTTCGACGACGTGCAGGAAGCCCTGCGCACGGCAACCACACCGGGTGCCGCCGACAAGGTCGTCGTCACCTTCGACTAGAGCTGCGGCAGCACTTCGCCGGCCAGCAGTTCCAATGTGGCGTCCGACGCGCGGTCATGGGTGAAGAACACCACCTGACCGAATCCCATCTCACGTAGCTGGCCCAGCCGATCGACGATCGCGGCAGGCGTACCGATCAAACCGCCGTCATGCAGGCCGAAACCCGGTCCGCCGAACCGCTTTTCGGCGACCTGCCGCACGGCATCCAGGGTGGAGTCGTCCGGGGCCATCGCCAGCACCGCCTCCACCGACATCACGATCGTGGCCGGGTCCCGGCCGATGTCCGCGCAGATCGACCGCAGGACACCCAGCTTGTGCTCCATCTCGCCCAGTGCGTAGGTCGGGACGTTCCAGACGTCGGCGTAGCGGGCCACCAGCGGCAGGGTGTACTTCTCACCGGAGCCGCCCACCACCAGCGGCGGTCGCGGTTGTTGGACCGGACCGGGTTTGATCGGCATATCGCGAACCGTGTAATGCGTTCCGGTGAAATCGATCCGCTGCTCGGCGAATGCCTGGGTAAGGATCTCCAGCGTTTCCCGAAGCCGGTCGGAGCGTTGCGCGAAAGAGCCCCAATCCAGCCCCAGCCGGTGATGTTCGTCGTCGATCGAGCCGCTGCCGATGCCGAGCTCCAGCCGGCCATCGGAAACCTGATCCAGGGTGGTCGCCATCTTGGCCAGCACGGCGGGATGCCGAAATTGATTGCACAGCACCATGTGTCCGACCCGTAGCCGCTCGGTGCGGGCCAGCAGCGCGGTCGCCAGCGTCCACGCCTCCAGCGAGTCGATACCGGGCACGCCGGGGCCATACATGTGGTCGTAGAGCCATAGCGAGCCGATGCCGAGTTCCTCGCAGCGCTGCGCCCGGTGCAGCACCTCGCGATAACTGAAACCCATCTGCGGGACGTAGATCCCGACGTCCAGCGGCGCGGTCACTGCTTGATGCCGACGGCGTGCCGTAGTTGGGCGAGGAACTGGTCGGCGTCGTCGCTGCGGACCACGTAGTGCGAGACCGCTATCCGAATTGCGGTGGCCGCCTTGACCCCCGCGTTCGGACCGCTCAGCAACCGCTGCAGCCGGGTCCGCATGACCGGCAGGATCCGGGACAGCTGGGCGATCACCACCTCGGGCTCGATGTCGATGAGCCGCACCCCGGAGTAGGTCTGCTGGTAGGCGACGATGAACTGCAGGGCGGCGTCGAGCTTGTCGGTACCGCGCAGCCCCGCAGTGGCCCGGCTGATACCGGTGTCGAACATCTCGCGTTCGTAGGCACCGAATGCGTCGAGCAACTCGGTCTTGGAGGCGAACCAGCGGTACAGCGTGGGCCGGGAAACTCCGGCCTGCAAGGCAACCTCGGAAAGGCTGAGCTTGGTCTGCCCGCTGCGGGCGAGCACCTCGGCGGTGGCATTCAGGATGCGACGCCGCGACGAGGTCTCGTCGTCGTCCGGTATCGCGGCGGTGGTTCCTGCCGGGCTCACGTGTACAGGATTACAGGTTGCGGCCTGCGTGTCACGCCCGTTGGCCCATCCGAGACCGAAAACACTGTCTTTACAAAATCTAGGCAAAGTGTCACGCTGGGCACGTGTCCGGGGATCAGCGTGAGTACAGTTCGCTCGACATCACGTCGCGGCGATTCTGGGCCCAGCCCTTCGACGTCCGCGACCAGACGTTCGCCGCGCTGCGGGCTACCGAGGGTCTCACCTGGCACGAGCCGTTCGCCTCGATCTTCCCGATGGAGGAGCCGGGATACTGGGCGCTGACCCGCCGTGCCGATATCGCCCACGTCAGCCTGCACCCCGAGCTGTTCAGCTCGGCGCAAGGCATCGCGTTGGACCCGGTGCCCGCCGACATCCAGCGGATCGCGACGTTCTTTCTGATGATGGATCCGCCGCAGCACACGACGTACCGGCGCTTGATCAGTTCGGCGTTCACCCCGCGCAACGTCGCGCAGATCGACGAACAGATCCGCAAGAACGCCGCCACCGTCGTCGACGAGCTGGTCGGCGCCGGTGAGGTGGACTTCGTCGCCGCCTGCTCGGCGCGGCTGCCGATGATGACGATCTCGGAGATGCTCGGCGTGCCCACCTCCGAGCGTGAGGCGGTGGCCAAGGCCGCCGAGAAGCTGTTCAGCATGAGCGACGACGAGTACAGCTCGCTGGAGGAACGGGCCGAGGCCACCGTCAACGAGATGTTCCTGCTCGCCGGCACCGGCATCGAGCTGGCGAAGTTCCGCCGCCGCCATCCCGGCGACGACCTGATGACCAGCATCGTCAACGCCGAGGTGGACGGCCATCGGCTCACCGACGAAGAGATCGGCGCCTTCCTGATACTGCTCGCGTCGGCAGGCAACGACACCACCAAGCAGACGACGACGCATGCGATGCTGGCGCTGGCCGCCAACCCCGATCAGCGCGCCTGGCTGATGGAAGACTTCGACGGCCGGATCGGGCTGGCGGTCGAGGAATTCGTCCGCTGGGCCACGCCGGTGATCCAGTTCGCCCGGATCGTCACTGCGGACACCGAGGTGGCCGGCCAACAGCTCAAGGCCGGGGACAAGGTCGGACTGTTCTACTGCTCGGCGAACCGGGACGAAGAGGCCTTCGATCATCCGGGTGCGTTCAATCTGCAGCGCTCGCCCAATCCCCACCTGGGCTTCGGCGGCGGCGGTCCGCACTTCTGCCTCGGCAACCAGCTCGCCCGAACCTCCCTGCGGAACCTGTTCCGCGAGTTGCTGTTCCGGGTCGACGTGGAGTTCGGCGAGCCCGATTATCTGTTGAGTAGTTTCGTACACGGGATCAAGCGGCTCCCGGCGTTCGTCCGGTGAGCGTGGAGCAGGGTATGCGCATCGAAGTGGACCTCGGCAAGTGCACCGGGCACGGAATCTGCGAGACCATCGCCGAGGACGTGTTCGAAGTGGACGACGACGGTAGTGTCCGCATCCATGGCGATCGCCGGCCCGAGTCGGACCGGGCGCGGATGCAGCAGGCGGTCATCCAATGCCCGGCCGCGGCGCTGAGCTTGGTCGAGGACTGAACGGTGAAGAAGTACTACAGCCACACGTTGCTCTACCTGCACGAGACGGTCTCGCTCGGAACCGAGCGCAGTGAGGCGTTCACCGAGCAGTTCACCACCATCTACCAACCGATGATGGAACAGCTTGGCGCGCGGCTGTTCTCGATCTGGGAGACCACGCCCTACAACGGGCACTGGCCGCAGGTCACGATCATCTGGGAGATCGATGCGTTCGCCGACTACGCACGGATCGGTCGGGCCCAGGCGCCCGGCGGCAGCCATCGGGCCGCCGCCTCGGCGTGGTCGGACTACCTCGCCGGTGTCGGTGCGTCGGGCGAGGGCCGGATCATGTACGCCGGGCGCAGCAACCGCACGCTGCACGAACTCAAGGACGCCGAATTCGGTGCCGGCCTGGTGATCCAGGAGATCATGCAGACCAAGCCGGGCAAGCAGGACGACTACATCCGCGAACTGGAACGCCTGTACGTGCCATGGTCGGAGCGCACCGGCAAGCGCTGGCTCGGCTCGTTCATCACCACCTTCCGCTTCAACGAGGTGATCCACTACTGGGCGCTCGACGGTGACTGGGACTGCTTCGAGAACCACTACCCGTCGTGGAAGGACAGCCCACCCGCCGAGATCGTTACGTGGATGAGTGTCGCCCCGGCGCTGCGCGACGGGTGGGAAGACTCGATTCTGCAGGCGCTGCCGCCGTCACCGCTGCGATGATCACTGCGATGCAACACTTCTCATACAGTCCGTTCGACCCGGCGGTGATGGCCGACCCACGGCCGTACTACCGGACGTTGCGCGACCACCACCCGGTGTACTACGTCGAAGAACTCGACACGTTCGCGCTGTCCCGGTTCGCCGATGTGTGGGACGTGCTCGCGATCAACGACGGCACCTTCGTCGCCTCCGAGGGAACCCTGCCCGCCGCGGCGGTGCTGGCCAACCGCAACGACGGGCCGGTCGCCGACCCGCCCCTGCACCCGTTGCCCTTCCATGCCAACTTCGACGCGCCGCTCTACGACGACATCCGCCGTTGCACCGCAAGCCAGTTCCGGCCCAAATCGGTGGCGGCCTGGCAGGACCGCATCCGCGAACTGGCCAACGAGCGCCTCGACGAACTGCTGCCGCGCGGCAGCTTCGACCTCACCCAGGACTATGGCGGGATCGTCGCCGCCTCGGTGGTATGCGAACTGGTGGGCCTGCCAACGGAATTGGCTGGTGATGTGTTGGCAACCGTCAACGCGGGGAGCCTGGCGGAGCCCGGCAGCGGCGTCGAGGTGGCCAATGCCCGGCCCGGCTACCTGGAGTACCTGATCCCGGTGGTGCAGCAGGTTCGGGCAGGCACGTTCGGTCGCCCGCTGCCCATCGTCGACAAGCTGCTGGAGTATCGGCTCCCGGACGGGTCGGCACTGTCCGACAGCGAGGTGGCCGTCCAGATGCTCGGCGTGTTCATCGGCGGCACCGAGACGGTGCCGAAGATCGTCGCGCACGGGTTATGGGAGCTGTCGCGTCATCCCGACCAATTGGCGGCGGTGCGCGACGATCCCGCAGCCAACGTGCCGGTGGCGCGCGAAGAGATCATCCGCTATTGCGCCCCGGCCCAATGGTTCGCCCGAACCGTGCGCCGGCCGTTCACCATCCACGACACCACTTTTCTGCCGGGGCAGCGGATCATCACCCTCCTGGCCTCGGCCAACCGTGACGAGCGGGAGTTCGACGAGCCCGAGGCGTTCCGCTGGAATCGGCCTGTTCCGCGGTCGCTGGCATTCGGCCGGGGGCAGCATTTCTGCCTGGGCTACCACATGGCCCGGCTGGAGATCGCGGTGTTGCTGCAGGAATGGTTGCGCCGCGTCCCCGACTACCGCATCGACGAAACCGGTGCGCTGCGGCCGCCCTCGAGCTTCCAATGGGGCTGGAACAGCATCCCGGTTCAGGTGTAATCGACTGCCTACTCAGCTGTTCGGCTCTCAGTCTCGGGCCTAAACGGCTTGATTTACCTCAGCGCGTCGTGTTCGCTGAGACCGGTGAGCCCAAGCGATGGCCAGCGATCCGATCGGTCGTCACTCACGCGTGACGCGCTTCTGGTGGCCGCAGAGCGGCTCTTCGCCGAGAACGGCCTTTATGCGGTGTCGAACCGGCAGATCAGCGAGGCCGCCGGACAGGGCAACAATGCCGCAGCCTGCTATCACTTCGGTTCCCGGGCCGACCTGTTGCGCGCGATCGAGTCTCGGCACCATGTCGCGATCGATGGGATCCGCCGCCGCATGCTCGCCGAGATGCCGGTGGACCCGCAATTACGGGATTGGATCGGCATCGTCGTCTATCCGTTGACGGAGCATCTCCAAACACTGGGAACAACAACGACGTACGCGCGGTTCGCGGCCCAAGTGATGGCCGATCCGGCCTGCCGTGAGGTGGTGGGCTCCGATGCGATGACGTCGGAACTCATGCGCAAAACGGTTCGGGGCATCAACCGGTGTCTCCCCACTCGCCCGAAGCGGGTGCGGGTCATCCGCTGGACGATGGCGCGAAATCTGTTGATGCACACCCTCGCCGAGATCGAAGGTGAGCGCGCGAACGGGCGTTCGTCGGCCGGCGCGAACTGGCCCATCGTTGGCGAGGAGATGGTCAACGCGCTGGTGGGCTTGTGGACTGCGCCGGACGATCCTTGCGGCGGTGCCCAGGTCAGGGTTTCCTACGCCCGGAATGACTCAGCCGCCACTCTGGCGGGAAGTTGAGGTCATTGTCCTTGACCACGTTGTTGAGGCCCTTTTCGAAGGTGCCCTCGGTCAGGTCCGGGTAGTTGTCCCGGTCGTTGGTCATCATCGGCAGCATGCCTTCGACCACACCGGTGAGCAGACTGCCGAAGTACTCGCCCTTGTGCTGCTTGTAGAGCTCGAGGAACGTCTTCTGCACAACGACGGTGTCGGTCGGCCGCGATTTCGAGCACGCCATCGCGTACTTGAGCGTCTCCGCTTCCAACTGTTCGCGAGGCACCACACTGTTGATGAAGCCGCAGTCGTACATCTCCGCAGCGGTGAATGGCCGCCCGGTGAAGAGCATCTCGGAAAACTTTCGCAGGCCCATGGTTTCGGCCCACCACCACAGTCGGGGCCCCCAGCCGACGTAGCGGAAGGCCGGGTGGCCGAACAGGGCGTCGTCGGAGGACACCACTAAATCGGCGTCACCAGCTTGGTAGAAGTGCCAGCCGTAACAGTAACCCTTCGCCTCGACGATGGTGACCTTCTTGCACTCCTGCAACGGTCGGTTGCCGGCCCGCGCCTTCGCGTAGTGATCGGTGAGGGTGTAAAGATAGCGGTAGGAATCCCCTGGCGGGTATTTCACATCGTCGTCGTTTATCGAAAGTTCGTGCAGCAGCGGAGTTCCCGGGTTCTCCAGCATCTCGCGCTGCTCCGGTAGATCGCCGCCGCTACCGAAGTCGTTGCCTTCACCGCGGATCACCACGACCTTCACGTCGTCGTCGACATTGCACTTATGGATCATGTCGGCGAAGTTCTGCCGCATCCCCATTGTGGTCGAGTTCAGTTCGGTGGGCCGGTCAAATGTGATGTAAGCGATCCGATTAGCGAGATCCTTCTCGAACCTGATGAACGGCTCGGCCTCACGCTTCATCTGCTCGTAATCGTGATCCATGGTGTAGCGCTCCCGTCGTGCACGCGAGGATGCTGCCACAGTGACTGGCAGCGTTACGCCTGCAACATAACGGGATTCGCGCGGGGACCGCAATAAATCGCACGATTTACTTGGTGACTGGCCCGGCTCACCCGGCTACGGGCACCGCCGACGGAACCGCCTCGATACGTGCCGGGACGTGCTTGTGCCAGGGCGTCCCGGCATACGGGTCGCGCCAATCGGTGGAGGTCAGCGCGTTGGGTGCGACACCGGGAACGCGGGTTTGGCCGTCGGCATCGACATAATCAAGACCGAGACCGTTCGGCAGCGCGGCATGCCCGGGCAGCATCGTCTCGCTGATCTCGACCGACGCCTCGGCACTGCCCGCCGCGGTGGTGATGCGGGCGCGGCCACCGTCGATGAGGCCGAGCGCTGCGGCGTCTTCGACGCTGACACGCAGCGCACCATCGGCGTCGCGCTTGCGCCACGACGGATCACGGAAGATGTCGTTGGCGGTGAAGGCGCGGCGTTCACCTGCGGACAGCACGATCGGGAACTCCGGGCTGGTGAGCTCGGGCCGGTTCTCGGCCAGTGCGCGGATATCGTCGAGCATCTCGGGGATGACCAGCGCGATCTTGCGGTCGGGGTGGCTGATCAGGGCCCAGTCGTCGGCGTATTCGTGCACGCTGAACGTCACTCCGGACTTGCCGGCCAGGATCGCGTCGAATAGCGCGTTGCCATCGGCGTGCCCGGCCCTGTGCACCGCCTCGGGATAGGTGCCCGCGGCCTTCTGCGCCAATCCCCAGAGGGCCGCCGCACCGGCCAGCCCGTCGGGCAGCGTCGGGCCAAGCGTCTCGTAGAGCACGAAGGGCAGTACCTTGCCGAGTGCCGGATTGCCGGCCAGTTCGGTGAAGAAAGCCTGGGTGTAGGCGTCGCGGCCCTGCTTGGCGGCTTCACGCAGTGGGCGCAGGTCGTCGTCGCTGACCACACCCAGCGCGCGCACGAGCCGGGCCCAGATCTCGGGCTCGGGCAGCGTGCCCGGTGTCGGCTCGAACAGCGGGTGGCGCAGGTGGAATTCGTTATGCGGGAATTCGAAATTGAAGAAAGTGGCTTCCGGCTTCTCGAACTGGCTGGCGGCGGGCAGCACGTAGTGCGCCAGCCGCGCGGTCTCCGTCATCGCGACGTCGACAACCACCAGCAACTCCAGCGACTCGAACGCGGCGCGGCAGGCCTGTGAGTCGGCGACCGAATGCGCGGGGTTGGCGCTCTCGACGATCATCGCCCGGAACCGGTCGGGATGATCGGTCAGGATTTCCTGCGGTACCACGTTCGACGGCACCAGCCCGGCGATAATCGGGGCGCCCGTCACCGGGGAGCGCCCGACGCCGCTGAGACTGAACAGCGGCGCGAACGACGAATGAAGGTGCTGCCCACCCGGTTTGGCGAAGCTGCCGGTCAAGATCCAGAGCATCTTGTTGAGGTACGAGCACAGAGTGCTGTTGGGCGCCTGCTGAACGCCGAGATCTTCGAACACCGCGACGGAATCGGCTGCGGCGATGCGGCGGGCGGCGGCCCGCAGAAGTTCCTCGTCGACGCCGCTGCGCTGCGCGTACTCGCCGACCGGGATCGTCGCCAGTACCGCGCGGACCTCGTCGGCGCCGTTCACGTGCTCGGCGAGAAAGGCTTCGTCACAGAGGTTTTCCTGCACCAAGACCCCGGCCAGCGCCGCCAGGCACCAGGCGTCGGTGCCGGGCCGCACCCGCAGGTGGAAGTCTGCCATCTTGGCGGTGTCGGTGACCACCGGGTCGATCACCACCATCGATCGCGCCGGATCCTTGGCGATCTCGTTGAGCACGGTGCGGGCCCGCGGGAAGCTCTGCGACATCCACGGGTTCTTGCCGACGAACACCGCGACCTCGGCGCGTTCGAACTCGCCGCGGGTGTGTCCGCCGTACATCTGCATGTCCACCCAGTTCTCACCGGTCTTCTCCTGCGCCAGCGCATTCGACCGATAGCGCGAACCGAGGAGCTTGAGGAACGCGCCGCTGTAGGCGCCGCCCAGGTGATTGCCCTGGCCACCACCGCCGTAGTAGAAGATCTTCTCGCCGCCGTAGGTGTCGGCGATGCGCCGGAACCCCGCCGCCACCTCGGTGATCGCGGTGTCCCAATCAATCTCTTCATAGCTGCCGTCGGGTCTGCGGCGCATCGGGGAGGTCAGCCGCGCCCGATGGTTCTGATAGTGGTCGAGGCGCAGCGCCTTGTTGCAGGTGTAACCCTGCGAAGCGGGATTGCCCTTATCGCCGCGGATGCGGGCCAGCGTGCGACCCTCGGTTTGCACCACGATGCCGCAGTTGCATTCGCAGAGGATGCAGGCGGTGGGCTTCCAATCAGCGGACATCGGGACTTCCTCTCCTAGGCGGCCAACTCGGCGTCGAGCAGGGCACGGAGTTGCCGGTGGATGACGTCGAGCGGTTTGGTGTCGCGCGCGGCGCGGGCGAGCACGAGGGCGCCTTCGAAGGCCGCGGTCGTCGTGACCGCCATCTCCTCTGCGCGGTCCTTCGCGACCCCGTCGGCGATGAGGCGGGTCGCGATCAGGTCGTTCCAGCGGGTGAACGCCTCAGCGGCCCGGTCGATCGCCGGGTTGGCGTTGTCCGGGGTGCCGGACTCGACGGCGACGGCCAGCACCGGGCAGCCGGCGCGAAAGTCGGTGTCCACCAGGGTCTTGCGATAGAAGCGGGCCAGGTCGTCGAGCAGCTGCGTGCCGCTTGAGGCCGTGGTCAGTTTGTTGGCGACGAAGTCGGCTGCGTAATCAACTGCCTCACTGATCAATTGGGTGCGGCCGCCGGGGAAGTAGTGGTAGGCCGAGCCGCGAGGTGCGCCACTGTGCGCCAGCACGTCAGCGATCGCGGTTGATTGCGCGCCGCGCTCGCGGATCAACAGAGCGGCGGAAGCGACCATCCGTTCGCGGGGGCTCGTCATGGGTATGTATGCAACCATACATAACCCGTCGGCGCCAGAGCCCGGGCGGCAGTTTCTCGTGAGTGCTGTGGAGCGGTACCGTGCCGCGGGTGTCGTACTTCAGCCGGGTCGCGGAGCATTCGTACCGGGCCAATGAGCCCGCCGGTGGTTCGTGGAACCAGGACGAACAGCACATCGCCCCGTCGTTCGGGCTGCTCACCCATGCCATCGAGCGCGATCGGGACGCCCGCGGCAGCCAACATTTGGTGATCGCGCGGCTGAGCTTCGACATCCTCGGCACCGTGCCCAACGATGTCATCGTCGACGTCGACGTGCGGGTGCTGCGGCCGGGGCGCACGATCGAACTGGTCGAGGCCACCTTGACCTATCAGGGTCGGGGAGTGGTCCTCGCCCGGGCGTGGCTGATGAAGGAGTACGACACCTCGGCACTGCGCGGCAGCGCGTTGGCGCCGATTCCGCCGGTGGCCGAGATGCCGGACTGGAATCCGAGCCAGCTGTGGCCGGGCCACTACATCGCCTCGGCGCAGGTACGCCGGGCGTACGTCGAACCAGGTCGGGCGGCCTACTGGGTTCGCACCGCGGTGCCGTTGCTCGACGAGCCGGTGAGCTCACTGGCCCGTGCGACGGTCTTGCTCGATATCGCCAACGGCATGGCGGTCCGGTTGGACCCGGCCGAGGTGGCGTTCCCCAACCTCGACCTGACGGCGCACTTCTTCACCGAGCCCACCGGCGATTGGGTGGGCTTCGACACCGCGGTGTCGGTCGGTCCCAGCGGAATCGGGCTGACGCACAGCATCATTCACGACGAAAGCGGACCGGTCGGGGTGGTCTCACAGATCCAGACCGTCCGTCCCGGCGCCGGCATCGGGTGAGCCGGCATCGACTCTGCGCCCAGCGTGTGGCTGAGGGCGCCGAGGGCGCGCTCACCGCAGAGTCGATGCGCTCAGCGCAGACTCGAGCCTCAGACCGCGGCGAAGTTGATCGTGCTGGTGGCGGCCAACTCGTTGTCGTCACCGCGGTGGATGTCGACCTGCACCACCACCGAACGCTTGCCGGTGCGCAGGATCTTGGCGACCGCGCGGGCCGGGCCGACCTTGATCGGCCGCAGATAGCGGACGAAGAGGTCGGTGGTCGCGATGCCGAACCCGAACGGGGTGGCCGTCGACGCCAGCTGCCCCGCGGCCACGTCGGCCATCGTCGCGATCAGCCCGCCCTGCAGTCCGCCCGCGGTGTTGACGGTGCGCTCGTCCACCGGCATCTCCATGACGACCGTGTCGTCTGTCGACTCGACGACCTGCAGGCCGAGCTGGTCGAACAACTCCCGAAGCGAACGCGGTGCGGTCATGGAGAATGACGTTACCGCGTGTCGGCCTGCACCTTCGCGGCGGCGGCTTCCGGCATCGGCTCGTAGCGGGCGAAGGACCGGGTGAACGACGCGGCCCCGTGGGTCAGGCTGCGCATATCGATGGCGTACCGGCTCAGTTCGACTTGCGGCACCTCCGCACGGACCAGGGTGTGGTTCTCCCAGGCTTGCTCGGTGCCCAGGACTCGGCCGCGGCGGCCGGACAGATCGCCCATCACCGCGCCGACGAGATCGTCAGGCACGTCGATCGTGACCTCGTCGACCGGCTCGAGCAGGTCGATCCGCGTCTGGGTGGCGGCCTCGCGCAAGGCCAGCCCACCGGCCATCTGGAAGGCCATGTCCGAGGAGTCGACGCTGTGCGCCTTCCCGTCGACGAGCGTCACCCGAATATCCACCACGGGATAACCGGTGTGTACGCCGCGCTCCATCTGGGCGCGCACGCCCTTCTCCACGCTCGGGATGAACTGCCGCGGCACCGCTCCGCCGACGACCTTGTCGACGAACTCGAACCCGGCACCGCCGGGCAACGGCTCCACCTCGATATCGCACACCGCGTACTGACCGTGCCCGCCGGACTGCTTGACGTGCCTGCCGTGCCCCTTGGCGGGGCCGGCAAACGTCTCGCGCAACGGGATCCGCACCTCGACGGTGTCGACGTTGACGCCGTAGCGGTTGGCCAGCGCCTCGAGGACCACCGCCGAATGCGCCTCGCCCATGCACCACAACACGATCTGGTGGGTTTCCGGATTCTGCTCGATGCGCAGCGTCGGATCTTCGGCCGCCAGCCGCGCCAACCCCACCGCCAGCTTGTCCTCATCGGTCTTGGCCCTCGCCGCAATCGCTATCGGCAGCAACGGTTCCGGCATGGTCCACGGTTTGAGCAACAACGGATCAGCCTTGTCCGACAAGGTGTCTCCGGTCTCGGCACGGGTCAGCCGACCGATCGCGCAGATATCGCCTGCCACCACCTGGGTGGCTGGCCGCTGCTGCTTGCCCAGCGGGAACGACAATGTGCCTATGCGCTCGTCCTCGTCATGGTCGGCATGCGTGTTCGCCTCGAAGAAGGCCGAAAAATGGCCCGACACATGCACTGTCGTGTCGGGCCTGATGGTGCCGGAGAACACCCGGACCAGGCTGACCCTCCCGACGTAGGGGTCCGACGTCGTCTTGACCACTTCGGCCAGCAGCGGCCCGTCCGGATCGCAGGACAACCCCGTGCGGGGGACGCCATGTGGGTTGTACACCTCGGGCAGAACATGTTCGGGCGGCGACGGGAAGCCGCGGGCCGCGACCTCGAGCAGCTCATAGGTGCCTACCCCGGTTCCGCTGCACACCGGGATGACCGGGAAGAACGATCCGCGCGCGACGGCCTTCTCCAGGTCGGCGATCAGCCCCGCCTCGTCGATCACTTCGCCACCCAGGTAGCGCTCCATCAGCGACTCGTCCTCGGACTCCTCGATGATGCCCTCGATGAGCGTGCCGCGATGCTCCTCGATCCGGTCGGCGTAGGCGTCGTCGGGTGGGTGGACCGCGCGGGTGCCGCCGGAGTAGTCGTACTGGCTGCCCGAGAGCAGTCCGACCAGACCCTTCTCGGTCGGTAGATAGAGCGGAAGTACCTTCTCGCCGAACGCATCCTGCGCTGCGCGAAGGGCTGTGTCGTAGTTGGCGCGGGCGTGATCGAGCTTGGTGATCGCCACCGCGCGCGGCATGCCGACGGCATCACATTCATGCCACAGCGCCTTGGTGGCTTCGTCGATGCCCTCGTTGGCGGCGATCACGAACAACGCACACTCGGCGGCGCGCAGGCCGGCCCGCAGTTCGCCGACGAAGTCGGCGTAGCCGGGCGTGTCGATGACGTTGACCTTGATGCCCTCGTGGGGGATCGGCGCCAGCGCGAGACCCACCGAGCGCTGTTGACGGATCGCCGCCTCGTCGAAGTCGCACACCGTGGTGCCGTCGACGACCGAACCCGCTCGCGACAGCAGCCCGGAGGCCACCAGAAGGCTTTCGACGAGAGTGGTCTTGCCCGCGCCGGACGGCCCGACGAGCACGACGTTGCGGATGGCGGCCGGACTGTCCGCGACGGGCGCGGAGCGGGCGGCCTGGGAAGTGTTCGTCTTGTCAGCCATGACGGTCCTCCTGTGTCTCCCACCATTCACCCGATTGCGGCTCGGGCACAAGGGATCGGCGGATTTCGGGGGCCGGCGTCCCTTACCGGCCAGGTAATCGACCACGATCCGTGCGAGCGACACGATCACGGGATGAACACCGCGGAGCTAGCCGACCTCGTCGACGACCGGGGGTGGCCGGTCGGACAAGTCACGCAGTTGAGGTCAGGATGTCGGAGTCGACATCCGGGTGGGCTCGCTGCGACCACGCAATACCTCGGCGGCGTACTCGCTCCAGTGCGTGCGCTCGGTGGCATCGGCGTTCCACAGGGCGACATTCGAGCACAGGGCCCGCTGCGAGGTGTCCTTGGCCCGATCGGCAAGGCGCGCAGCCTCGTTGACCGCATCGCCGATCACGGTGTACTCGTAGCGGTGTTCGGCGCCGATGTTTCCGGCAAACACCGGCCCGGCGGACACTCCGATGCCGAAGTCCACCACGGGCAGTCGGCGCAGCGCGACGGTCAGTGCTCGGGCGGTCGCCAGCGCGTCGGAGGCCGAATGTGGGCTGGGCAGCGGCGCGCCGAACACGGCGAGCACCGCGTCACCCTGGAATTTGTTGACCAGGCCGTGGTGTTCGTCGACGGCGGCCACCACGATCTCGAAGAAGTGATTGAGCACCTCGGCCACTTCGGCAGGCGACCGGCTCTGCGCCAACTGCGTGGAACCGACGAGGTCGACGAACAGCACGGCTGCCTCGCGCACTTCGCCGGTGAGCGCACCGGGTTCGGCGATTGCGCGGCGTGCCACGTCCGCCCCGACGTGCCTGCCGAACACGTCGCGCAGCCGATCGCGTTCGGCCAGCCCGGCCACCATGCGGTTGAAACCGCTTTGCAGCCTGCCGATCTCGGAACGCTCATAAACGTCGACCGTCGTCGTGATCTGACCGCGCTCGACCCGGGCCATCGCGGCCACGACGTCGCGCACCGGATCGGAGATCGACACCGCGACGATCGCCATGCCGCGCAGTCCGACGAACACCGAGATCACCGACAGTACGATCACCGCGATCTCGATCGACGCGGTCTTCTCGATGATCCAGCCGTTGGACCGCATGATCACCACCACGGCGATGCCGATGGTCGGCAGCGCACAGGTCATCAGCCACATCAGCAGCAGCCGGGGAAGCACGCCGGGTGCGGTGTCGCGCCCGGGCGTCGACCCCATCACCGCGGCCGTGATCGGACGGATCGACCGTTGAACGAACAGCAGCGCCGCCCCAGCGGAAGTGGTGACACCCAGCAGCACCGACATCCCGATCAAGGCGACGGCGACCCAACCGCCGTCGCGGTTGAGCACAATCAGCACGGCGCCGCTGACCGCCCAGATCGTCGCCATCAGGGCCGACTGGTGGCGCAAGAACCGCTCCACGAACACCAGGTCGCGCGGCGATGGCGGCTGTCCGGTCGTGTACCAGCGCAGCTTGTGGTCGACCACCACGACGGCGTAGCCGACGGCGGCGCCCACGCCGAGTACCGAGAGCGCGATCGCGGCGATCAGGGTGTCGGTCGCGAACACGGTGTCGGCCCGGTCGACGAAATCCTGGCGTAGCGGCAGCACCAGCGCGGTGATCTCGACGGCCGCCAGAACCTGGGCGAGCACCAGGGCGGCGGCGTAGCGAACCTTGAGTCTGCTCGCCGTCATGGCCCTGACGGTACTGGGCGACCGCGCAGAATCACGCTCTCCGAAACTGAGAGCAGTACTTCCGAAGGTGCCCGCCGCTGCGTAACATCCGCGCTGTGAAGTTCGGGATACCGCTGGGTGGCGTGCACCCCGGCCTATGGCGTGAGCTGACGGTGCGGGCCGAGGAGCTGGGCTATGAGTCGGTCTGGCTGCCCGAGCACCTGGTGCTGCCCGCGCAGATGTCCGGCAGCCCGCACCACGGCGACAGTCACCCGCCCATCCCGCCGCAGACCCCGATGTTCGACGCGATCGCGTACCTGTCGTATCTGGCAGGCCAGACCAGCACGATCCGGCTCGGCACCTACGTCTACAACATCGGGTTGCGCCATCCGTTCGTCAGCGCGCGCGCCGCCGCGACGCTGGACATCGTCTCGGGTGGTCGGTTCGACTTCGGGATCGGTGCAAGTTGGCTCCGCGAGGAGTGGGACGCCGCCGGATTGGACTTCGATACCCGCGGCGCCCGCGTCGACGAGGCGCTCGAGGTGTGCCGCGCCCTGTGGGCCGAGCCGACGATCGAACACCACGGCCGGTTCTTTGACTTCGATGCCGTCGCGTTCGAACCCAAGCCGGTCCAGGAGGGCGGGCCGCCGATCCACGTCGGTGGTGACGGGTTGCCCGCGCTGCGGCGCGTCGCGAGGTTCGGCTCCGGCTGGATTCCGATGAATCACACCCTCGAGCAGATCCCCGGTTCGGTGCAGAAACTCGCGGCGCTGTGGGCCGATCAAGGCCGGACAGGCACGCCTGAGGTCACCACGTCGGCGCCAGCCGAGTCGCCCGACGATGTGCAGCGCGCCGCCGAGGCAGGCATCGACCGGCTGATCGTGATGCCGTGGCGGCGCACCCGCGAAGCTCTCGACGGGGTCGCCCGCTTCGCCGACGACGTGCTGACCCGGAGCTGACCGGTGGCGATCGCGCCGTCGGACATCCTGCTCACCGGCCGGGTGGCGGTCGTCACCGGCGGCGGCGCCGGCATCGGCCGGGGAATCGCCGACGGCTTGGCGCGCTTCGGGGCGAAGGTCGCGATCTGGGAGCGCGACCCCGACAGCTGCGCGGCGACGGCCGACGAGCTCGGGGTGCTCGGCATCGTGGCCGACGTCCGCGATTCTGACCAGGTCGACGCCGCGCTCGACCGCACCGGCAACGAGCTCGGGACGGTGGACATCCTGGTCAACAACGCCGGTGGCGTGTTCGCCTCACCGCTGCTGGATACCAGCGAGAACGGCTGGGATGCCTTGTACAAGGCCAACCTTCGTCATGTCCTGCTGTGCACGCAGCGGGTGTCGCGCCAGCTCGTCGCCGACGGTCGGGGCGGAAGCGTCATCTCGGTGACGTCGATCGAGGGCGCGCGCGCCGCCCCCGGCTACGCGGCCTACGCCGCGGCAAAGGCGGGCGTGATCAACTACACCAGAACGGCGGCCTTCGAGCTCGCGCCGCACGGTATCCGGGTCAACGCCATCGCGCCCGATATCACCGTCACCGAGGGTCTGCTGGCGTTGTCTCCCAACGGAATGCGTCCTGCGCTCAGCCAGGCCGTCCCGCTCGGCAGGCTTGGTGACGTCGATGAAATCGCCTCGGCGGCAGTCTTTCTCGCGTCAGACATGGCACGCTACATCACCGGCCAGACCCTGCATGTCGACGGCGGAACCCAGGCCGCAGGCGGTTGGTATCACGCCGAGGGTGGCGCGCGCTTCGGCCCGGCTTAAGGCAGGATCGCGTCGACGCGGTCACCAAGCCGAGCGTAACCCCAGGGTTGCGTTAGACGCCGAATGCAACCCTGGCGTTACGCTCGCGGGTGGTTAGGCCTGTGCGCCAAGGCTTTCCACCGCGAGCTCCTTGGCCCAGCGGTAGTCGGCCTTGCCCGCGGGGGAGCGCAGCACCTTGTCGGTACGGATGAACGCCTTGGGCAGCTTGTACTGCGCGATGTGCGCGCGGCAGGCATCGGCCAACTCGGCGTCCGTGGCGCTCTGCCCCTCGGCGAACTGCACGATCGCCACCACCTCGTTGCCCCACCGTTCGGAGGGCCGGCCGGCGACGACGACGTCGTACACGGCGGGATGGCTGGCGACTGCGCGCTCGACCTCCTCGGCGAAGATCTTCTCCCCGCCGGAGTTGATCGTCACCGAGTCTCGGCCGAGCAGTTCGATCTGGCCGTCCGGCAGGTAGCGGGCGCGGTCACCGGGCACCGACCACCGCACGCCGTCGATGGTGGGGAAGGTGCGGGCCGACTTCTCCGCGTCACCCAGGTAGCCCAGCGGGACGTAGGCCCGTCGGGCCAGCCACCCCTCGCCATCGCCAGGCGCCAGCACGGTGCTGAAATCAGTCGAGATAATCGCGGTGTCATGCTGCGGCGTGAAGGTGGCCGCCTTCTGCTCGACGCCCTTGGCCGCCATCGTGGTCATCTGCATCCCGGTCTCCGAGGCCCCGACGGCGTCGAGCACCATCAGGTTGGGCAGCGCGGCCAGCAGCCGTTCACGCACCGTCGGCGACAGCGGTGCACCGCCGTTGGTGATCGTCACCAACCCGGACAGGTCGTAGTTGCCGGTCTCGATCTCGTCGAGCAGCGGGCGGGCGATCGCGTCCCCGACCACCGGAATGCTCAGTACGCGTTCACGTTCGGCGAGTCGCATCACCGCCGGGGCATTGAGCCGGTCGACGTCGTCGGGCAGCACCATCCACCCGCCGGTGCTGAACATGTTGAACGCCGCCCATTGGGCGGCGCCGTGCATCAGCGGCGGAATCATCAGCACCGATCGGAACCCGGCGTTCGTCCGAGCCTGCTCGGCGAGCTCGTCGTAGGACTCCAGCGACTTCTCCGCGCCGAACGGCCGGCCGCCCATGGCCGACATGAAGATGTCGTGCTGACGCCAGAGCACGCCCTTGGGCATGCCGGTGGTGCCGCCGGTGTAGAGGATGTACAGGTCGTCGCCGCTCGGGGTGGGCATACCCTCGGCAGGCGCAGGTGTGGTGACGATGGACTCGTAATCCACCGCGCCGGGGAGCAATTCGTTGCCCGAGGCGTCGGCGACCTGGATCAGCACCCGCAGCTCGGGCAGGCGGTCGCGGATGGCGGCCACGCACGGGGCGAACTCGGCGCCGTACACCAGCGCCTTGGCCTTCGAGTCGGTGAGCAGGTAGAGGAGTTCTTCTTCGACGTAGCGGTAGTTGACGTTGAACGGCGCAACCCGGGCCTGGTACCCGGCGATCATCGCTTCCAGGTATTGGTTGCCGTTGCGCAGGTACAGCCCGATGTGGTCCTGTCCGGACTGGTGCGGTGCCAGCTGGTCACGCTCGGTGTGGCAGCCCAGGCCCTGGGCGACCAGATAGTGCGCGACCCCGTCGATGCGGGCGTCGAGCTGCGCGTAGGTCAACCTTTGACCCCGCCAGATCAGTGCCTCGTGATCCGGCAGCGTCTGGGCGACGGTTCGGAACACCGACGAAAGGTCGAAGCTGACGTCGCTGCTCATGGGCGCTCCTCCGGGGGTGGCGAGACTAGAACGCGTTCTAGTCTGCCACGCCGCCGAACGTCGACTTGTTGCGGAAGATCACCCAGCGGGACGCCAACAAGCCGACGTTCGACTCAGGCGTCGCCGCGTCGCACGAACAGCGAAAGCACCGCACCGACGGCCGCGGCCGCCGCGCCCACCCACATCGACAGCTGCAGGCCGGCCATGAAGGCCTCGTGGCTGCCGCTGGTGATCGCGGCGGTCAGCTGAGGCGGTGCGCCGGGGATCGACGGCGCCATACCCTTGGCCACCAACTCTTGTGCCGGCACCAGCTTTTCGGCGATCGGTGCGGGGGTACCTGCGGCGGTGAGGTTGCCGACCAGCGTCGAGCCCACCTTGCTAGACAGCACCGAGCCCAGGATCGTGGTGCCCAGCACGGCGCCCAGCTGCACCGACGTGCTCTGCAGGCCGCCGGCCACCCCGGCGTCGTCGGCGGGGGCGTTGCCGACGATGGCATCCGAACTCGCGGTCAGCACCAGACCGACGCCGAAGCCGAGGAGCGCGAATGCGGGCCAGATCGCCCCGTACCCGGAGTCGACTGTCAGCCGGCTCAGCAGCGTCAGGCCGCCGGCCACCCCGAGCAGACCGGCCACCATCGCCGGTCGCGGGCCGAAGCGTTCGGTCATCACGCCCGAGAGCGGAGCCATCAGCATCATCGCCGCGGACAACGGCAGCGTGCGTACACCGGTCGCCACCGGACTCCAGCCCTGCAGGTTCTGCAGGTAGAGCGTCATGAAGAACAGCGCGCCGAACAACGCGAAGAAGTTGATCGTGGTGGCGGCCGCCCCGATCGACAGCGACGGGTTGGCGAACAGGCGCAGTGGCAGCATCGGGTCCTTCGCGTTGCGCTCGGCGATCACGAAGGCGCCCATCAGTACGGCACCGCCGATCAGGAACGCCACGGTCCGCGGGGCGGCCCATCCCCACTCCGGCGCCTTGATCAAGCCGTAGACCAGGAGAAATAGGCTGCCGGAGAGCGTCAGGATGCCGGCTACATCGAGCCGGCCCTGCTCGTCGCTGCGGCTCTCGACGATCGCCACAACACCGATGAGGACGGCGACCACCGCGATGGGCACGTTGATGTAGAACACCGATTGCCAGCTCAGGTGCTCGACGAGGACACCGCCCAGGATCGGGCCTGCCGCGACCGAGACTCCGGAGGCGGCGCCCCAGATGCCGATGGCCATGTTGAGTCGGTGTGCGGGGAAGGCGTTGCGCACGATCGCCAGCGTGCTGGGCATCAGCAGTGCGCCGAACACCCCCTGCAGCGCGCGCATCGCGATCACGCCGCTCACCGTGCCGATCAGGCCGATGCCGACCGAGGTGGCGGCGAAGCCGACCACACCGATCAGGAAGACCCGCCGGCGGCCGAACATGTCGCCGAGTTTGCCGCCGAAAATCAGCAGCGACGCAAGGCTCAGCAGGTAGGCGTCGGTGATCCACTGCAGGTCCGACAGGGACGCGTTGAGGTCGGTCGCGATCCGGGGGTTGGCGATCGCGACGACCGATGCGTCGAGGCCGACCATGATGACGCCGACGGACACGGCCGCCAGAATCCACCACGGGTTCCCGCGCATGCCTTGCGTCGGCTGCGCATGGCGCGCATGCCCGGGGCGCTGAACTGTGGAGATGACCACGGCTCGACTCCTTTCAATAAGTGGAGGGATTCCACCACTTCTGCATATTGAGCGTAACTACAAATGGTGGTGCCCCTCCACTTCCAGGAGTAGGCTGAACTGGTGATTCCTGGCGCACAGTGGGGTGCGGAGCGATCCAGGCCACTTCGGGCCGACGCCGAACGCAATCGCGAGCGAATTGTCACCGCCGCCGCCCGGCTCTTTGCTGAGCAGGGGCTGTCAGTCCCCTTGGAAGATGTCGCTCGCGCCGCGGGTGTCGGAGTGGCGACCCTGTACCGGCGCTTCCCGACACGCACCGACCTGGCGATCGCGGCATTCGAACGCAACATGACGTCCTACGAGGACGCGGTCGACAAGGCCCTGAACAATCCCTGCGCCTGGGACGGCTTCCGCGACCTGGTGTACGAGGTCTGCGCGCTGCAGGCCTCCGACCCCGGCCTGCGAGCCCTGCTGACCACCGCGTTCCCGGCCAGTTCGGTGATCGAACAGCGCGCCGCCGAGGCGGTGGCCAAACTCGGTGAGGTCATCGCCCGCGCGCAGCAGGACGGCATGCTGCGGCCGGATATCGGGGTGGGAGATCTCGTGGTGATGCTGCTGGCCAACACCGGCGTGCTGGAAGCAACCCGGCAGCATGCCCCGGACGCCTGGCGCCGATTCGCCGCGCTGATGGTCGACTCGTTCCGCGTCGGGCCGCACGAAGATCTGCCGCCGCCCACCCCGGCTGAAGAACTCCGCAGTTCGATCGCCATGCTGACGGGGGACACGTTGCGCATCGACGCCCTTCCGGCGACGCCGCCAACGCCGCCGCCTCCAGCACCCGGACCCGCCGACCCTCAGGAGCGACCTTGACTGACCGTCCGACCATCGACTTCCCGGCTCGCATCGGCGTGTGGTGGGCCAGCGAAAGCTGGCCGATGCCCGCCGCCGTCGAGGTTGCGCAGGAGATCGAAGCCCTAGGCTACGGGTCGCTGTTCGTCCCCGAGGTCGGTCTCAAGGACTGCATGGTCCAGTCGGCGATCTTCCTCGCCGGCACGCAGCGACTGGTCCTGGGAACCGGCATCGCCAATATCCACGCCCGGCTGGCCACTGTTGCCGAGGGCGGCGGTCGCAGTCTGACCGCCGCCTATCCGGGCCGGTTCGTCCTGGGACTCGGGGTCAGCCATGGCCCGTTGGTGGAGAACATGCTCGGCGGCACCTACGACAAGCCGCTGGCCACCATGCGGGGTTACCTCGACCGGATGGCCGGGCTTCCGGAGTTCGTGGAGCCCGGCGCGGGCCGCCCGACCCGGTTGCTCGCCGCGTTGGGGCCCAAGATGATCGAGCTGTCCGGCACGCACGCCGACGGCGCCCACCCGTACCTGGTGCTGCCCGAGCAGACCGCCACCACGCGCGAGATCCTCGGGCCCGGCAAGTGGGTGGTCTCCGAACAGGCTGTCGTCGTCGGTGAGAACCCCGAGGAGCAGATGCGCCGGGCGCACGTCCATCTCGAGGTCTATTCGGGCCTGCCGAATTACCGCAATTCCTGGCTGCGCCAGGGCTTCGACGAGTCGGACCTGGTGCGTGGTGGATCGGATCGGTTGGCCAGCCGCATCGTCGGGCAGGGCTCCGTCGAGCAGGTCGCCGCATCGGTGACCGCGCACCTCGACGCGGGCGCCGACCACGTGGTGGTTCAGGTGCTCGGCGACGGCGATCCGAAGTGGGATCCGCGCCCGGCGTTGCGCGAACTGGCCGCGGCGCTGAACCTCAGGGGTTGATGGTGTTCTCGCCGACCTGACGTCCCCACACGTATTCGGTGAGCAGCGGCTGGCCCAGTTCGAAGTGGTTGTAGGGGGCCAGCGAGGCGCCGTAGTCGGCGACCAGGAACGGTGCCGGCCAGAAGTCGCGGGTGACGGGTTGCCAGCAGCCCGGCGCCCCGCCCGGACCGCCCCTGGCGTTCAACCGCGGCAGGTTGTCGGGATAGACGTACGGGTTGGCCGCTCCGGTCAGGCCGATGTGGAAGTCGATTGAGTAGCCATTGCCACCGGCGCTTTCCTTGGCGTTCGACGTCGCGTAGTTGCGGACGGTGCACAGGATCTCGGGGCTGTAGGTGTCGAACAGCTGGGCGGTGGGGATCAGGTCGGCCTGACCGCGCACGAAGTACGGGCCGCCACGCTCGAAGATGTCGGCGCCGGTGTTGCCGAATCCTGTTGAGGCCAGCAGGGCCGCATCAAGATCTTTTTGCTGCTCGTTGAGTGTGCGGGCCGTGGTGACCGCGTGATCGAGGGAGTCCCACAGGTCCGGGCTGGCCTCGGTATAGACCTCGGCGAGTTTCGACAGCTGCTGGATGTTGCTGCGGATCTGCGGCATCTGCGGGTTGACGTCATCGAGCACGGCATTGCCGTTGACGATCGACTGGCCGAACTTGGTGCCGAGTCCGTTGAGTGCCTCGGCGGCCGCGCTCAGTGTCAGGTTGAGCTTGACCGGGTCGACCTTCTCCGAGATCGAGGTGAGCGTCTCGAAGAGGGTGTTGAACTCGGTCGTCACGTGCGACACGTCGATCACGTCGCCACTGGCGATGCGTTGCTTCACCGGCTGCGGCGGGCTGCGGAAGGACACGTACTTGTTGCCGAAGACGGTGCTGGCCTTGACTTCGGCGATGGCGTTCGCCGGGATCAACTCGACGTAACGGGGGTTGACGTCCAGGGAGAGCTTGGCCTTGGTATTGCCGTCCCGCTCGACGGCATCCACGCCGGTGACCCGGCCGATCTCCACGCCGTTGTAGGTCACCTTCGAGCCCGGGTCCATCACCAGGCCGGCCCGCTCCGAGATCAGCGTCAGCTTGGTCTTGGGCGTGAATTCGCCCCGGAACTGCATGTAGACAACCACCACGATGACGGTGAACAAGACGACCGTCACCGCGAACGCGGTCTTGATGGGCGGGGAGTACTGCCAGTGCCGACTGCGGGCCTGTAACCATCCCGGCGCGGCGCCGTCGCGCTCACTCATCAGCTACGCGCCTACCCATCACGAGGTCCCCTCCACCGACCGCGGGTCACCCGCAAATCACTATTCGTTGTCTTGCCACTATCCCACGCAGGTGAGGGCAGTCGGCGCTTTCAGACCAATCAGCGGCAGTGATCAGCACCCATCTTCACCGGTTACGTGACTGGGGTCACAAGCCCTGCATCACGCGGTCTGATGTGAATCGCGGATCTGGGCGGAAACCGGCTGCAGTGCGGCATATTTCGGGTCCCTGCCGTCCCCGGACGACCGGCCCCGGGCGTGCCGCCACAACCACGGGAGCAACAGTCCCCTGGTCCACCGCGCCTGTGCGTACATCCTCCGCCACACGCCGTCCGGACTGTGCTGGCCGCTCGGCTGTGCCCAATCATGGTTGCTGCCGGGCAGTTTCAGCGCATCGGCGGCCGCTTCAGCGAACAGGGTATGGCCCCTGGTCGAGGCGTGCATGCGGTCGTGGCTCCAGGTCGTCGTCTCGCTCATCGACGGCGCGCGGTAGAGGTCGACGAGGCCGAAGCCGTGCCGGTCGGCTGCCTGCCCGATGACCGCGTTGACCTGCTGGACACGGGCACCGATCAGCCGGCCCACCGGCAGCATCTTGGCCACGTCGGGAAACAACGTCGTCACCACGGTGGCACCGGAATCGGCGAGCTGCCGGTAAAGCTCGTCGAGGTCGGCCATGGCGGCGGCGAACGCGCGGCCGGGCCTGGTCACATCGTTCATCCCGACGCAGACGGTGACCAGGTCGGGTTCCATCGCGAGCGCTTGGGGGAGTTGGTCATTGAGGACGTCGCCGACGCGTTTGCCGCGAATCGCGAGGTTGGCGTACAGCAATCCGGGATAGTGGGCGTCCAGGATCGCCGCGAGCCGGTCGGCGAATCCGATCAGACCGGCGGTGTCGTCGCCGTCCCAGAGACCTTCGGTCTGGCTGTCGCCGATCGCGACATAGCGGGAGAAGCCGGTGTCCGACATGATCTTCGACTTTAGTGCCATGCGCGGCAGTACGATCGGCAGGCGAACGGGAAGGCGGGGTGTACACACGGTGAAGTCGCCTGCGTCCGTCGAATCCCCGCCCGCGGAGTCTCTCGCGCCGACCCCGCGCCAGCGCCTCGTCGACGCGCTGGCCGCATCGATCTCCGACATCGGCTACTCGGCCACAACCGTCGCCGAAATCGTCCGCCGGGCGCGGACTTCGAGGCGGACCTTCTACGAGTACTTCACCGACCGGGAAGCGTGTCTGGTCGCATTGCTCGCCGACACCAACCGTCGTTCGGTGGAGACGATCTCCGCGGCGGTCGATCCGGCGGCGCCGTGGGAGACCCAGATCAGGCAGGCGGTGCAGGCCTGGGTCGCCAACGCCGAGTCACAGCCGGCGGTCATGCTCAGCTGGATCCGCGATGTGCCCGCGCTGGGGATGGCCGCGCGTACGCTGCAGCGCGACGTGACCGAGTCCTTCATCGTGATGGTCCGAACGCTGTCCGACACCGAGGAATTACGGGCCGCAGGCATCCCGATGGTCTCCCGACAACGGGCGATCATGCTGATCGGGGGATTGCGGGAACTGACGGCGGTCACCGTCGAGAGCGGTGGCCGGATGAAGGACATCACCGACGAAGCGGTTTCGGCGGCGATCGCCCTGCTCGGTCCCAACCGCAGCGCGGCTACTTCTTGAGCCAGGCGCGCACCTTGGCCAGGTCGCGGGTGTAGAGCTCGTACATCTCGTCTTCGAAGAACGACGCACCACTGATCGCTTCGTTGCCCTGCCAGATCACCCGGATGCGGTACCGGTCGCGAAGGTAGACGTCGACGCGGCCGCTCTCCCGCCGCTGCCAGCCCCTCTCGTCGCCGGCCTCGGAAAGGGCCTGCCGCTCGTCGGTTCCAGACATCAGTGCTCACTCCTCTTGGGCGCTGGTACGGCACGCCCCGAGGCCCAACACTACTGCGGCGGGCGCGGCGGACCGGCGTTGTGGCATCCGGTACAGCAGCGTACCGTAGTCGGTACAGCGACGTACCGAAGCGGAGAGGCGCGAACGATGGCTCAGGCGACGACCGATCCGGTACGGCTCCCACCAGGCCCGCGCGCCCCCCGGCTGGTTCAGGGCGTTCGCTTCCTCACGTCGCGCCGGACCGTAATGGGCGAGGTTTCCCGACGCTACGGATCCGCGGTCACCCTGAACCTGCCGATCTTCGGCAAGTCGGTGCTGATCAGCGATCCCACCCTGATCAAGGACCTGTTCACCACCGGCAGTGACCTGGTGGGGCGGGCGACGAACCTCGGCGAGGTGCTCGGCCCGGGCTCCACCTTCAGCCTCGACGGCGAGGAGCACCGGGAACGGCGCAAGCTGCTGGTGCCGCCATTCCACGGCAAGCGCATGCACAGCTACGAGGCGATCATCGAGGAAGAGGTGATGCGCGAGGTCGCCGGCTGGCCCGACGGCGTCGAGTTCGAGACGCTGCCGTCGATGATGCGCATCACCCTCAACGCGATCCTGCGCGCGGTGTTCGGTGCCGAGGGTGCGGCATTCGACGAACTGCGCGATACGCTGCCCCGCGCTGTTGAAGTCGGGTCCCGGCTCGCGTTGCTGCCGAAACTCTTCCGGCGCGACTTCGGACCACGCAGCCCCGGTGGCGCCATGCGACGCTACCGGCGCCGCTACGACGAGATCATCGACTCGCTGATCGCCGAGGCGCGTCGCGATCCGGCCTTCGAGGAGCGTCCCGATGTGTTGTCGCTGATGCTGCGGGCGCGTTACGAAGATGGCTCGGCGATCTCCGACCGGCACATCGCCGACGAGCTGCTGACCCTGCTGACCGCGGGACACGAGACCACGGCGACCACCCTGGCCTGGCTGGTGGAGCGGATACGTCGCCATCCGCGGCTCCTGGCGCGACTGACCGAGGAGGCCGACGCCGGCGGCTGCGAGCTGCAGCAGGCGACGATCTGGGAAGTGCAGCGGCTGCGTCCGGTCATCGACGGAACGTCGCGGCGCGCACTGACGCGAATTCGGCTCGGCGAGTGGGTGATTCCGGAAGGCCATGTGGTGATCGTCAGTATCCCGATGGCGCATCACACGCCGGACCGGTTCACCGATCCCGGGGTGTTCGACCCGGACCGGTTCGTCGGCAAGCCGCCGGACAATTACGCGTGGATACCGTTCGGCGGCGGTATCCGCCGGTGTATCGGTGCGGCCTTCGCCAACATGGAGATGACCGTCACGCTGCGAACCTTGTTGCGCGAATTCACCTTTGAGTCAACCGATGCGCCTGGTGAGCGGTACCACTCCCGCGGCATCGCGAACGCCCCCAGTGATGGCGGACGTGCGGTCGTCCACCGGCGAGCTACTGCCACATCGCCGAACGCTGCTGCGGCCGCTGGGAATCTGCTGGGAGTTTCCTCACGCGGGGAGTCGCCGATTGAGCAGAATGCCCGCGCCGACTGAGAGCGCCAGTGCCAGCGCCCCCAGCGCGATCCAGCCCGCGCTGGCGTCACCGCGCACGACCTGGTAGCCGATCTGCTCGTCGAGCGTCGAGTACACCCGGTTCAACTCGCCGAGACTTTCCGCGCGGAACGCTTGGCCACCACTGAGGTCGGCGATCCTGGCCAGCGATGCATCATCGGTGGGGACCGGAATCGGTTGGCCGTCGACGTCGACGACGCCGTCCGGTGTGCCGAACGAGATCGTCGAGATCGGCACGCCCTGCTCCTTGGCGGCCTGCGCCGCGGTGAATGCGCCGCGCGGCGCGTCGAGGTCCGGTGGCACGGTCTCCTTGCCATCGGACTCCAGCACGATGCGGGCCGGCGGCGGGCCGTCGCCGCCGCCCATCACCGCGCCCGTGGTCGCGATCGCTTGTAGCGCGGTGAAAATGCCCTCGCCTGTCGCGGTGCGCGGTTCGGGAACAAGCTTCCCGATCGCCTGCTTGACCTGGTCGCGGTCGATCGTGGGCGCCACCAACAGCGTTGCCCCCGAGGAGAATTTCACCAAGCCGAGATTGATGCCGGGGGTCAGCATGTCGGCGAAGTGGATGCCGGCTTCGCGGGCCGCCTCGATCCTGCTCGGCGCGACGTCGGTGGCGGCCATCGACTCGGAGACGTCGATGACCAGCATCACCACGGCGCGGTTGCGCGGAACCCGGACATCGTGGGTGGGCCCGGCCATCGCGGTGGTCAGCAGGGCCAATGCCGCCACCAGCAGAGCCGCCGGCACATGCCGCCACCGGCGGGGCTTGCGGCCGGCGGCGACCTGCTCCAGCACCGCCATATTCGCGAAGCGCAACACCCGCTTGGATCGGGCTCGCTGCACCAGCACATAGATCAGCACGGCCAGTCCGACGACGACGAGGTAGAAGAACAACCACGGCGACGAGAAGCCGGACAGTGACAGCGAATTCACAGCATTCACGCCTGCGGCCACCTCTCAACAAACCCCGGTACAACGGACACGTTAGCCACGGATTCTTGGGATTGTCTCGGTGAGGAGGTTAGGTGCCCGGTATCGGTTCGTTGACTCTGAACGGCCTCGCGCATCCCGGCCTACTGCTGCTGGCGGTGATCCCCGCGCTGCTGCTGGCGCTGTATGCCGGTGGGCAACTCCGGAGGCAGCGTCGGCTGCATCGGTTCGGCGCCGCCGCGGCCCTACCTCGTCTCACATCGAGGCGGCCACATCGGTTGCGGCACTTGCCGATTGCTCTAGCCGCCGTCGCTCTGCTGTTCCTGATCGTGGCGCTGGCCGGACCGACTCACCACATTCGCATTCCCCGTAACCGGGCCGTTGTCATGCTGGTCATCGACGTCTCGCAGTCCATGCAGGCCAAAGATATTGCGCCCACCCGCCTCCGGGCCGCCCAGGACGCCGCAAAGACCTTCGCCCAACAGCTGACGCCCGGTGTGAACCTGGGTCTGGTGTCATTCGGCGGCAATGTCAACCTGCTGGTGTCGCCAACCCCCGACCACGGCGCCACCGTCACCGCGTTGGACAAGTTGCAACCGGACAACTCCACCGCCACCGGGGAGGCGCTGTTCACCGCGCTGGAGTCGATCCAGACGGTCAGCACCGTGCTCTCGGCGGGTGACGCCACACCCCCGCCTGCCCGCATCGTCCTGCTGTCCGACGGTGGCGAGAACAAGCCGGCCAACCCCGACAGTCCGCGCGGGGCGTACACCGCAGCGAGGTTGGCCAAGGATCAGGGTGTGCCGGTCTCCACGATCACCTTCGGCACCCGCGCCGGCGTCGTAACCCTTTCCGACGACACCATCCCCGTGCCGTCGGACGACACTCAGATGAAGCACATCGCGGCGTTGTCCGGCGGCCAGAACTACACCGCCACCAACGTCGACGAACTGAACAAGAGTTACACCTCGGTACTGCAACAGGTCGGCTACCAGACGATGAGTGCGCCGGCGACCACCGGCTGGCTGCGGCTGGCGGTCGCAGTGCTCACGGTCGCCGCGTTCCTGGCCCTGGCGGTCAATCGGAATCTGCCCGCGTAGATGGCGCTCCGGGTGGGCATAGCTAGGGCGACAGCAGAGGAGGTTTGATCCCCGATGAGTGACGACAGTGCGCCGCAAGAGGCCGGCGTCGAGGTGCCCGAACAGCTGACCAAGGCGCAGGCCTCGGAGATGATCGACGAACTGCAGAAGACAACCGGACGGGGTGCCAGATGATTACCGCCGATGAGGTACGCCGACTGCTCGGCAGCGAAACCGACGCGGTGTTGGTCCTCGTCGAGGGCCGCATCGACGTCGTCGCCGCCACGGACCTGGAGACCGACGCCTACCGCGGCGCGTTGCAGGTCATCACCCGCGACGAACTGATCGAACGGGCCGGGGGCGAGCAGTTGTCCGACCGGGAACTGTCCGAGCAGGCCGCCGCGCTGGACACCGCGGTTTCCGAACTGGGCGGATGACCTAGGCGCCGCGGGCGCGTGCCACCAAATCTACTGCAGCCGAGCGCAATTCGTCGGCAGACGACAGCGGTGCACCGAAACCGACGCGGGTGTAGCCGATGCCGCGGGGGGTGTCGACGCGCAGGTCCAGCCCATAGCGGTCGATGCCGGTGCAGACCGCCGAGGTCGTGTCCGGATAGCCGCCGAGTGCCCGCGCCATCTCCACCAGGGATTCCGCGTGATCGGCGTTGAGGTGACTGATCGCGCCACCGGCCTGTGGGCGCACCGGGTCGGCTGTGGCGGCCGCGTAGTCCGCCGCACTCGCCGAATCCATTCGGCCATAGCCGCCCACCCAGCGCACCCGCTGCACGCGCAGGACCCAGAGCGTGAAGTCGGAATAGTCCACGTAGTACTTCGCCGCTGCTACTGCGGCCAGATGTGCATCGCGCGCGGCACGCGATTCGTCGCCGACCGGGCGTTCGACGACCCCGGCCAGGGTGATCCGGCCGCTGGCCAACGGATCGGACTCGGTGGTCGGTGCGACGATGGCCAGGCTGGCGCGGGGATCACCGGCGAGATTGCGGCCGTGCTCGGCCATGTTGGACACGCACAGCACCGGCTGGCCGTCGAGCAATCCGTAGGTGACGAACGAGGCCCACGGATCACCGGCGGCGGTCAGCGAGGCCAGCGTCGCGGTGTTGGTCGACGCAGCGATACTGCGCGCCTCCTCGGCCGCCGATGGACGCGTCGCGTCGACGATCGCGGTCAGCGGCGGCGGAACGGACGGGGCGTCGCCCGGGTCACCATGGTCGCGGGATGCCACGCTGGCACATTACCGCGTTCACTTCGCCATGATCGGCCGCGATGTGAGAATGCAAGCGACATCGTCGAATCCGTCCGTTCACGTCGGCGTACGCACGACGAAACGCCGGACGAGAAGCACCGAATGCAGTAAAACCGGCGCGGCCCGGGAGGTAATGTCAGGAACCTCGCGACCCACGCGTTCACCGTCGCGAAACGTCGCGGACCCCGCGGCGCCACCGCATCGTTTCCTGGACACAAGAAGGTTCGGTCATGAGGAACGTACGTCTGATCTCCGTAGTTGCCGCCGCCGTCGTCGTCACCGGCGTCGCCTGCGCCCCACCCGAAAAGAAGAGCGAGCAGACTCCAAACGGCGCCGCTGCCGGCCAGGCCACGTCGGTGGCCGACTTCGGTGGCATGGATGGGCTGATCGCAGCGGCCAAGAAGGAGGGCGAACTCAACGTGATCGCCCTGCCGCCGGACTGGGCCAACTATGGCGCCATCATCAAGGCGTTCAGCGACAAGTACGGCATCAAGGTGAACTCGGCGCAACCGGATGCCGCCAGCCAGGACGAAATCAACGCCGCCAACCAGCAGAAGGGCCGCAGCACCGCACCGGACGTCTTCGACCTCGGTCAGTCGGTGGCGCTGGCGAACAGGGCGATGTTCGCGCCGTACCAGGTGGCGACGTTCGACAGCATCCCCACCGAGATGAAAGCCGTGGATGGCGCGCTGGTCAATGACTACGGCGGCTACATGTCGATCGGATACGACTCCGCCAAGGTGCCCGATTTGAGCTCGGTCGACGACCTGCTGAAGCCGGATTACCGGGGCAAGGTCGCGCTCAACGGCGACCCGACCCAGGCCGGTGCCGCTTTCTCCGGCGTCGCGATGGTGGCGTTGTCTCAGGGCGGTTCGGCCGACGACATCGCGCCCGGTGTCGAGTTCTTCACCAAGCTCAAGCAGGCCGGCAACTTCCTGCCGGTCGACCCGACACCGGCGACGATCGAATCCGGGCAGACGCCCATCGTCATCGACTGGGACTATCTCAACGCGGCCGAGACCAAGAAGCTGCCCAGCTGGAAGGTGTTCGTGCCGCAGGGCGCGGTGCTGGGCGGCTACTACTTCCAGGCCATCAACAAAGACGCCCCGCATCCGGCGGCGGCCCGGCTGTGGCAGGAGTTCCTCTACAGCGACGAGGGGCAGAACCTCTACCTGGCCGGCGGTGCGCGACCGGTACGCGCCGACGCCATGGTCAAGGCGGGCACGATCGACGCCGCCGCCTACGAGAAGCTGCCGCCGGTCAGCGGGACGCCGGTGATCCTCACCCAGGCCCAGACCGACGCCGCCACCCGGTATCTGGCCGACAACTGGGCCAAGGCGATCGGTTGACGTTGTGACGGCGGGCACCGTGGGAAGGCGTGTGCGCGAAGCGCTTCCGCTGCTGCCGTTCGGGGTGTTCATCACGATCTTCCTGATCGTGCCGACGGTGACGGTGATCGTGTCCGCGTTCTTCTCCGACGGGGTGTTCTCGCTGCAGCGGATCGGTCTGCTGTTCTCCGACACCGCGCTGGCCGCGCTCGGTAAGAGCGTGCTGCTCTCGGCCAGCACCGCGCTGATCGGCGCGGTGCTGGGTGCGGTGCTGGCGTGGCTGGTGGTCACCAGCGCACCCACCTCACCCATGCGCCGGGTGGTGTTGGCGTTGTGCAGCGTGCTGGCGCAATTCGGCGGTGTGGCATTGGCCTTCGCGTTTCTGGCGACGATCGGTCTGAACGGGGTGCTCACGGTCTGGGTGTTCGACCGCTTCGGTTTCAACCTGTCCGGCGACGGCTGGTTGTATTCGCTGCCGGGGCTGATCCTGGTGTACACGTACTTCCAGATCCCGCTGATGGTGATCGTGTTCACGCCCGCGCTTGAAGGGTTGCGCGCGGAATGGCGGGAGGCCGCCGTCAGTCTGGGAGCTTCGCGGTGGGCCTACTGGCGCGAGGTGGGCTTCCCGCTGCTGACCCCGGCGTTCCTCGGTTCGGCGTTGTTGTTGTTCGCCAACGCTTTTGCCGCGTACGCCACCGCCGCCGCGCTGGTCAGCCAGGGCAGCCCGATCCTGCCGCTGCTGATTCGCGCCGCGCTGACCTCGGAGGTGGTGCTCGGCCAGTCCGGCTTCGCGTACGCGCTCGCGCTGGAGATGGTCGTCGTGGTGGCCGTGGTGATGCTCGCCTACAACCTGCTGGTGCGGCGGACGTCGAGGTGGCTGCAGTGAGTCGGTTCGGGCGCGGTGCGCTGCTGACCCTGTTCGGGGTGTTCTTCGTGTTCCCGCTCTACGCCATGGCCGACTTCAGCACCCGCAACCTGATCCACGGCGGGCGCACACTGCGGGCCTGGAAGAACTTGGTGCAGAACGAGATGCTGTACCAGGCGATCATCGTCTCGCTGTTGCTCGCGGTGTTCACCGTCGCGTTGATGCTGGCGATCCTGGTGCCGACGATGATCTGGGTCCGGTTGCGCGCGCCGTGGGGCAGGCGGCTGGTCGAATTCCTGTGTCTGCTGCCGCTGACCATCCCGGCGCTGGTGATCGTCGTCGGGCTGCGCAACGTGTACCTGTGGGTGGTGTACTTCCTGGGTGAGTCCGCGCTGACGCTGACATTCGTCTACGTTGTGCTGGTGTTGCCGTTCGCGTACCGATCGCTCGACGGCGCGCTGTCGTCGATCGACCTGAAAACCCTTGCCGAAGCCGCCCGTTCGCTCGGGGCGGGCTGGACAACGACGATCGTGCGGGTGGTGGTGCCCAACATCTGGTCGGGCATCCTGTCGGCCGCGTTCATCTCGATCGCCGTGGTACTCGGCGAGTACACGATCGCCTCGCTGAGCGGCTATCAGAACCTGCAGGTGGTGATCGTCGCGATCGGCAAGAGCGACGGACCGACATCGGTGGCGGCCTCGTTGGCCACGCTGGTGTTCGGCTTTGTTCTGCTACTGATCCTGTCGCTGGTGACCCGCCGCCGCCGGCACGTCAGCGTCGCTGGTGGGAAAGGAAACCCATGACGGGTAACGGCGTGGCTGTCGATTTCACCGAGGTGACAAGGATTTACGGCGGAGCCGTCGGAAGAGACGGTGCCGGGGCGGTGCGTGCCCTCGACGGGCTGACCCTGCACCTGGAGCCCGGTGAGATGGTCGCCCTGCTCGGCCCGTCCGGCTGCGGTAAGACCACCGCTCTGCGCATCCTGGCCGGGCTGGACGAGCCGACCTCGGGCCAGGTTGCCGTCGGCGGTAGCAATGTCACCGGGGTGCCGCCCAACAAGCGGGACATGGGCATGGTGTTTCAGGCCTACAGCCTGTTCCCGCACCTGACCGTTCTCGACAACGTCGCATTCGGGCTCAAGCTGAGGGGCAGCAACAAAGCCGCCCGCACCGCGCGCGCCGCCGACATGCTCGACCTGGTGGGCCTGTCGGCGCACAAAGAAAAGTATGCGAACGAGTTGTCGGGTGGTCAGCAGCAGCGGGTTGCGCTGGCGCGGGCGCTGGCCATCCAGCCGCGGGTGCTGCTCCTCGATGAGCCACTGTCGGCACTGGACGCCAAGGTGCGCGCGCAGTTGCGCGACGAGATCCGGCGCGTGCAACTCGAAGTCGGCACCACGGCGCTGTTCGTCACCCACGACCAGGAGGAGGCGTTGGCCGTCGCCGACCGGGTGGGCGTGATGAATCAGGGCCGGCTGGAACAGATCGCCGCGCCCGCCGACGTGTACGCGCACCCGGCCACCCCGTTCGTCGCGGAGTTCGTCGGCCTCAACAACAAGGTCGATGTCCAGGTCGCCGACGGCCGCGTTCACCTGCTGGGAACGTCGCTGCCGGTGGCCGATGGCTCGGTCTCCACCGGCGGCGGCACCGCACTGGTCCGTCCGGAGTCGGTCCGCATCGACGCCGACCCGGCCGGTCCGGCCACCGTCGTCTCGGTGTCGTTCCTCGGTCCGATCTCGCTGGTGCACTGCACTTTCGACGACGGCACCCGGTTGGTCGCGCAAAGCTCCAGTGCCGATGCCGCGGTGTTGTCGTCAGGTGACCGGGTCAGCGTGCGTATCGACCAGAACGAGGTTCTGGTCATTCCGGCGGCCTAGCTCTCATCGAGTCAGACGTCAGAGCGAGATCGAGCGCCACATCTGCGCTCCCAGTTCTGACTCGTTGTAGATCACGCGGCGGTAATTTGGCGGGCATGGGTCAGGATGAGAAAACACCGAATTTCGCCGGGCAGGAACGTGGCCGGATCGAAGAGGAGCTTGCGGAGCTGCGAAGCCGCCGAGATCAGCTCCGTGCCGAGCTGGCCGATGATGCCGACACAGTGGGTGACCGCGGCGACGCCGCCGACGCGCTGCAACGGTCGGAAGACTTGGCCGGCATCGACGAGCAGATCGGCCGGCTGACGTGGCTACTGGCCGGCGGAAATGCCGATACTCCCGGGGAACTCCCGAACGGCACCGAGGTGACGGTGCGCTTTCCCGGTGACGAGCCGGTGCGCATGCGGGTCGTCCATTTCCTTGAGGAGACACCGGCCGGGGAAGAGGACACCACACTGACCGCCGACAGCCCACTCGGTCTAGCGTTGGTCGGGCGACGGGCGGGTGACACCGTCACCTACGCGACGCCGCGTGGCGAATTGCAGGTCGAGCTGCTCGCCATCGATATTCCGACTGAGCGATAGAGGTGTGATGCGGGCGATAAGGGTGACCGAGCTGGCTGGTCCGGAGTCGGTGCAATTGGTCGAGATCGATGAGCCGGCCGATGAGGGCGCGATCCTGGTCGACGTCCACGCCGCCGGAGTGGCGTTTCCCGATGCGCTGTTGACCCGCGGGCTCTATCAGTACAAGCCCGAACTGCCGTTCACGTTGGGCGCCGAGGTGGCCGGCGTGGTGCGCTCGGCACCCGCCGACGCCCCGGTCAAGGCCGGTGACCGGGTGGTCGGTCTGACGATGATCACCGGAGCGATGGCCGAGACGGTGGTACTGACACCGGACCGGGTGTTCCCGCTGCCGGACAACGTGAGCTTCGAGGCCGGCGCGGGTCTGCTGTTCAACGATCTGACCGTCTACTTCGCGCTGACCGTGCGCGGCAGGCTGTCCGAAGGCGAGACGGTCCTGGTGCACGGCGCGGCGGGCGGCATCGGCACCTCGACGCTACGGCTGGCCCCGGCGCTGGGCGCCAGCCGGGTGATCGCGGTGGTCAGCACCGAGGACAAGGCGGAGGTCGCCAGGGCGGCCGGTGCCACCGATGTCGTGCTGGCCGACGGGTTCAAGGACGCGGTCGCCGAGTTGACCGGCGGCGCGGGCGTCGACATCGTGATGGACCCGGTGGGTGGCGACCGGTTCACCGACTCGCTGCGCTCGCTGGCGCCCGGCGGGCGGCTGCTGGTGGTCGGCTTCACCGGTGGCGAGATCCCGACGGTCAAGGTCAACCGGCTGCTGCTCAACAACATCGACGTCGTCGGGGTCGGGTGGGGCGCCTGGACGATGACGCATCCGGGCGCGCTGAGCGAACAGTGGAACGGACTGGCCGAGTTGCTGATCTCCGGCGCGCTCTCCGCGCCGCAGCCCGAGGTGTATCCGCTCGAGCAGGCGGCCGCGGCGGTCGCATCGCTGGAGAACCGCACCGCCAAGGGCAAGGTCGTGGTCCGGGTCCGGGACTGACCTGGGCGACGGTTCGGTTCGCGCGGGCGCGGGTAGTGGAACCTAGATGCGCCCATCCGAGGAGAAGCAATGAGCTCACCGGTGAACCTGCCCTGGACCGAGTGGCTGCCGACCCAGCGGTGGTACGCCGGTCGCAGCCGAACACTGGCCTCGGCGCGCGCCGCCGAGGTGATCCCGCTACGGCCGCAACTGGACCTGGTGCTCGTCGACGTCGCCTACACCGACGGTTCAGAAGAGCGCTATCAGGTTGTGGTCCAATGGGATTCGGACTCGCCGTCAGCTGCCGCCAGCATCGGCGACGGGGCCTTCGATGGGCTGTATGACCCCTCGTCGGCCCAGTTCCTGCTCGCACTGATCGACTCCGGCACCACGATCGGGGGCGTCACGTTCACCAAAGAACCCGACGTGACGCTGCCGCTTGAGGTCACCCCGCGGATCTCGAGCGCTGAACAGAGCAACACCAGCGTGGTCTTCGGCGACCAGGCGATCTTCAAGCTGTTCCGCCGGGTCGCGGCCGGCATCAACCCCGATATCGAACTCAATCGAGTGCTGGGCCGCGCCAAAAACCGGCATGTAGCCAGGTTGCTGGGCTCCTTCGAGACGACGATGGACGGCCAGCCCTGCCCGCTGGGCATGGTGACCGCGTTCGCCGCGAACTCCACAGAGGGCTGGGACATGGCCACCGCGAGCACCCGCGACGTGGTCGCCGGTGCCGCGGGCGATCAGTTCGCCGACGAGGCCCACCGATTGGGCCGGGCGGTGGCGTCGGTGCACGCCACGCTGGCTGCGGAGTTGGGTACCTCGACCGCCGTGCTGCCCGTCGAGGTGATGCGCAAGCGGCTGGCCGCCGCCGCCGCGGCCGTGCCCGAGTTGGCCGGGCACCGGTCCGCGATCGAGGAGCGCTACGCCAAGCTGGCCGACGAGCCGGTGACTGTGCAGCGCGTCCACGGCGACCTGCACCTGGGTCAGGTGCTGCGCACCGCGGACGGGTGGCTGCTGATCGATTTCGAGGGCGAGCCGGGACAGCCGGTGCAGGAACGCCGCAAGCCCGACTCGGCGCTGCGTGATGTCGCCGGGATGCTTCGGTCCTTCGAATACGCGGCGTACCAACAGCTGGTCGATCGCACCCCCGACCCGCAACTGGCCGCCCGGGCCAAGGACTGGGTGGATCGCAACTGCGCGGCGTTCTGCGACGGCTACGCCGCCGAATCCGACACCGACCCGCGCGACTACGCGGCAGTCCTGGCCGCCTACGAACTCGACAAGGCGGTCTACGAGGCGGGATACGAGGCGCGGCACCGGCCGAACTGGCTCAACATCCCGATGCGCTCGATCGCACGCCTGGTGGGCTGAGCGCCCGTCAGCGGCGGCGGCGCCTGCGCCACAGCAGCAGGCCGACCACCGCGACTGCGGCCACGGCTGCGATCGGCACGGCGTTGTTGCGCACTGGCGCCGTCTTCTGCGCCACCCGCTGCTTGGTCTCGTCGACCTTCTGCCGCGCCTGTTGCGGCACATCGAGTTTGGCGGCCAGCGCCGAGGTGGTCTCGCCGAGTTCGGCGCGGGTCTGTTCGATGTCGGCTTCGATGGCGTCCTTGTCCGCGTCGGGTCCCGGTTCGGGCCGCGCGCGGTCAGCTTCGGACATGTGCAGCACCTTTCAGCTCGTCGACGTCTTTCTTCACACTGGCGACAGTCTCGGGGGCGGCCGGGGTCACCTTCTCGAGTTGGCCGCGGCTGATCAACGCCGCCACACCGGCGATCGCCAATACCGCCACCCCGACGATCAACGCCGACGCCCACACCGGCAGCGCCAACGCCAACCCCGCCACGGCTGCGGCGAGCAGGGCCAGCAAGCCGAGCACGGCCAGCAGCCCCGCGACGCTGATCAGCCCGGCGCCCATCCCGGCGTGCCGGGCCGATTCCTGGAATTCCTTCTGCGCCAATCGGATCTCGTCGCGCACCAGTCGGGAGGTCTGCGTCGACAGTTGCGTCAGCAGCTCACCGAGCGACGCATCGGACGGATTGGTCGTTCCAGTCATGTCGAATTCTCCTGTCATCGGGGTACGGGGGCCGACAGCACGCGGTTGGCCACGGCCTTGACCGAATCCGGCAATACCCGGTTCGCCAGCCCCATCGCCTTGGTGCTCAGCGACTCCGCGACGACCTTCTGATCACCACGCATCAGCGCGTCGAAACCTTGCCGGGCGACGTCGGCGGGGTCGTCCTTGAACTTCATCCGGCCGATCGGGGTGTGATCCATCTTGGCGCGGCGGAAGAAATTGGTGTCCGTCGGACCGGGCATCAGCGAGGTGACCGTGACGTCGGTGTCGCGCAACTCATCGTGCAGCGCCTCGGCGAGCGACTGGATGAATGATTTCGACGCGTTGTACACCGGCTGATACGACCCCGGCATAGCGGCGGCGATCGACGAGGTGAACAGCACTTTGCCCGAATTGCGCTGCACCATATCGCGCAGCACCAGCTTGGCCAGATGCATGGTGCCGCGCACGTTGAGGTCGACGATGTCGAAATCGTCCGCCAGTTCGGTGTCGACGAACCTGCCGCCACGGCCGACCCCGGCGTTGAGGGCGGCGGCCGTCAGCGGCTGCTCGGACTCGGTCACCATCCGGTAGAGCTGGGCGACACCGTCGGTCCTGCGTAGGTCGACCTGCACCGCCTCCGCGGATGCGCCGTCACGGGCCAGCGCGGCCGCGCAGGCGACGATGCCGTCGTCCTCGGCCGCCACGACCACGTCATAGCCGTGCGTGGTGAACTGCTGTGCCAGCTGATAGCCGATTCCGCTGGACGCGCCGGTGATCAGGGCCAGTGGGCGGGTGACTGTCATGCTGGCACGGCTACCCGTGTCAGGCGGCGCCAAACTGTCGCCGCGGCGGTCTACGGTATTGCCGATGGCCCTGCACCTGCACCGCGCCGAGCGAACGGATCTGCTCGCCGACGGCCTGGCCGCGCTGCTGGCCACGCCGCAGCCAGATCCGTTCGCCGAGGAGCTGGTGGTGGTGCCGGCCCGCGGGGTGGAACGCTGGCTCAGTCAGCGGTTGTCCCACATTCTCGGTGGCGACGACGGCGGTGGCGGCGTCTGTGCGGGCGTGGCGTTCCGCTCGCCGGCGTCGCTGATCAACGAGATCGCCGGGACCGGTGCGGACGATCCGTGGTCGGCCGATGCGATGGCCTGGCCACTACTCGAGGTCATCGACGCCAGCCTCGACGAACCGTGGTGCCGCACCCTGGCCACCCACCTCGGCCACTTCGCGGCCGGCGAGGAGAAGGAGCTCCGAGCCGGCAGGCGTTACGCCGTGGCCCGCAGGCTTTCCGGGTTGTTCGCTTCCTATGCCCGGCAACGCCCGCAACTGCTGGTCGACTGGCTGGCCGGTGAGTACGGTGGGCTCGACGCAGACCTGGATTGGCAGCCGCACCTGTGGCGCGCGCTGGTCGTCGCGATGGGTATCGACCCGCCCCATGAGCGGCACGCGAAAACCCTTGCCCGGCTGCGGGACTCGGGGGCGGAGCTGCCGATGCGGTTGTCGCTCTTCGGCCACACCCGGTTGCCGAGCACCGACATCGAACTGATCAGCGCGCTGGGCGAGCATCATGACGTGCACGTGTGGTTGCCGCATCCCAGCGCGGTGCTGTGGAATGCGCTGAGCGATCTGCACGGCACGGTGGCGCGCAGCGCGGATACCAGTCACCGGCTGGCCGCGCACCCGCTGCTGGCCACCCTCGGCCGCGACCTGCGCGAACTGCAGCGAAGCCTGCCCGCGGAGGTCGCGACCGACGAGTTCCTCGGTGCCGGCCCGTCGGCGGACACCCTGCTGGGCTGGCTGCAAGCCGATATCGCCGCCAATGCCGAACGGCCACAGGGCCGTTCCTATGCCGGTGACCGCTCGGTGCAGGTGCACAGCTGCCACGGCCCCGCCCGCCAGGTCGATGTACTGCGCGAGGTGCTGCTCGGCCTGCTCGCCGAGGACCGCACCCTCGAACCCCGCGACATCCTGGTGATGTGCCCGGACATCGACGCCTACGCCCCGTTGATCGTCGCCGACTTCGGCCTCGGTGACGTGGTGCCGGGTGCGCATCCCGCCCACCAGTTGCGGGTGCGGCTGGCCGACCGGGCCCTGATCCAGACCAACCCGCTGCTCGGGGTGGCGGCCAAACTGCTGGCGCTGGCCGGCAGCCGCGTCACCGCCACCGAGGTGCTCGACTTCGCCCATCTCGAGCCGGTGCGGGCGCGTTTCGCGTTCACCGACGACGACCTGGAGACCATCACCCGCTGGGTGCAGCAGGCGAACATCCGGTGGGGCTTCGACGCCGCGCACCGCGCACCGTTCGGGATTCCGTTCATCCAGAACACCTGGCGGTTCGGCCTGGACCGGGTGCTGGCCGGGGTGGCCATGTCCGACGACTCGAAGGACTGGCTGGACGTCACATTGCCGCTCGACGACGTCGGCAGCAACAGCGTGGAACTGGCAGGCCGGCTCGCCGAGTATGTCGGCAGGCTGCAGCGCACCGTCGACGCGCTGCGCGGGGTGCGGCCGCTGGCGCAGTGGCTGTCGGCGTTGCAGGACGGGGTCGACCTCTTGACGCTGACCCGAGGCGACGACGCCTGGCAGACCAGCCAGCTGCAACGGGAGTTCGGTGACGTGCTGACCTCGGCCGGTCCGCGCGCCGACATCGGGATGCGTCTGCCGGACGTCACCGCGCTGCTGGGCAGGCAGCTGTCCGGGCGGCCGACCCGGGCCAACTTCCGCACCGGCACGCTGACGGTGTGCACGATGGTCCCGATGCGCTCGGTGCCGCACCGGGTGATGTGCCTGGTCGGCTTGGACGACACCGTGTTTCCGAGGATCGGGGCCGTCGACGGCGACGACGCGCTGGCCCGGGAGCCGAGGACCGGTGAGCGCGACATCCGCTCCGAGGACCGCCAACTGTTGCTCGACGCGATCTGTGCGGCCACCGACAAGCTGGTGATCACCTACACCGGTGCCAACGAGTACTCCGGGCAGCCCCGCCCGCCCGCGGTCCCGCTGGCTGAGCTGCTCGACGCGCTGGACCGCACCACCGAGGCTCCGGTGCGCGATCAGATCCTGGTGCGACACCCCTTGCAGCCCTTCGACGTTCGCAATGTCACCCCCGGCACGCTCGGAGTGCCCGGTGAACCGTTCACCTTTGACGCGAACGTGCTGGCCGTCGCGTCGATCACCGGCGGCCAGCGTCCCGAACAGCCCGACCTGCTGGCCCATCCGCTGCCGGCGCCGATCCCCGGCGATGTGACACTCGACGAGCTGTCGAAGTTCTTCGCCAACCCGGTGAAGGGTTTCTTCACCGCGCTCGACCTGACCTTGCCGTGGGATGTCGAGGGCGTCGAGGACGCCATGCCGGTCGAGATCGACAACTTGCAGCAGTGGACGGTCGGGCAGCGGTTGCTCACCGACATGCTGTCCGGAATGGATCCGGAGCGGGCCGGCCAGGCGGAGTGGCGCCGGGGCGCTTTACCACCCGGGCGGCTGGGCTGGCGGACCGCGGGCGAATTGCGCGATCAGGCAACCGAGTTGGCCAGGGCGGCGCTCGCCTATCGGACCGGTGACCCGTGCGCCTATGACGTCGACGTGGACCTTGGCGGCGGGCGCCGTCTGACCGGCACCGTGTCCGGTGTGTTCGGCAAGCGACTACTCGAAGTCACGTTCTCCAAGCTCGACGCCCCGCACCTGCTGCGCGCCTGGATCCCGATGCTGGCGTTGTGCGCCGCGTATCCCGGCCAGTGGTCCGCGGTGTGCATCGGCCGCCGGCGACGACGCACCGGGGTGGCCGAGCGAATCCTCGGCGCGCCGCAGGAGGATCCCGTCGCGTTGCTGCGTGATCTGGTGGCGATCTACGACTCCGGCCGGAGGGAGCCGATTCCATTGCCGATCAAGACTTCTCATGCGTGGGCGGTGGCGCGGATCAGCGGCCAGGACCCGCGAAGCGAAGCGTGGTCGAAGTGGCGATACGAACGCGACGACCGCGCCGTCGAGCGGGTGTGGGGCCGCGAGCCGGACCTGGACCCGCTGCTGAGCCCACCGCGTCCGGGGGAGGAAGCCGCCGGTGAGACCACCAGGCTGGGCGCCTACGCGACGCGGCTGTGGGCGCCGCTGCTGCGCGCCGAGGACGGTGCCTGATGGACCAGTTCGACCTGTTGGGCCCGCTGCCCGAGGACCGCACGACGACCGTGCTGGAGGCCAGCGCCGGCACGGGCAAGACGTTCACCCTCGCCGGTCTGGTCACCCGCTACGTCGCCGAAGGCCGGGCCAGGCTCGACCAGATGCTGCTGATCACCTTCGGCCGCGCGGCCACCCAGGAGCTACGCGAGCGGGTACGCCATGCGTTGCAGGATGCGTTGCGCGCGTTCGACGACCCGGGAGTGGCCGAGAACAACGCCGTCCTGACCGCGCTCATCGCCGGCGACCCCGCGGAACTGGGCGAGCGCAGGAACCGGTTACGTGACGCGCTGGCCGGCTTCGATGCCGCCACGATCGCGACCACCCACCAGTTCTGCCATCTGGTCCTGAAATCTCTCGGCGTGGCGGGCGACACCGACTCCCACGTGACGCTCGCCGAAAGCCTGGACGACCTGGTCGCCGAGATCGTCGACGACCTGTACCTGGCCCACTTCGGCCAGGAGCGCGAACAACCACCGATCAGCCGCGGCGACGCACTGAAGTTGGCCCGTGAGGTCGTCGCGAATCCGTGCACGGAGCTGCGGCCGCTGGACCCGGAGCCCGGTTCACAGCCCGCCGTACGGGTCGGATTCGCCAATGACGTTCTGGCTGAGCTAGATCGGCGCAAGCGCAGGCGCGGCATCCTGAGCTACGACGACCTGCTCGGCAGGCTGGCCGATGCGCTGGAATCCGACGACTCCCCGGCCGCGACCCGCATGCACCAGCGGTGGTCGGTGGTAATGGTCGACGAGTTCCAGGACACCGACCCGGTGCAGTGGCAGGTGATCGAACGGGCGTTCAGCGGGCAGTCGACGCTGATCCTCATCGGCGACCCCAAGCAGGCGATCTACGCGTTCCGCGGTGGCGACATCTTCACCTATCTGCACGCCGCCAAGACCGCCGGGCAACGCCGCACGCTCGGCGTCAATTGGCGTAGTGACTCGGCATTGGTGGACCGGTTGCAGACGGTGCTCGGCGGGGCCGAGCTCGGGGATCCCGACATCAAGGTCCTCGAGGTGCAGGCCCGTCATCAGGGCCACCGGTTGGCCGGCGCACCGCACAACGAGCCGTTCCGGCTCCGGGTGGTCAGCCGAGAGACGTTCGGGCAGCGGGGAACCCGCACCATCCGGATGGATGCGCTGCGCAGGCACATCGCCGCCGACCTGGCCGCCGACATCGCCGCCCTGCTGGCCGCCGGGGCCACCTTCTGTGGTGACGCATTGGCGGCCCACCACGTCGCCGTCATCACCGAGAGCCACGTCGATGCCCGGGCCTGCTTCGATGCGCTGGTGGCCGCCGGCGTCCCGGCTGTCTACACCGGCGACACCGATGTGCTCAAATCGCAGGCGGCCGACGACTGGCTGAGCCTGCTGGAAGCCTTCGACCAGCTGCACCGGCCGGGGCTGGTGCGGGCCGCGGCGACCACGATGTTCTTCGGCAAGACCGCCGAAGACCTCGCCAGCGGTGGTGACGAACTGACCGATCGCGTCGCGGATACCCTGCGGCAGTGGGCCGATCACGCCCGCGAGGGCGGCGTGGCGGCGGTGTTCGAGGCCGCCCAGCTGGCGGGGATGAGCAAGCGGGTGTTGTCCTGGGCGGGCGGTGAACGCAACATGACCGACCTCGCCCACGTCACCGAGCTGCTGCACGATGTGTCGCATCGGGAACGCCTGAGCCTCACCGCTTTACGGGACTGGCTGCGCACCCAGCGCGAGGAGCGCAGTGGCGCCCCGGAACGCAACCGCCGACTCGACAGCGATGCGGCCGCGGTGCAGATCATGACGGTATGGGTGAGCAAAGGACTGCAATTCCCGATCGTCTACCTGCCGTTCACGTTCAATCGCCATGTACGCAGCGAGGATCTGGTCCGGTTCCATATCGAGGAGCGGCGTTGCCTGCACGTCGGCGGTGACCAAAGCGCTGAGCTGGCGACCGCCCAGCGGCTCGGCAGGCAGGAGGCCGCCGGAGAGGAAACGCGCCTCACCTATGTCGCGATGACGCGGGCCCAGTCACAGGTGGTGGCGTGGTGGGCACCGTCATGGGACGAACCCAACGGTGGGCTGTCGCGACTGCTGCGCGGCCGCCGCCCCGGACAGAACACGGTGCCGGACCGCTGTGACCCGGAACGGATCGACGACGCCGACGCGATGGCGCTGCTGCGGGAATGGGAAACCGTGGGCGGGCCGGTGCTCGAGGAGTCGGTCGTCGCCCCGCCGGCCGAGCTCTCCGGAGCGAAGCCGCCAGAAGAACTCGGCGTCAGGCGTTTTCACCGGACGATCGACACCACATGGCGGCGGACCTCGTACTCCGGGTTGATCCGCGCGGCGGACACCACCGGGGTGAGCAGCGAGCCCGAGGTGGTTCAGCTCGATGACGAGGTCGCCGACATCGCGGTCAGCACGCCGCCGGCGGGCACGGATGTTCCGTCGCCGATGGCCGACCTGCCGACCGGCGCGAAGTTCGGCAGCCTGGTGCACGCGGTGCTGGAGACCGCCGACCCGTTCGCCGCCGACCTCACCGCCGAGTTACGGGTCCAGATCGACCGGCATTCGGTGTGGTGGCCGGTCGAGGTGGCCGCAGCGGAGCTGGCCGAGGCTCTGGTACCCATGCACGACACCTCGCTGGGCCCGCTGGCCGACGGGCTGACCCTGCGCCAGATCGGGCTGCGGGACCGCCTGTGCGAGATGGACTTCGAGTTCCCGCTGGCCGGCGGCGACCTGGTGGCCGCGCGCCAGGACATCTGGCTGGCCGACGTCGGCAGGCTGCTGCGTGAGCACCTCCCGGCGGACGACCCGCTGGCTTCCTATGCCGACCGGCTCGGCGGTGGCGCGCTCGGCGGGCAGTCCCTGCGCGGCTACCTGTCCGGATCCGTCGACGCGGTGCTGCGGATACCCGACGGTGCGGGGCATCGCTATCTGGTGGTCGACTACAAGACGAACTGGCTCGGTGAGGCCGACCGGCCGCTGTCCGCCGCCGACTACGACCGCGCCCGGATGGCCGAGGCGATGCTGCACTCGGACTATCCGCTGCAGGCGCTGCTGTACAGCGTTGTGCTGCACCGATTCCTGCGCTGGCGCCAACCCGGCTATGAACCCGACCGGCATCTCGGTGGTGTGCTGTACCTGTTCGTCCGCGG
>JAEZIA010000246.1 GCA_023416315.1 Actinomycetes bacterium
ACCGAAGCCCCATCCTCGACGAAGAATTCGGTGACCTCTGCTTCGGTGATGGCGTCGCCGGGCTTGGGCAACCGGACTTCGGTGATCACACAATCCTCCTGATGGCTTCGACCAACTGTGCGGCGCCAGGGCGGCAAGCCGCCTCCAAGGTGCCGGCCCTCGGCACGGGCGTGTAGCTGCCCGCGACTCGCTGAATGGGCGCGCTGAGAACGCCGAAAAGTTCCGTCCCGACAGCGGCTGCCAGTTCCGCGCCCGGGCCGCAGAAGCCCACCGATTCGTGGGCGACGACGAGTCGAGTCGTCTTACGGACCGACGAGAGCACCGTGGCGAGATCCAGCGGCACCAACGTGCGCAAGTCCACGACTTCGACCGAAATACCCTCGGGGCCAAGCTCGGCCGCTGCGGCCAGCGCGGCATGCACCATGGCTCCGTAGGTCACCACCGTAACGTCATCACCTTCTCGCTTGACGTCGGCTTGCCCAAGCGGGATGACGTAATCGGCCACCGGGACCGGCCCCTTGCCGCCCCCGTAGTAGAGCTTCATCGATTCGACGAACAAGCAGGGGTCGTCGTCGGCCAAGCAGGCGTTCAGTAGGCCCGCGGCGTCGGCGGCCGTGCTCGGCCAGACCACCTTCAGGCCCGGGGTGTGCATGGCCCACGCCTCGAAGGCCTGGGAATGTTGCGGCCCGGCTGCCATTCCCACCATGGTTCGGATCACCAGCGGCGCACCCGTGCGACCACCGGACATGTAGCGCACTTTCGCGGCGTGGTTGGCGATCTGGTCCATGGCGACGCCGAGGAAATCCATGAACATCAATTCGGCGACCGGCCGCAGTCCCGCCAGCGACGCGCCGATTGCGGCCCCGATGATCGACGATTCGGCGATCGGGGTATCCAATACCCGGTCGTCGCCGTACTTCGCCGACAGGCCGGCCGTGATCTTGAACATGCCCCCGCCCGACCGGTCGGCAATGTCCTCGCCCAGCAGCACGATCGAGTCGTCGGTGGCCATGGCCCGGTCCAGCGTGCGGTGAATGGCCTGCACCAGTCCCAGATCCTCAGTGTCGCCAGCCGGCACTCCCACCGGTTCGGAATCGGCTGACGCCACTTCGGTTCCGTTGCCGGCGAACACATCCCTGGTCAGTTCATCGACATCCGGCGGCGCCGCGTTGACCGCTGCGGTAAATGCCGCGTCGATCTGGTCGGCTATTTCCTTGTCAATCCCGTCCAGCTCGGCCTCGGTCGCGACACCTTGGTCGATCAGGCTGTCGCGGTAGCGGGCGAACGGAGGATCGGCTCGCTTGGCCGCCAGCTCATCCTGGTCCGCATACGCCATGCTGTCGCCGAAGTAGTGTCCCTGCAGTCGGTAGGCCACCGCTTCGACGAATGAGGGTCCCTGGCCCGCCCGGGCGCGCTCGGCCGCGTCGGCCACCGCGCCGTAGACGGCATGTGGATCCGTCCCGTCCACCGTGACGCCCGGCATGCCGTAGCCCGCGGCCCGGTCGGACAGCCGCGCCGTCTTCGTATAGCCATCAGCCGCGGTGCCCTCGGCCCACGAGTTGTTCTGGCAGAAGAAGATCACCGGAAGCGACCACAACGCCGCCATGTTCATCGCTTCGTGCACATAGCCGATGCTCGTCGCACCGTCGCCGAAGCTGACCAGCACCACCTGTCCGGTGCTCCTGCGCGTCGCGGCCAATGCGATGCCGTTGGCGAGCAACGGGCCCGCACCGACAATTCCTGTCGTCCAGGCGATTCCATGCGCCGGGTCGTAGATCCCCATTGCGCCGGCCTTGCCTTTGGACAATCCGGCACTACGGCCGAGAATCTCGGCGAAGTACCCGGTGAGATCGATGCCTTTGGCCAGCACGTCCCCGAGGCCTCGGTAGGTGGTGACGAGTTGATCACCGTCGGACAGCGCCAACATCGCGCCGGCGGACATCGCCTCCTGGCCGTCGACAGGCCAATAGCTCATCGCCGCCTCACCGGACGACAACGCCTTGCGGACGCGTTTGTCACCGTGCTGGACCTTGCTCATCAGGCGATACAGCGCCAGTGCGCGGTCAGTCGTCGACGGCGGTTCGGTGTCGAACTGGGTGGACATCCCACTCTCCCTTACCGGTTTGGCGAGTCACTCTACAATAGAACGATTTGTGTTCAATCGTGTCGCCTCGTTGTCTCCAGTTGCTCGGCGAACAGCATCCTGTCGAAGTAGCATCGCTCGACGATCAGCCGGTCCTCATCGAATCCGAACACATTCATGCTGAGCACGTTCATCGGTGTTCCCGGGCAGGTGGTCCTGGTCTCGACGACCAGCCCGTCGACCGAATGAAAAATCTCCTCGGCGTCGTAACGCAGGTGGAGCAGGTCCTCCCACTGTTGCAGAATCATCCGGCGCACCGCGGCGTCACCGTCGTAAACCGTTGCCGTCGGGATGATCTCGTAGCGCGCATAACTGAAGGTCGACATGATGGCCTCGAGGTCACGGTCGTTCTCGCCAGCGACGTGCCGAAGTACCAACTCCTCACGCCGCCGTTGAAGATCCGCGAACACCATTGGTCACCTTCGTTCGAACGTGGGCAGATTCCGCCCGTCGGGTAACGGAACCCACGCGACGGTGACCACGTCGCCGACGGCGGGCGCGGGTCCGAATACGTTGGACATGATGCGAGCACCCTCGTCGAGGTCGACCAACACCACCGAATAGGGAACCTTGTCCGCCAGTGCGGGAAGCGCCGGGCGATGGTGCACACTCACCGCGTAGATCACGCCACGCCCCGACAGCGGCTCCCAGCGCAGGTCGAAATGGCCACAGTGCGGGCAGACAAACCTGGGGTACCACACCAACTCTCGGCACTCTGCGCAGCGCTGCATGGCGAGCTGATGACTGCGGGTGGCCTCCCAGAAAGGCGCCGAGGCGGCGCTCGGCTCGGGAACCGGGATGGTGGCCGCGGTCTCGGTCACAGTGTGGCCTCCGTCCCCAGAATCACCGTCGAGGTCGCCGACAACACACCACCGGTGCCATGAGCCAGCGCGACGTTGGCGCCCGGCACCTGCCGGTCGCCACACTCACCGCGCAGCTGACGCGTCGCCTCGACCAAGAGAAACGCCCCGAACGCCCCGGGATGGGTATAGGCCAGTCCACCGCCGGTCGTCTGCCCGGGCAGCTCACCGCCCGGTGCCAGCGCCCCGCCGGCCACGAACGCTCCGCCCTCGCCCTTCTTGCAGAATCCGAGATCCTCCAGGGCGAGCAGGACGGTGATCGTGAACGAGTCGTACAGCTGCACCACGTCGACGTCGGACGGGCGCAGGCCGGCGGTGGCGAACGCGGCCGGGCCCGAGATCGCACCGGGCGTCACGGTCAGGTCGGGCATCTGCGAGATCATGGCGTGCGACCCCGCCGAGGCCGCGCCGAGTACATGAACCGGCGGGCGGGCGAGGTCTCGGGCCCGTTCGGCACTGGTCACCACGATGGCGCCAGCCCCGTCAGTGACCAAGCAGCATTCCAGCTTGTGCATGGGCTCGGCGAGGTAGCCGGATGCCAAGACGTCGTCGACGGTGATCGGGTCGCGCAGGTGTGCCCGAGGATTGCGACTCGCCCATGTCCTGGTGTCCACCGCGATCTGGGCCAGCTGTTCGGCGGTTGTCCCAAAGCTGGCCATGTGCCGGTTGGCCGCCAGCGCGTACGCGCTGATCGGCAGCATCACCCCGTACGGTGTCTCCCACTCGAGGCGCTCCGGGGTGGCAAAGACCCCGAGCCCCTTCTCGCCGCGCTTGCGAGCAGCACGTGGGGTGGACGCGTACACGATGACGACTGTTTCGGCGAGTCCAGCTGCGATTGCGGCGGCGGCATGCTCGACGTAGAGCCCATAACTGGCCCCGCCGGTCTGCGTCGCATCGGTGAATCGTGGTGTGATGCCGAGGTATTCGGCCAGTTCCACCGAATGCATCAGGGTACCGCCGGTACACGTGCACAAACCGTCGACATCCCGCAGCGACAGCCCGGCGTCGGCGAGCGCGGCGAGTATCACGCGTGCCTCCAACTCGCGCAGCGGCACATCGATGACTCCGTCGGGAGAAACTTCGTCGGCCACTCCCACCACCGCGGCCGCGCCCCGCAGCCCGCTCACACGCCCACCTCCTCGATCTGCTCGAACAACTTGCGCAGTTCGGGCTGGCTGACCTTCAACGAAGCGGTGCGCGGCAATTCGGCCACCACGATCAGCTTTACCGGAACCTGATACGTGGCCAGGCGCGCACGCAGGAAGTCCAGAAGATCGTCAGGCTCGATCTGCGCCCCAGCCGAAAGCTCGACCGCCGCCACCGGAACGGCTCCCAACCGCGGGTCGGGCATTCCGGTGACGCCGGCATCCCGCACCGCGGGATGACTACGCAGCGACTCGACGATGTCGGTCGGGGTGATCTTGAATCCCCCGCGAATGATCACGTCGTCGGTGCGCCCGTCCACGAAGACAAATCCGTCCGCGTCGATCCGACCGAGATCGGTGGTGCGCACCCATTCGCCACCACGGGTCCTGACCTCGATCCGCCCCTGACGCCCCGCCGCCACTTCGGTGCCGTCCTCGAGGGAGACGATCCGCAACTCACGGCCCCGCTGCGGACGACCGACGCTGCCCCGTTTGCGTTGCGCCCATTCACGGTGCAGCGCCAGGTTCCAGCCGGCCACTCCCCCTGCGAACTCCGTCGCGCCGTACGACGGCAGTACCGCGACGCCGTAGCGCTCCTCGAACGCCTCCTGCACCGCGACCGGCAAATGCGCGGTACCCGAGGTAACCACCTCGACACTGTCGAAGATCTCCGGGGCGATGCCGGCGTCGAGAATCATGCCGAGAGCCGACGGGACCAGGCTCACCGCGCGGGGCCGATGGCGCTGCACCAAGTCGACGAAATCGGCGACGCGGAATCGCTCCAGCATCGCGATCTTGCGTCCCTCACAGATGTTGAGCAGCGTCCGGAACAGTCCGGACATGTGCACCAGTGGTGAGCTCACGATCGCAACACCCGATCGCAGCCGCGGCCGAGATTCGGCCGCACCGGAGTAATGCGCAGTCGCGGCAGCAACCGTGTTCTGAAAGGCACTGTAGGTCAGCGGGATTCGCTTGGGCGGCCCGGTTGTTCCGCTGGTCAGCATCTCGACAGCGATACCGTCCGGCTCGTGGCGAAACGGTCCGGCACCGGGCGCCTCGAGTCCGGAGACC
>JAEZIA010000247.1 GCA_023416315.1 Actinomycetes bacterium
CACACCAATGCCTGTGTGCGACAACGAATAAGGAGCGCGCGATGACGCTCACCTGGGACCGTGAAGTCGAGGTCGTGGTGCTCGGCACGGGTGCCGCCGGCCTGACCGCCGCGCTGACCGCGGCGGCTAACGGCGCGTCGGTGGCGGTGTTCGAGAAGGCACCGACGGTCGGCGGCACCACCGCGGTGTCCGGCGGCATCGTCTGGATCCCCGCGCATGACCGCGCTGCCGGGGGTGAGCTGACCGTCGACGATGCGCTGAAATACCTTGAGGCGCAATCGCTCGGAGTCATGGACCGCGAACTGGTCGAGACGTTCGTGCGCACCGGCCCGGTGATGCTGGACTACGTCGAGGCCCACAGTCCGCTCAAGTTCGAGGTCGCCGAGGGCTTCCCCGACTACAAGCCGGAGCTGCCGGGCGGGCAGCCCGGCGGTGGACGGTCGTTGAACGCCAAACCATTCGACCGGGCTGCCGTCGGCGACTGGGCGTCGCGGATCACGTCCTTCCCCATCGACTTCAGCAACGTCGGCATCGACGCCGAAACCCGCGCGCGCATCCACGCCGCCGTCGACGATATGGACGGCGACTATTGCGTCGCCGGTACCGCATTGGTCGCCGGACTGCTCAAGGGGCTGCTCGACCTCGGTGTGACCCCAGTGACCGAGGCACGCGCGGTCGAGTTGATCGGATCGGCAGCGGGTATCACCGGTGTGCGGATTGCACACGGCGGCAAGGATCTTCGGGTTCGCGCCGACAAGGCGGTGATCCTGGGAACCGGGGGCTTCGAGTGGGATGCGCGCCTGGTCGAGGCCTATCTGCGGGGGCCGTTGCGCGGCCCGGTGTCGCCGCCGAACAACACCGGGGACGGCCTGCGGATGGCGATGGCGCAAGGCGCCGACCTGGCCAACATGGGCGAGGCGTGGTGGGTGCCGGTGATCCAGATCCCCGGCGACACGCTCGGCGGCCAGCCGCGCAGCCGCAGTGTGCGCCTGGAACGCACCCGGCCGCGCAGCATCATCGTGAACCGGGCCGGGAAGCGCTTCCTCAACGAGGCAGGCGAGTACAACTCGATGTCTGGGCCGTTCCACCAACTCGACCCGCGGCACGGCTATGTCAACGATCCGGCGTGGATCGTGTTCGACGACCAGCACCTCAAGCGGTACGGCTTCCTCGGCGTCGAGCCGGGCGGCGAGGCACCCGAGTGGTTCAACAAGTCGGCAACGCTGGCCGACCTCGAGGAGAAGACCGGAATCGACGCCGACGGTCTGGCCGCCACGCTGACTGCCTGGAATGAGAACGTCGCGCACGAGGTCGACCCCGAATTCGGGCGTGGGGCAAGCGCATACGACGGATACTGGGGTGACAACACGGCGGCCACCCCGGCGCTGCAGACCCTCGGACCGCTGGACACTCCGCCGTACTACGCGGTGCCGGTGGGCATCGGAGCCATGGGCACGAAGGGCGGCCCGCGCACCGACCGTGACGGCCGGGTGCTGCACGTCAGCGGTGAGCCGATCCCGGGGCTGTTCGCCGCGGGCAATGCGATGGCCGGCGTGACGGGCCGCGCCTACGGCGGCGCGGGTGGAACCCTGGGCCCCGCAATGGTGTTCGGCTTCCGGGCGGGCCTCGCCGCTTCGCGTTGAGTGAGCGCTGAGGCAGCGATTTCGAGCGAAGACGCGGCGTCAGCGCTCACTCAACGCTCGGCAATGGCCTTGCGCACCAAATATTTCTGCACCTTGCCGCTGGCGGTTCGCGGGTAATCTCCTACCACCTCGTGCAGTTCCTCGGGCCACTTCTGCCGAGCGGCGCCGCAGCTCTCGAAGTGCGCCCGCACCTCGTCGAGCGTCGGCATGCTGTGCCCGTCTTTGACGCGCAGCACCGCGGCCGTACGCTCGCCGAGGCGGGCGTCGGGGGCGGCCACCACGATCGCCTCGGCGACCGCGGGCATGCCCAGGAGCAACTCCTCGACCTCCAGCGCGCTGATGTTCTCCCCGCCGCGGATGATCACGTCCGCCTTGCGGTCGGTGATCGTCAGGTAGCCGTCCTCGTCGAGGACGCCGATATCCCCGGTGTGATACCACCCGTCGTCATCGAACACCTTCTTGGTCAGCTCGTCATCGGTGTAACCCAGGCACAGATCCGGTCCACGGGAAAGGATTTCACCGTCCTCGGTCAACTTGACCTCCACACCTGGTCGCGGATCGCCATCGGTGAGCAGACGCTTGTCTTCCGGGGCGTCCTGGCGTGAGCCGGTGATCGACGGATGCTCGGTGCTGCCGTAGGACCGGAACACGTGCACACCGAGATCCGCCAGCCGCCGGGTCACCGCCACCGGCACGGCCGAGCCACCGAGCCCGACGTGCGTGATCCGGCTCATATGCGAGTCGGTGAACTTGGGGTGATCGAGCAGGCTGGTCACGAAATACGGTGGGCCGCCGCCGATCGACATGCCTTCGGATTCCATCAACTCCAGCACCCGGCCCGGATCCCACACGTCGGTCAGATCGATCGGCGCTCCCTCGAGCACGGGGATCAGGAACGCACCGACCATGCCGATGAAGTGCCCGACGGGTGTGGCGGTGATCTGCCGACCGCGATCGGTCGCATAGTTCGCCAGCAGCTGGCGGGTTTCGAAGCCCAGCGTCTGGTGGCTGTGGATGACACCCTTGGGGTCGCGGGTGGTTCCGGAAGTAAAGGCGATCAGCGCCGGACTGGCCGGGTCGGTGTGCAGCTCGCCTTTCATCGGCTCCTCGGCCAGCAGGTCGTCGAAGGTGTCCCCTACCAGACCGACGATCGGAACGTCGACGCACAGGTCCGGCTGGAACTTCATGTGACCGAATTGCTCGGTCGTGATGAACACCTTGGGCCGTGCCGTGCCGATGATGTGGGTCAGTTCCTTGCGACCGTAGAAGTGCACGATCGGCACCACGACGGCGCCCAGAAAAGAAGCCGCCCAATACGTCACCGCCGCCTCGACCCAGTTCGGCAGCTGAAAGGCGATCACGTCACCCGGACCGACCCCGCGGGCCCGCAGGCCCGCAGCCAGCCGGCGCGCCCGAATCTCCACGTCGCGGAACGTCCCGCTGAAGGGGCGCACCTCGGAGTGCACCCAGAAGCCCGTGTCCGGGTGCTCCGCCAGGCCCCTGGCAAGCAGCTCACCGAGGGTATCCGGTGTCCACCAGCCCTCCTCGATGTAGCGTTTGCTCAGCTCAACCGGGATATTCCTCAACAGCTGCACCTCCGCTTGGCGATGCTATTCTCCGTCATCGAGAATGCCAATACCGGAATTGGAGAACGAAACAATGGTCGATCTGGAGTCGAGTGACGGACTGACAGTCCTCACGATCGACCGTCCACACGCCCGCAACGCGATCGCGCTGTCGACCATGGGTGAACTCGAAGAGGCGCTCGACGCCGCGGCCGGAGCCCAGGCCCTGGTCATCCGCGGCGGCGGTGACCGGGCGTTCGTGTCCGGCGGTGACCTCAAAGAACTCGCCGCGCTGCGCACCACCGAGGAGGCCGCCGCGATGGCGGCCCGCATGCGGGCGATCTGCGACCGCATCGCCGAGTTTCCGGCGCCCGTGATCGCCGCACTGAACGGACATGCGCTTGGCGGGGGTGCGGAAGTCGCCGTCGCCGCCGATATCCGGATCGCCGCCGACGACATCAAGATCGGCTTCAACCAGGTGTCCCTGGCGATCATGCCGGCCTGGGGCGGCGCCGAGCGACTGGCGGCGCTGGTCGGGAAGAGCAAGGCTCTGCTGCTCGCCGGTTCCGGCACGATCCTCACCGCCGGTGAGGCCGAGCGCTGGGGGCTGATCGACCGGGTCGTGCCCCGCGGTGAGTTCGACGACGAATGGCGCACGCTCGCACGGTCGTTGGCCAACCGGCCGGCGGGGAAGATCAAGAAGGTAATCGGTGGCGCGACACCGGCGCAAGCCGTCGACGCGTTCGCCGAGTTGTGGGTCTCCGACGAACACTGGGAAGCCGCCGAGAACGTGATGAACCGCGCGAAGTAGCACCGGTGCCTACAGCGGGAACCTGGCGCGCACGCCCCGGAACCGCTCCCACAACTGTGCCGCACGCTCGGAAGCGTTGACGCGCTTGGTATCCGGCGGCAACTCCTCGTCGAGTCGGGCACGTGCTACCAGCCGGGTGGACAGTACGGCGGGCTCACCGGACAGCATGTGCCGGTAGGTGAGATTGCCGCGCTCGAAGCCCTGCGTGTCGATCCAGTTGTGCACACCCGGGTCGTCGTGGGCCAGAACCAGACGCACTTTCCCGTCGCTGTCGATCGATGCTCGGCTGGGGGTGTAGCTGACCGGCCGGTACAGGTAATCCATGCTGGTGAAGAACGCCCCCATGTTGGTGATCATCCACAAGCCCTCGTGCGCATCGAACTCAACGATCAGCGCGTCCTGCGGCCCCAACTCCCAGTACATGTTCGCTGCGCTGCGGCCGCGTTTGGCGTCGCCATCGGTGGCCGCCACCGCCGGGAAGCGATTCGGGTGTTCACTGTCGACGCCGCCGTAGGTGAACGGGAACTCGGGCCAGCTCGTCATCAGGCCGGTGACGAAGTCGCCCGCCCAGCGGGCGGCCTCGACCATCGCCGCTGCGGTCGGCACCGGCTTGGGCGAGGCCATGTCGACCCGCTCGATGCGCAGCTGCCCGGGCCGCTCGTCCCAGCTGTCGAAACCCTGGCGGATGAACAGCTTTCGCGACTCCCGCGTGGTCGGTAGCCAGTTCGGGGCGCGTTCGGGCCCGCCGATGTACAGCTCGAACGTCCCGTCCGGCTCGACGTGCAGCTGGTGGCCGAACACGTTGGCCTCCGGCACATCGCCGAACGGCTCATGCAGGACCTGCGGGCCGACCCGACGCGCACCCTGCACGGTGATGTTGAAAAAACGTGCCGTGCCGCGGGTTCCGGCGATCCGATAGATCGACTCGCCGTCGATCCATGCCTGCTGATAGGTGAAATCGGCGCAGTCGCCACCGAGCTTGCGAGTCGGGTTGCAGAAGGCGTGGATACTCGGATAGCGCGGGTCGCGAGTTTCCAAAGCGAGGTCGAAGGCCTGCCCCAGATTCTGGGTGAGGAAGCGGAATGCGTCGACCCGCTGCACACCGGAGGTCGCGTTGGTGTCCTTGAACGCGTGGGCGCCCGCGGCCTTCAGGCGGTCGCAGAACTCGCTCCACGCATCGTTGAGCGCCGCGTCATCCGCGCCATCACCGAATGCCACTGGGCTCTCCTTCGTCTCCACGACCAAGCCGGTCGAGCATTCCACGGACCACGTCGCAGGCCCGCGCGGCGGCCGCCAACCGTCCCTCCGCGTCGATCCGCGGTCCGATCAGTTCCAGGTCGAATCCGTACCGGTAGCCGTCCGCCAACGCCTGGGCCACAACGGCTTCGATCGGGACCGCACCGTCGCCGGGCACCGCCCGCGCCGGTAACGCGCGGTCACCGAGTACATAGTCGCTCAGCTGGATCAGGCGGGTCCGCGGAAGCGCCGCCCGCACCAGACCCGCGAGGTCGGCCTCGGCCCAGCAGTGAAACAGATCAATGCAGATGCCCAGCCCAGCCGACTCGGCCAGCGTGATGGTGTCGCGCAGGCTGTGCGCGATGTGGATATCCGCGTAAAGGCTGGATGCGTTTTCGATGGCCAGGCTGATGCCGGCCTGCTCGGCTTCGCGCACGCACGGCGCGATCGCCGAACCGAACGCGTCGGCGGCCTGCTCCCAGCCGAGCCCGCCACGGCCACCGGTGAGCAGGTAGATACAGCGGGCGTCGACGTCGTCCGCCGCCTCGATCAACCGGGACAGTGCGCTGCGCGCGGCGTTGACCGACTGTTCATCGGCGGGCACCCGGCCCGCGCCGAACACGTGACAGACCGCCTGAACCAGATGCGTTCCGGGGTCGACGATCCGCCGGAATGCGGGATCGAGCAGTTGGGTGTCGATGACGCTGAGGCACCGCACTTCAAGCTCCGCCCAATTACGCTGCAATTCACCAGGACACGCTCCCAGGAACGTGACGTCGTGGACGGACAACTGCTCGTGCACGGCCGGGTCAATCCCGCTTCTCGATAGGGACTCCGAAGCGCTCCCGGAACGGTGCGAACTCGGCGTGTAGGTCCTCGAGGTTCTCACCGATATCGGTCAGCAGCGAGGTGGAGTAGCGGAACTTGCCGTACCGGTCGCCGCGGTTGTCCGCCAGGTAGGTACGCATGGCGGCTTCCGCCTCACCGGTGAGGTCGCGCCCGCAGAAGGCGTAGTAGTTCCGGACCGTCGCTACCGGATCGGCGATGAAGTCGGTGTACGGGGTGTGCATGATCCGCGGATCGTCCACCAGCGGTGAGCTCATCGTGTTGGCGATGCTGGCCCGGGTCAATTCCAGGTGCATCTTCGCGGCCGCCTGCAAGTCGACCGGTCCGACGATGCCTTCCAGAATGTCGGCCATCATCATCGTGCGCGATGCGGCGACCTGGACCGGATCCCGGTGCAGCCACAGCAGATTCGCATCCGGATAGGTGTCGAAGAAGGCTTCCAGGCGGAACCCGTGAAACCCCTTCAACACCCAGTACTTACGGGGTCGGTTGTACTGGAACTGTTGCAGCATCGCCTTGTGCAGACGGTACTGGGCGGCCGGATCGGTCGGCAACCCGCCGACAACCGTCTGCATCGGTACCCGCCACCATGCGGTCGGGGTCATCACTCGGAAGTCGAAGGCCCAGGTGCGTTCGTCTTCGGGCAGTCCGTCGCCGAGCATGTCGTTGTAGGGATGGCTGTGCAGCCATTTGGGCAGCTTGGTGTTGATCTCCCGCCAATCGGCGTCGGCTCGGGCCCGGCGCGGATCGTCGGGACCGGCGAGGCCGGGTGGCGGTGACGGATACATCACTTCCCAGAACCGCAGCGCCCGCCCGTGCGGGTCGACCGACATCAGGGCGTGCATCAGCGTGGTGCCCGAGCGCGGCTCGCCCGTCAAGAACATCGGCCGCTCGATCACTTCTCCGGCGATCGGATACCGGGTCCGGTCGGCGATCAGCTGCAGTCGCGACGTCAGCAGCCAGTGGCAGACCCGCTCGGCTTCGGCAATCCCATTGGCGTCCATACCGATACCGTTGAGGTGGTCGACGGCCTGGGCGAATCGCTCCGGCAGCGTCGGATCGCCGTAGTCATCGCACCCCGTCTCGGCCTGAGCACGAGCGAGCAGGTCGGCGGCGACCAGTCCGGCGGTCATGATCGTCCTCCACATAGCGTGAGCAGCTCGTCTTCGGTGCGGCGTACATTGGCCGCCGATGCCGCGCTGAATTCCAGGCCGGCCATCGTGGCGTAGTCCAAGATCTTGGGAACCCGCAGACCGGCATCGACATACGACTTGATGATCCGCGCGACCTGCTTGGGTGTCCCGTGCGGGACGACGGCGAGAATCGCCTCGGGATCGACCTTGGCGAGGAACTCGACGATCCGGTCCCGGGTCATGGTGGCCGGGTTGATGTCGTGGAAGCCGCCCCAGTCCGCACCCATCGGATGGTCGAAGCCGAAGCGGCGCAACACCGGCGCGGACACCTGCAGCAGGAAGCTCGCGACCAGCGGCGCCCGCACGATCTGTTCGATGGCCTCGGCGCTGTCACCGATCAGGCACACCTGGACAAAGCACGGGGTGATCGCCATCGGGTCGCGCCCGGCTCGCTCGGCCGATGTGCGCACCACGCCGAGCATCTCGGCGTAGTGTTCCGGGGTCCATGCGCCTGCCGGCCACCATCCGTCGGCGTAGCGGCCGACGATCTGGAGCATCCGCGGGCCGCTGGCGCCTATCCAGATCGGGGGGAACCGACCCTCGTACGCTTCGGTGTCCAGCCTGGCCTGATCGAGCCGGTAGAACTGGCCCCGGAAGTCGACCGGGCCGGGGCTATCCCACAGCAGCCGAATCACTTTCAGCGCCTCCTCGAAGCGGCTGACCGGCCTGGCGAAGTCGAAGCCATAGGGCACGATGTTCTCGGTCTCGCCGCTGCCGAGGCCGAGGATGAACCGGCCGTGGGACAAATGGTCGACGGTCAGTGCACTCTGGGCGAGCAGCGCGGGATGCCGGCGAACGGTGTCCACCACGCTGGTGGCCAGCGCCACGTTCGAGGTGAGCACGGCCGCGGCCGCCGCGACCGCCATGCCGTCCAGATGGCGGTGCGGTGACGGTGACACCGTCGCCAGATCCGTGAATTCCGGTGTCCACAGGGAATCGGGCCAGAAGCTCACCATGTGATCGGGTAACCAGACCGAGTGGTAGCGACCGCTGTCCAGCTCGGTCAGGCACGACAAGTCCATGGGAAGCGTTGTGCGCAGGAAGGCGGCAGGCTGGACGTCCATCAGGCGAATGGCTCCTCGCCTTCCAGCTTGGTGCGGTGCAGCAATCTGCCCGACGCCGGGTCATACGGCGTCGCGCGGTGCATCGTGCCGGTGTTGTCCCAGATCACCAGGTCGCCGACCGACCAGCTGTGTCGGTAGACGAATTCCGGCCGGGTGGCCCAATCCCGCAGCCGGACAAGCAGTTCGACGCTCTTTCGAAAGTCCATGTCGACCACGTGACGCGCCGTGCAGCCCAACACCAGCGACTTGCGCCCGGAGCGGTGATTCCAGACCAGCGGGAGTTCGCGGTCACCGATCGCCATCATCGTCCGCAGTGTCTTGAGGCTGGGTTCGGGCTCGTAGTAGAACAACGTGTTCCACGCCGAGTGCATCACCCGCAGCGATTCCAGCGCATGCTTGTCAGCATCGTCCAGCGCGTCATAGGCCGCATAGGTATTGGCGAATTCGGTGTCGCCGGAGCCATCCGGGCACACCACCTTGCTCGACAGCAGCGAGGCGCGGATCGGCACCTCGTTCATGGTGCCGTCGATGTGCCAGAACAACGATCCCTTGAGGTAATCGGCCAGGTTGTTGATGCTGGTGTCCAAGGTGACCGAATACACCTGCTCACCCGTGCGCTCGGCGGCGAATGTGCCCAGCGTCCTAGTGAATTCGACCTGCTCGTCGTCGCTGAAACCGATCTGCGGAAACACCAGCACGCCCCGGCGTTCCAGCAGCTCGCGCAGCGCCTCGGCATGGACGCCGCTGAGCAACTCCGCCTTGGTCGTCCGCACTTCGGACGCGATGGCCGGCTTGACGTCGACGACCGACAGAGTCATGGACCGTAACTATACACATACGTATAGTTATCGGGTGAGCACACCGCGCAGGAACAGATCCACCGCGTGCAGCAGGCGACGCTGCTCCTCTTTGCGGCTGCGGTACAGGCCGAAATCGGCCAGCCGGGCGGGCAACACCTCGACCATGGCCAGAAAGTGCTCGGCGGCCAACTCGATGTCGTCGACGTCGATGGCGCCGACCTCCGCGTGCCTGCGGAGCAGATCCATCACCTGCTGCTGTCTGCCGGCCCAGCCGAGTGATTCGGCGCTGAGCGCGAATTCGGGAAACCGATGGGCTTCGTTGCGCGCGATCCGGTGCAGTTGGACGATGTCGGGGTTCAGCGCGTGACGAAGGGCGCCCTGACCGATGGCCACCAGCGCCGCACGCAGGTCCTGCTCCTCCACGGCGTCGTCGGCGTCGACGTGCACGGCGCGGCTGAACGCCCACGGAATGACATCGAGAAACACCGCGCGCTTGTCCGGATAACGGGCGTAGAGCGTGGGTTTGGTGATTCCGGCGGCCTCGGCGATCGCGACCATCGTGGTCCCGTCGTACCCGTTCTCCAGAAAGGTCCGTACCGCGGCTTCCCTGAGTCGCTGGTGAAGCGCCGCGGCTTCGGCGTGTGTCGGCCGGCCGCCGCGCCGCTGCGCCTGCGACGATGCCTTTGCCATTCGCGAGAGTTTACGGCGCGGACTATCACATCGGGTGCGGCAGCGTGAGTTCGTCACCGGCTGACCCGCCGTTCGTTAGCCTGTGCCGGTGACCGAAGAGCCGATGTGGGCGGATATCGAAGCGATCAAGACGCTCAAGGCCCGGTACTGCCGCCTTCTCGACAGCAAGGACTGGGCCGGCTGGCGAGAGGTCTTCACCGACGATTTCGTCAGTGACACGACCCCGTCGGGCGGCGTGCTCATCACCGGTGCCGACAATATGGTCGAGTTCATCAAGAAAACCCTCGGCAAGCCGTCGCAGCCCACCGTGCACCAGGTTCACGCCCCGGAGATCGAACTGACCTCATCGTCCACCGCGACCGGAATCTGGGCGCTCAACGATGTGGTGCGGCTGGCGCCCGGCGTCAACCTCGCGGGGTATGGCCACTACCACGAGACGTATGAGAAGACCGACGGTCAGTGGCGGATCAAGACCTCGACCCTGACCCGCCTGCGCGAAGATGTGTTCAATCCCCTGTTCTCCGTCCGCATTTCACCACGCCTGCGGGACTCGGCGGCGCGGCTGGCACGAAAGCGGGGCATGGTGTGATGTCGGAGCGCACAGTTCTGGTCACCGGGGCGTTCGGTCAGGTCGGTTGGCGCTGCGTCGACATCCTGCTGCAGCGCGGCCACACCGTCGTCGCCACCGATCTGCCGACCGAGACGTCGCGCGCCGTCGCGGCCCGGCTGGCCGCCGGGACTCACCCGGGAACGTTCCTTCCGGTGTACGCCGACCTGCTCGACGCGGGTGCGGTGAGCCGGCTGGTCGTCGAGCATTCGCCCGCGGCGATCGTGCACCTGGCCGCGATGTTGGCCCCGGCGTCCTACCGCAATCCGACGCTGGCCCGCCGCATCAATGTCGGTGGCACCACGCACCTGCTCGAGGCGGCCGCCGCACTGCCGTCACCGCCCACCGTGGCCTACGCATCCAGTGCGTCGGTCTACGGTTCGCGCAATCCCTATCGTCACCCCGAGCTGATCACCCCGGCCACCCCGGTGAATCCGATCGACCAGTACGGCGAGGACAAGGTGCTCGCCGAGAGAGCGATCACCGACAGCGGGTTGCCGTCTGCGATGCTGCGACTGGCCGGCGTCATCTCCCCCGACGCCGCGGGGTCGATGAACAGCGACTACCTGGTGTTGATGCGAGCGACCCCGGGCGACAACCGGTTACACACGGTGGATGCCCGCGATGTCGCGTTGGCGTTCGCCAACGCCGCCGAGCGCGGCACCGCCGTCGCAGGCAAGGTACTGCTGATCGGCGGCGACGAAACGCATCTGCACTCCCACCGCGAGGTGGAGGACGACATCATGGCGGCGATGGGACTGGGCCGGCTCGGCCCCGGCGCCAGCCTGCCCGGCGACCCGGACGACGACCGGGGCTGGAGCTTCACCGGCTGGTACGACACGACGGAATCCCAAGCGCTCCTTGACTATCAAAGACACCGCTGGTCCGAAACCGTGGCATGGGTGGCCGAATCACAGAGCGGTGCGGTGCGCACCGCGCTCGGGTTTGCGGGACCATTGATCAGGCCGGCGATGCGGCTCGTCCTGGCCGCGCAGCGGCGTCAGGAGCGGCGCGGGCGCTACGCCGACCCGTGGACGTTCATCGCGGGCAAGTACGGTCCGGAGATTCTGGCCGGTGCGGGTGAGGCGCGGAAGGAGCCGACGTGACGGGACGGTGCGCAGGAAAGGTGGCCTTGGTGACCGGCAGCAGCCGTGGCCTCGGCAAGTCGATCGCACAGCGTTTGGCCGCCGAGGGTGCCACGGTGGTGCTGACCGCCCGAACCGACCAGCCCGACCCGAAATATGACGGCTCGCTTGTGCAGACGAAAGCGGAGATCACCGCCGCCGGTGGCACCGCGCTCGCGATCGCGGCGGACCTCTCCGACTCCGAAGACCGCGAGCGGCTGTTCGCCGAGGCGGTCGCCGAGGTCGGTGCCCCCGACATCGTCGTGAACAACGCCGCCGTGACGTTCCTGCGCCCGCTGGACGGTTTCCCGGAGCGGCGGGTGCGGCTGATGCTGGAGATGCACGTGGTCGCACCGCTGCACCTGACCCAGCTCGCGATCCCCGCCATGCGTGAGCGCGGCCGCGGTTGGGTGCTCAACCTGACCTCGGTCGGCGGCGATCTTCCGCCCGGCCCACCGTTCTCCGAATTCGACCGCACCGCCGGGTTCGGGATCTACGGCACCGTGAAGGCGGCGATGAACCGGATGACGAAAAGCCTTGCCGCCGAACTGTACGACGACGGTATCGCCGTCAACGCAGCGGCACCGACCAACCCGGTGGCGACCCCCGGGGCAGGCACGCTGGATCTGGCCAAGACCGACACCGAGGACATCGAGCTCATCACCCGGACCGCGCTGGAGTTGTGCACCGGCGACCCGTCGACGATGACCGGCCGGATCGCGCACACCCAGACGTTCCTGCGCGAGATCGGCGCACTGAGCTGACCAGCGCGCTCCTCGGCGAACTGCAGGCCCGGCTGACGCCCAAAGGTGTCTCGGGGTTGCGGCCGCTGGCCGGCGGCGCGTCGAGCCTGACGTTCGCCGGTGACCTCGCCGGCCGACCCGTCGTGGTGAAAGTCGCACCGCCCGGTCTCGCGCCGGTCGCCCACCGCGACGTCCTGCGCCAGGCGAGAATCGTTCGCGCGCTGCGGGACACCGCGGTTCCGGTGCCGGACATCGTGTTCGACGACGCAGGCGATCCGCCGCAGGTGCCACCGCTGTTCGTGATGTCGTTCTCGGCCGGATCCTCCGTTGAGCCGCTGTTCGACACCGATCACGCCGGCCCGCCGTCGGAGGTCGCCGACCGCCTCCGGTACGCCACCGGCGTGTTGGCCGCCTTGCACCGGCTCTCGCCCACCGCCCTCGGCCTTGCCGACGAGCCCGTCGTCACACCGGCGGCCGAGATCGACAAGTGGTGCCGCACACTGGAAACCGTAGATCCGACGCTGGCGCCGGATTGGCAGCAGGTCGCCGACGCGCTGCGCGCAGCCACCCCGCCACCGCTCGCCCCGGCAGTCGTGCACGGTGACTTCCGGCTGGGTAACCTGCTCGCCGTCGGGCACGAGATCACCGCCGTGATCGACTGGGAGATCTGGTCGGTCGGCGACCCCCGCGTCGATGTCGGTTGGTTCCTCATCAACTCCGACCCGGACACCTACCGCCGGAGCACCCCCTATCGCGGCGCGACGCCGCCGGTGGCCGAGCTGATCGACGACTATCGTGCGGCGTTGGCACGTGAGTCACCCCAGCTGGAGTGGTTCCAAGCCCTCGCCTGTTTCAAGTCCACGGCCACCTGGTCGCTGATCGTCAAGCACAACCGGCGCCGGGCGAAGCCCGACCCCGCGCTGGAGGCGATGGCCGCACAACTTCCCGCGCTGCTCGCCAAAGCCGTTGCGCACCTGGGCTAGTCGCGCGGGATGCCGGCAAGTTTGTCGGCGAACTTCTCCTCGGCGGCCGCCCGCAAGCGCAGCAGGTGCTCGGACGGGAACAGATCGGGCGCCGGTTCACGGTTCTTCAGCAACAGCCGCGACAGCGTCACCTTGTGCACCTCGGTCGGGCCGTCGGCCAGCCCCAACACGAACGATTCGGTCAGGTACTGCACGAACGGCATCTCGTGGCTGGTGCCCAACGAGCCGTGGATCTGCAGGGCGCGCGCCGACACGTCGTGCAGCACCTTCTGCATCATCGCCTTGACCGCCGAGATGTCGGCCCGCACGGCCTTGTAGTCGTTGTACTGGTCGATCTTCCACGCCGTCTGCAGCGTCAACAGCCGGAACGCCTCGATCTCCATCCAGGAGTCCGCGACCATCTCCTGCACCAGTTGCTTGTCGGCCAGCACGCTGCCCTGGGTGTACCGCGACACCGCGCGTTCACAGATCATGTCGAAGATCCGCCGCACCAGGCCGACGGTGCGCATCGCGTGGTGGATGCGGCCGCCGCCGAGCCGAGTCTGCGCAACCACGAACGCTCCACCGCGTGGGCCGAGCATGTGATCGGCGGGCACGCGGACGTTTTCGTACCGAACGTAACCCTCGCGGCCACCGCCGCCGAGCGGCTGGTAGCCGAGCCCTACGTCGCGCAGCACGTTGATACCCGGGGTGTCCCCGGGAACCACGAACATCGAATAGCGATCGTACGGTGCAGCATCGGGATCCGTCATCGCCATCACGATGAGGAATGACGCCTTCGAGGCGAACGACGAATACCACTTATCACCGTTGATCACCCAGTGGTCGCCGTCCGGCACGGCGGTGGTCTCGAAAATCTTGGGGTCCGCACCGCCCTGCGGCTCCGTCATCGAGAAGCAGGAGATGATCCGGTTGTCCAGCAGCGGTTCGAGGTAGCGCTCCTTGAGTTCCGGTGTGCCGTAGTGGGCGAGGATCTCACTGTTCCCGGAATCCGGTGCCTGCGAACCGAAGACGATCGGTGCGCATTCCGACCGGCCGAGGATCTCGTTGAGAAGCGCCAGCTTCACCTGGCCGTAGCCGGGGCCGCCGAGGTGCGGACCGAGGTGGGTAGCCCACAGCCCGCGCTCCTTGACGATCTGCTGCAGCGGCGGAATGAGCGCCTGGCGTACCGGATCATCGAGGTCGTGCGACTCCTTGACGATGTAATCGATCGGCTCGCACTCGGAGCGGACGAACTCGTCGACCCACTTCAGTTGCTCCGCCCACTCCGGATCGGTGGAGAAATCCCACGACATGCGTTACGTCCCTTCCGGTTATGACCAGGTGGCTCTGCGAGCAGCGGCGTCATCGGTGGCATGGCTGAGAACCTGATTGCGGTTCTCCAGCTCCAATGCCGGGCCGAGGCCCGCGGCCGCGATGTTGACCTGCAGCGCCCGCTTCGTCAGTCGAACGCCCAGTGGCGCCAATCCCGCAACCCCGCCGGCGATCTCGATGGCCCGCTCGACCAGCTCGTCGGGCTCGACCAGCTGACTGACCAGACCGCGGCGGTCGGCTTCCTCGGCGGTGACGGTGCGGCCGGTGAGCATCCAGTCGGCGGCCACCCCGGCCCCGACGATGCGGGGCAGGTGGTAACTCATCCCCATCTCGGCGCCCGACAGGCCGAGCAATATCGCCGCGTTGCCGAATGTCGCCGCGGTGGAGGCGATCCGGATGTCGGCGGCCAGGCTGAGCGCCAGCCCGGCGCCGACACAGGCGCCGTTGATCGCCGCGATCACCGGTTGCGGCAGGTCCGCGAGCGCGCGTACCAGGCCTGCCATCGCCTCCTGAAAACGCAGCCGGTCGATGGCCGGAGCGCTGGCTTCCAGCATGCCGGGTCCGAAGTCACGGATGTCGATGCCCGAGCAGAATCCCCGCCCGGCCCCGGTGACCACCACCGCATGCACCGACGGATCCTGCGCCACCGAGGCCAAGGTCTGCGCGATCTCGTCACGCATGACTTCGTTGATCGCGTTGAGTTGCTTCGGGCGATTCAACCGGATGAGCGCAACGCCGGGAACCGGTGTTGCGATCTCGAGTGTCTGGCTCGGCACCTCAGACTCGCTCGATGATCGTCGCGGTGCCCATGCCGCCGCCGGTGCACATGGTGACCAGGCCGGTGCTGAGGTCCCGCCGCTCGAGTTCGTCGAGCAGGGTGCCGATGAGCATGGCGCCGGTCGCCCCGAT
>JAEZIA010000291.1 GCA_023416315.1 Actinomycetes bacterium
ATCTTCGTCGAGGCCGATGATCGCCCCTCAGAGGGCTCTAAGGCCACGAAGCGTCCTTCCTATCAGGTCGCGGCGCTCGTCGGATGTCGAGCGGTCGGTCAAAGTGGTCTGTACCCGAAGATAGCCCTCGATCACGAGGTCACCGACGAGGACGCGCGCGACGCCGAGTGGAAGATCCAGAACGGCCGAGATCTCGGCCACCGACGGGCTGGCGGCGCACAGTTCGCAGATCCGGCCGCGCACGTCGCCGGACGGCCAGTGCCGCTCCCCCGCCGGGGCCACCGTCTGGATCGGAGCCTCAACGGGGAGTTCGACGGAGGTATCGGTGCGCCCCGCGGTCAGCGTGTACGGGCGCACCAGATTCGCCTCGGCGTCACCGGTCACGACGGGTGCGAAGCCCGTCGCGACGACGACACGACATTACCCACGCGTTCGACCAAAACCGCCATCTCATAACCGATTTGGCCGATGTCACAGTTCGGCGCGGCCAGCGTCGCGAGATGGGAGCCGTCGCCCACCCGCATCACCAGCAGGTAACCCCCGGCCATCTCGACCACCGACTGCAGAACTTGACCGGCTTCGAAGAGCTGCGCGGCCCCCGCCGCCAGGCTGGCCAGCCCGGAGGTCACCGCGGCCAACTGCTCGGCGCGTTCGCGCGGTAGCTGCTCGCTGGCCGCGATCAGCAGACCGTCGACCGACACCAGCACCGCGTGCGACACTCCGGGAACGTCGCGGGCGAAGTTGGACACCAGCCAGTCCAGTGAATTGCTCTGCGGCCGTTGCGGCAAGGTCATGGGTGGTCTTTTCCGTTCTCTGCGGAACCGGCCTGGAGGTCGGAATGCGCAGCCCGCACACCGCCAAAGTAGTTGCCGAACGAGGAACGGTCACGGTCGCGCTGCGGAAGCGGGGGCGTCTGCGCCTCGACCGCACCGGGTACCAGCCGGGCACCGGGATCGCGCACCGGCAGACCGTGTTCGGTGTGTTCCTGCACGGGGACGTTATCGACCTCGGCGGCGGTCTCCCAGCCGTTGTCCCACACCGACTTCCAGTCCTGCGGCACGGCGATGGTGTGCGGGTCGACCATCAGCTCGTTGAGCATCTTCTGGTAGATGAAGTCGGTATCGGTGTCCTCGGCATCGGGTGCCGACAAGTCGGCGGCCAGCAGATCCATGTCGCTGATGATGTCGAGCTGCTCGTCGCGGGTCTCCTCGACCCGCGCTCGGGCGGCGAAGAAGCGTGAGGTGTCGGTCGCGCGTTCGTTTTCCGCCGGCTCACCCGCCTCGGCGAACCACAGCGAGGGCTGCTGCTGGGGTTCGGATTCGGGTTCGGGCGGGGCGCCGGTGATGCCGCTGGAGCCCGGCGAGCGCCGCGGTAGAGCGCCCTGGTCGGCGGGACCGTCGTCGGCCACATCGGTTGGCACCGCGAACGAAGCGGCGTAGGCGTCGTCGGTGGTGGCCGACCGCTCGGCCGCGGGGCCGTAGGGACGGGCATCGGCGCCGATCGGCGCCGAGTGCTCGAGCAGCGGGGCCGGAATGTAAAGCTCGGCCGTGGTTCCAGACGACGGGTCGCCCTCCACCGCGTTGCGCAGCCGCACCTCCATACCGTGCATGTGCGCGAGCCGGCCGACGACGAACAGACCCATGTGTCGGGTGTTGTCCGGGTTGACCTCGCCGCCGGCGTGCAGGCGCATGTTCGCGATGCGCAGGTCGCTGTCGGTCATGCCGATACCGTCGTCGTGCACCTCGAACAGCACCCCGGCGTTGCTGGTGTGCACGGCACTGACCCGCACCGGTGAGATCGGCGGCGAATAGCGCAGCGCGTTGTCGATCAGCTCGGCGAGCATGTGCACCGCGTCGGCGGACACCCGGCCGATCAGGGCCGAATCCGGCACGTCGCCGATCTCCACCCGCTTGTAGTCCTCGACCTCGGAGACCGCGCCGTTGACCGCACTGGCCAGCGGCAGCGACTCGCGGTGGTCACGCGACACCTGCGCCCCGGCCAGCACCAGCAGGTTGGAGCCGATGCGCCGCATCCGGGTGGCCAGGTGGTCGAGCCGGAACAGGTTGTCCAGGCGTTCGGGATCCTTCTCGGTCTTCTCCAACCGGTCGATCAGCGAGAGCTGCTGGTCGACCAGCGAGCGGTTCCGGCGTGACATCGTCTCGAACATCTCGTTGATCACCGCCCGCAGCCGGGCTTCGTCGCCGGCGAGCAGCAGCGCCTGGGTGTGCAACTCGTCGACCGCGTGCGCGACCTGGCCGATCTCTTCGGTGGTGTAGACCGGCAGCGGCTCGGGTTCCCGCTCGTCACCGGCCCGGACGCGGGCGATGCCCTGTTCGAGGTCGGTGTGTGCGACCCGCAGGGCGCTGTCGCGCAGGATGCGCAGCGGCCGGACCAGCGACCGCGCCACCAGGAAGATGACCAGAAGTGCGGCGACGAACGCCGCGAGCGCCAGCAACCCGTCCCGGATGACGGCGTGCCTGCGGTCGGCGGCCTGCCGGGCAACCGATGCGGTGACCTCGTCGGTGGTGCTGGCGACGACCTGCTCCGCGATGGCGTCGGTGGCCTGCAACGACTCGCGAAGGTCGGTGTTGCCCGCCAGCGCGGTCTCCGGATTGGACATGATGTCCATCCGCTTGACCATCTCGTCCTGCAGCGTCTTGGCATCCGGTGAGCCGACGCCGAGCACTTGGCTCATGCCGAACAGCGTCGACGGTTCGGTGCCCGCCAGCGTGATCATCGAGGTGCGCAGTTCCGGCTCGGGCAGGTCACCGCCTTGCTCGACGAGCAGCTCCTGCATGAACATCTGGCCGCGCGCGCCGATCGCGCGGCTCAGTCCCAGGGTCTGGGCGCGCAGTTTCTCGTCGTCGAGGCGCACCGAGCCGTTGATCGCGTCCTCGGCGGTCAGCAGGATCGGTGCGTAGGTCGTGATCCGCTCACGCAGCCCGATCGTGTCCGCCGACACGGCGGTCACCAACTGCTGCCCGTCGCTCAACAGCTTGTTCACGCCGGTGCGCACGTCGGGAGCAACGTCCGTCGCGTTGAGCTTGTCCTGCAGCGCGCTCTTACTGGCGGTGAACTTGTTTGCCTCCGACTGGGTGTCTCCGTTGGCGGAGTAGGCCAGCAGGACCCCCTGCAGCGCCCCGACGTAGCTTTCGATGACCGGGACGAGCTGGGCGCGATCGGCGGCGACCTGCAGGTCCCGTGCGGATTGCGCGCCGGCCCAGAGTTGCGCGCCGGCGAAGGCGAGGGCCAGCGCCAGCGGAACGGCCACAATCGCAAACACTTTGCCCCGCACCGGCCAGTTCGACAGCGACCACCGCGACGGCCGCTTCGGTGACGCGGTTGTCGGCTGCTGGGTGCCGGAAATCGGGGGGTCCACCCCCGGTGGGGCGGCGCTGAAAGTCAGTGTTCTCGCCTACTTCATCCGGACTTACCTGGCAATTCGTCGAGTATGACAGCGATTGTCCGCCATCTCCAGGGTCGTTACTGAACAGAGAGATACCGGTAATACCAGGCCGGGGCGGGTAACGGGGTGTCGAGCAAATTGCGCTGCGGCACAACTGAGATCATCGACCGGTGTTGCCCAGGACGCTCAATTCGACCGGCGGATTACGCGGGCCGAAGAATGGCGACCAAAAATTCCGCGTCATCGGTGAACGGTCGCACGTCCCAGGTGGACAGCAACAGGTCGGGGGTGAACCCGGCTTCGGCCGCGTCGGCGAGGAACTGGCCGTACTCGTATTCGCGCCCGGCCCCGAAACCGATCACCGCGCGCCCGTCGCGCATGAGGTGGGCCCGCAGCCGCGACAGCACCTGTACGCGGGTGCTGGGTGCCAGGAACGTCATCACGTTGCCTGCCGAGACGATGATGTCGAACGGCTCGGTGATACCCCGCGCGGGCAGGTCGAGTTCGGCGAGGTCACCGACGACCCAGTGCGGTCCGGGATGGTCCTGCTCGGCCGCCTCGATGAGCGCCGGGTCGACGTCGACGCCGACGACCCGGTGACCAGCGCGGGCCAGGTATCCGCCGACCCGGCCGGGACCGCAGCCGGCGTCGAGGATGCGGGCGCCGCGGGCGGCCATCGCGTCGACGAACCGCGCCTCGCCGTCCAGGTCGTCGCCTGCCCGGGCCATCGCACGGAATCGTTCGATGTACCAATGCGAGTGACCGGGATCGGCCGCGACTTTCTGCATCCAAAGGCTGGTCTCGACCATGCGGCCATTATCCGCCTGCTGGAAGGACGGTCGTGTTCAGGCTGATGTTCTACTCACCGCGGATCGCGCCCAATACGGGAAACGCGATCCGAATGGTCGCGGCGACCGGATGCGAACTGCATCTGGTGGAGCCGTTGGGATTCGACCTTTCCGAACCAAAGCTGCGCCGCGCCGGACTCGACTATCACGACCTGGCCTCGGTGACGGTGCATCCGGACCTGGACCACGCCTGGGCGGCGATGCCCGGTGCGCGGGTATTCGCGTTCACCGCCCACGCCACCCGGTCGTCGTTCGACATCGCCTACCAGCCGGGCGACGTCATGCTGTTCGGGCCGGAGCCGACGGGTCTGGACGCCGAGACCCTCGCCGACCCGCACATCACCGAACGGGTGCGGATCCCGATGCTGGCCGGGCGGCGGTCCCTGAATCTGTCGAACGCCGCCGCGGTGGTGGCCTACGAGGCGTGGCGCCAGCACGGGTTCAGCGGCAGCGTTTAGCGCACCGGCGTCACCAGGTGTCCCAGTGGGTCAGCTGCTCGGCGGGGAGTCGCTTGGCCCGCTTGAACTCGGTGCCCTTGGTGTAGGCGATCGGGAACAGCCCGCCCTGGGCGTACTGATCGAACGGAATGCCGAGCAACTCGGCGGCCTGCTTCTCGCCGTCCCCGATCAGGTGCAGTGTGGTCCACGCTGTGCCGAGTCCGCGGGACCGCAGCGCGAGCATGAAGCTCCACACCGCGGGCAGCAGCGAACCCCAGTACGACGCGCTCATGCCGGCCGGGGCACCGTCGGGACGACCCTCCAGGCACGGGATCAGGAACACCGGCGCCTTTTCCAGGTTTTCGTTGAGGTACTTGGCCGAGCTCATGACCGCATCCATCTGGTTGTCGCGGATGTCGCCGCGGACCGGCTTCGGCAGGTCGAGATAGGGCGTGGCATTGGCCCGATAGATGTCGGCCAGCGCCTTGCGCTTGTCGGCGTCCTCGACGAAGACCCACTGCCAGCCTTGAGCATTCGATCCGGTCGGCGCCTGCAGGGCCAGATCCAGACACTCCATCAGCACCTCGCGCGACACCGGCCGGTCGAAGTCGAGTCGCTTGCGCACCGATCGGGTGGAGGTCAGAAGTTCATCAACGGTCAGGTCGAGTGTCATAGGCCGAGACTACATTCGGGTCCATGGCAACTGAACTGTCTTCAGAGGTGATCGAGCGGCTCACCAACGAGAATTACGGCTGGCTGACCACGGTGGCCAAGTCCGGCCAGCCGGTGCCCAAGCTGGTGTGGTTCTTCTACGACGGCACCGACATCATCGTCTACACCGCGCCGGGCACGGCCAAAGTGCGGCACATCGGCACGCAGCCGCGGGTCAGCCTGAATCTGGACTCCGACGGCAACGGCGGTGGCATCATCGTCGTCGGGGGCCACGCCACCGTCGACAGCGAGGATGCCGATCCCCGTGACGACGCCCCATATTGGGCGAAATACGGTGCTATTTCGGACCAATTCGGCCTCACCGAGTCGATGGCCGGCTACAACCTGCGGCTGCGGATCAGCATCGACAAGGTGTGGACGACACCGACGGAGTAGCGGCGGTTAAGCCGACGCGCGAATCCGGTTGGCTATCAACGCAGTCCACTCGGACAGATAGCGGTCGTCCGGCACTCGGGGAACGGACTGGTTGAACAGACTGGTGGCCACCCGTGGGCCGAGAAGCGCGTTGACCGCCAGCGCGGCCACGACGTCGCGGTCCTCCTCCGCCATCGCCGGTGCCCACGCCGCGATCCAGTCCCCCAGCTCGGCGTTGAGCCCGTCGACGAGCGCCGCGTATGCGGTGTCCAGCCGGCTCGACCGACCGGCCGGTGTTCGCGCGGCGATCTGCAGCAACTCGATCTCTTCGTCGATGACGGTGAGCAGGTAGCGGCCCAGCACGGTGAGCTCGGCGTTCAGGTCGCCGAGTCCGGCGAAGAGCGCCCGGATGTCCCGCATCGCCCGGCGGCGGTCCAGCTGGCGGTCGATACCCGCGTCGAGCAGCGCCTCCTTCGATTTGAAGTGGTGGTAGAGCGCCCCGGAACCGGCCGCGAGCCCGGCGGCCGCTTCGATCTGCGAGACGCTCGTCGCCTCAAAGCCTTTGGCACTGAACAGGCGCATCGCCTCGTTGACCAGCCGTTCGCGTGTCGAAATCGCGGCTGCCATTGACCTCTCCCAAGTGATCACTTAGTTTGAACCAGGGGTTACTTTACTACGCCGGTGCCGATGAGAGGACGCGATGCCGGATTTCGACATTCAGCGCGGCCGGCTCAAGCGCACGATGCCGCTGGCGGGCTTCACCGCGCGCGCCGCCGGCGGGCGACTCGTCGCCGGACTACGACAGCGGGCAGGTGACGACGGCGCGGTCGAACGGTTCCACGAACGCACCGCCGACCGGTATGCCGAACTGCTCGGCCATTCCAAAGGTGTGCTCATGAAGGCAGGGCAGATCTTCTCGATGGTCGACGCCGGCGCACTGGGCACCGGGGGTTTTCTGCCCTACCAGAAGGCGCTCAGTCGGCTTCAGGCCGATGCGCCACCCATGCACCCCGAGCTCGTCCGCGAGGTGCTACGTCGCGAACTGGGTTGCGCCCATGACCATTTCGCTGACTTTACCGATGAACCGATGGCGGCCGCATCGGTCGGGCAAGTCCACCGCGCGGTTCTGCACGACGGTCGCGACGTCGTTGTCAAGATCCAGTATCCCGGTGTGGCGCAGGCTATTCGGGCCGACCTCGCCAACACCGAGACCGTCGCCACCTTCCTGAAGTTCCTCACCGCGGCATCGGGCATGCGGGTCGACATCAAAGCACTGGCCGCCGAGGCGGCGGCCCGGATCTCGGAAGAAGTCGACTACCGGCACGAAGCCGCGATGATCACCGCGTTCAGTGACCTCTACCGCGGTCACCCCTTTATCCGCATTCCCGAGGTCGTCCCGGAGTCCTCCACCGACCACGTCCTGACCATGACCTACCTCGACGGATTGGACTGGACGGCAGCACAACAGGCCGATCAAGAGCTGAAGAACACCTGGGCAGAAGTTCTCTCGCGCTTCATGAACGGCAATTACCGGTATGCCAACTTCGCCCATGCCGATCCGCACCCGGGCAACTATCGCTTTGGCACCGACGGGACCATCGGCTTCCTCGACTTCGGCTGTGTCGTCGTCATGCCCGAGCGATTCCGCCTGCTGTGGGTGTCGTTCATGCGTGCCGCGGTCGAGGGCCGCCTCGCCGACTACCGTGAATGCCTGGCCCAGATGGGTTACTTCACCAAGGATTCCACCCTCACCGACGACGAGCTGCAGCGGTGGGTATCCGACATGGCGTACGAAGCGACGTCACCGCAACCGGTGACCTACACACCGGAGGAATCGGCGCGCATCATTCGCGGATTCTTCAACGTCCGCGACAGCGACCACCCGTTGGCCAAGGTCAGCCCGCCGCCGGAGAATGCGTTCACCTCACGCATCATGCTTGCCTTCACCAGCGTCGCAGCCGGTTTGAATGCCACCATCTACGCCCGCGCCATCATGGACGATATGGACGGCATCGCCGAACCCATCAGCGACCTCGGCAAACTGCACCACGCCTGGGTCCGCGAACGCGGACTGCCGGGAGCGTTCGATCACCATGACCATTCCTGAGATAGCGCCGCGGCTACCGTGGGACGCCGCCGACCCCTATCCGTACTACGAACGTCGGCGGCGCGAGGCCACCGTGGTGTGGGACGCCACCGCCGCAGCGTGGCTGGTGCTCGGCTATCACCCGGCGCGCCGCGTTCTCGGCGGCAGCGGGTGGACCAGTGACCCACTGGCGAATCCGAACGCGCTGGATCTTTTTCGCGGGGCCGGCGCCGACTTGCTCCGCCGTAACATGTTGACGGCCGACGGTCCGGACCACACCCGATTGCGCGGCGCCGTGCGTGATGTGTTCACCCGGTCGTTCGTCACCGGACTCGCTGACGGAATCGCCGAGATCACCGCGGCAGTCGTCGACCCGATCCCCTTCGGCGTCGAGTTCGACTTCATGGCCGACATCGCACTTCCGTTGCCGATCGCGGTCGCTGCCGCCTGGCTGGACCTCGACCTCGACACCGCCGAACTGCTGCGCGCCGAATCACCCGCGATCGCCCGGATGCTCGGCGACTTCGCCGACACTGAGGCGGTCGACGCCGGGACGGCGGCCTTCGCCTCCTTGCTCACCGAGTTGCTGCCGGTGGCCGCCGACCGACGTGCGCACCCGGGCGACGATCTGCTCAGCTTTATCGGCGCGGCAACCGATTTGGAACTCGACGATGTGGTGACCACCGCGGTGATCATCGCCGTCGCCGGGCACGAGACGACAGCCAATCTGCTGGGGGCTGCCATGGTGCGGCTGGCGGGCGGTGAGGCGTCGGTCGACGGCGATCTGGTCACCGAACTGCTCCGCCTCGACGGTCCGGTACAGGCCGTAAGTCGCACCGCCTGCGTCGACCACTCGCTCGACGGTGTCACCATCCCCGCCGGTGAGCCCGCACTGGTGGTCCTGGCGGCCGCGAACCGCGATCCCGCGATCTTCCCTTACCCCAACGCCTTTCGCCCCGGACGACCGGGACCGGCACCGCTGTCGTTCGGATACGGCGCCCACTATTGCCTGGGCGCAGCACTTGCCCGACTGGAGATCGTCACCGCACTGCGGCACATCATGTCTCGGCGTCCGTCGCTCACCGATCCGCCTGCCTGGCGGGACACCCCGGCCATCCGCGGGCCGTTGAGGTTGCCGGTGGCGTTCACGGCCTAGTCCATAACACAATCACACAGCAGCGCAGAAGTTTCCACAGATCCGACTTCATCCACCGCCCTTGTTCAGCATGAAGTTTCTGTCGGTGTGTCGACTTAGCATTGGATATGGTCTCGATTGCTGAGGCGCTGGATGCGCTCGACGAAGCGGTCGAGCTTGTGGGCTCCGCCAGCCTTGACGCGCTGCCCGCACCGGAACGTTTTGCAGCGCTGGCGCGGTTAGAAAGGGCAATCCGTCAGCAGGTAGCCATCTCCCACGAGCAGACCACCCGCCTCCAACCGTACGAGGGATGTCCGCCAATCCCTTTCGTGTTGGCTGACGTGTTACGGATAAGCCGTGCCGCCGCCAAGCGCCGGATCCGCGATGCCGAACAGTTGACCCCTCGCACGGCGTTGACCGGCGAGCAGTTGTCCGCGCTTCTGCCCATGACGGGCAAGGCGTGGGGGCAGGGCTGCTTGACGCCGAGCATGTGCGGGTGATCCAGAAGTTCTTCCGCGACTTGCCTGATCATGTCGGTCCGTTGGAGATCGAAAAGGCCGAACGCACCCTGGCCGAGCACGCCCAGACCATGCGTCCGGACCAGTTGGAGAAAGTGGCCGAGCGCCTGGCCACCCACCTGAACCCCGACGGCAAGTTCTCCGAAGAGGACCGGGCTCGTAAGCGTGGCTTCCTGTGGTGCGGTGGTCAGCGCGCCGACGGCATGAGCGTGGGCAAGTTGGTGGCCGATCCAGAACTGCGCTCGATGCTGGATGCGTGGCTGACAAAATTCGCCGCACCCAACGCGGGCGATGACGAACCTGATCTACGTAGCCAGGCGCAGCGCCAACACGACGCGTTGGCGAATCTTGTTCGCGGTCGGCTGGGGGATCCGAAACTCGGTCAACACAATGGACTTCCGGTCACTGTGATCGTCACAACGACTCTGCAGGAACTTCAGGCCGGCGCCGGACACGCCGTCACCGCGGGCGGGACCCTACTCCCGATCACCGACCTGATCCGGATGGCGACCCCCGCCAACCACTATCTGGCGGTCTTCGACGGCGTCACCGGGCAGTCGCTGTGGCTCGGCCGCAGCAAGCGACTGGCGTCTGCGAACCAGCGGATCATGTTGCTGGCCAAGTACCGTGGCTGCACTGCGCCCGGATGCCCCGTCAACGGCTATAACAGCCAAGTTCACCATGCCGCCAGAGACTGGAAACACGGTGGCAGCACCGACATCGACGACCTCACCCTGGCCTGCAAGTGCGACAACCTCCTGGTCGAGAATGACGGCTGGAGCACCCGTCAACTCGCCAACGGCCAAACCGAATGGATACCGCCTCCAGACGTGCCGCTCATCGGCGGCACCAACGATTACCACCACCCAGAACGCCTACTCCCCAAAGACGACGAAAAGGACTAGCTCACCGGCTCATGCCGGATTCTCCGCTTCGCTCATCGGAAGTCCCGTGAGCGGGAGCTGACCTTCATCGTGATTCGGCCTAACCGTTCGGCCACCACCGTCACTGCTCCGGTGGCGTTTTGCACCTGTCCGCGAATCACCAGCGCCGCAGCGGTCTGCGCCAGTTTGCGATGCCGGTTCCACACCCCCGGTGTACACAGCACGTTGACCATGCCGGTCTCGTCTTCGATGTTCATGAACGTCACGCCCTGCGCGGTTGCCGGCCGTTGCCGATGTGTCACCGCCCCGGCGATCAGCACCCGGCTGCCGTCGGGCACGTCGAGCAGTCGGTCGGCAGGGATCACTCCCATCGCATCGAGGTCTTCGCGCAGGAACTGGGTCGGATAGCTGTCCGGGGAGATGCCGGTGGCCCACACGTCGGAGGCGGCCAACTCCACCTCCGTCATGCCGGGCAGGGTCGGCACGTGCGACGACGAGCCGACGCCGGGCAGCCGATCAGGACGCTGGGTGGCCGCCGCTCCGGCCGCCCACAATCCCTCCCGGCGGCTGATCGAAAAGCAGCCCAGCGCACCCGCGGTGGCCAATGACTCGGCCTGCGGTACCGAAAGTTGGACCCGCCCAGTGAGATCCAGCAGTGAAGCATATGGTCCGCCGGCATCGCGCTCGTCGACGATGCGCTGTGCCAGCTCGTCACCGATGTGGCGCACGGCGGCCAATCCCAGTCGTACCTCCAGGCCGGTGTTCTCCAGCGTGGGATGCGCCAGGCTGGCGTTCACGTCGGGCCCGTGCACGGTGACCCCATGCCTGCGCGCGTCGGCGACCAGCGACTGGGGCGAGTAGAAGCCCATCGGCTGGGCACGCAGCAGCGCGGCACAGAACGCCGCCGGGTGATGCAGCTTGAACCACGACGAGTAAAACACCAGCGAGGCGAAGCTCAGTGAATGGCTCTCCGGGAAGCCGAAATTGGCGAAGGCTTCCAGCTTGTCGTAGATCCGGTCGGCAACCTCACCGGTGATGCCGTGACGCTGGGCCATCCCGTCGTAGAACCTCGCCCGCAACCGTCGCATCTTCTCGGTGGAGCGCTTGGAGCCCATCGCGCGGCGCAGTTGGTCGGCCTCGGCCGCCGAGAACCCCGCGCAGTCCACCGCCAGTTGCATGAGCTGTTCCTGGAACAGCGGCACACCCAACGTCTTTCGCAGGGCCGGTTCCATCGACGGGTGGTCGTAGGTGACCGGCTCCAATCCGTTGCGCCGCTTGATGTAGGGATGCACCGAGCCGCCCTGGATGGGCCCGGGACGGATCAGCGCCACCTCCACCACCAGGTCGTAGAACACCCGCGGCTTGAGTCGCGGCAGGGTGGCCATCTGCGCGCGCGACTCCACCTGGAACACCCCGACGGAATCCGCCTTCTGCAGCATCTCGTAGACCGCCGGTTCGGACAGATCCAGGCGAGCCAGGTCGACCTCGATGCCCTTGTGCTCGGCCACCAGATCGATGCAGTAGTGCAGAGCCGAGAGCATGCCGAGGCCGAGCATGTCGAACTTCACCAGTCCGATTGCCGCGCAATCGTCTTTGTCCCACTGCAGCACACTGCGGTTCTCCATGCGTGCCCACTCCACCGGGCACACGTCGGCGATCGGCCGGTCACAGATCACCATGCCGCCGGAGTGGATGCCCATATGCCGCGGCAGGTTCTTGATCTGAACCGCCAGATCGACCACCGACTCGGGAATTCCCTCGACATCGGGCGAATCGGCCCCGGAATGCCAGTGACTGATCTGCTTGCTCCAGGCGTCCTGCTGGCCCTGCGAGAACCCGAGCGCACGGGCCATGTCGCGCACCGCACTCTTGCCCCGATAGGTGATGACGTTGGCGACCTGAGCGGCGTAGTCACGTCCATAGCGGTCGTAGACGTACTGAATGGCCTTCTCCCGAAGGTCCGACTCGATGTCGATGTCGATATCGGGTGGCCCGTCGCGGGCCGGTGACAGGAAGCGCTCGAAAAGCAGCTCATTGGCGATGGGGTCGACAGCGGTGACCCCCAACGCGTAGCACACCGCGGAGTTGGCCGCCGATCCCCTTCCCTGACAAAGGATGCCGTTCTCCCGGCAGAACCGGGTGATGTCGTGGACCACCAGGAAATACCCCGGGAACTTCAACGCGGAGATGATGTCGAGCTCACGCTCGATCTGCGCATAGGCCTCCGGTGCGCCGGCACGCGGCCCGTAGCGCCGCGCCGCCCCCACCATCACCAGCTCACGCAGCCAGCTGTCCTCGGTATGCCCGGCAGGCACGTCGAACGGTGGTAGCTGCGGGGCGATCAGCGCCAATCCGAAAGCGCATTGCTCGCCGAGATCGGCTGCCGCGGTGACGGCTTCGGGATTCTGGACGAACAGCCGGGCCATCTCGTCTCCGGAGCGCAGATGCGAACCGCCGAGCGGGGCCAGCCACCCGGCCGCCTCGTCCAGGGACTTGCGCGCGCGGATCGCCCCCATGGCCATCGCCAACCGACCGCGGCTCGGCTCGGCGAAATGAGCTCCGGTGGTGGCGACGATCCCCACCCCGAACCGGGGGGCCAGCGCGGCCAGCGCGGCGTTGCGCTCGGCGTCGAGCGGATCACCGTGGTGGGAAAGTTCGATACTGACCCGGTCCCGGCCGAAGCGATCCACCAGGTCGGCGAGCGCCGCGCCAGCCGCTTCCGGACCTCCCTGCGAAAAGGCCTGTCGGACATGGCCTTTGCGGCATCCGGTGAGAATGTGCCAATGGCCGCCCGCGGCCTCGGTGAGCGCGTCGTAGTCGTAGCGCGGCTTACCCTTCTCGCCGCCGGCCAGGTGCGCGACGGACAGCTGGCGCGACAACCGGCGGTAGCCTTCCGGCCCGCGTGCCAGCACCAGCAGGTGCGGACCCGGCGGATCGGGCACCTCCGTGCGCGCGGTATTGCCCAACGACAGCTCCGCACCGAAGACAGTGCGCATGTCGAGCTCCTTGGCAGCCTCGGCGAACCGCACCACCCCGTAGAGGCCGTCGTGATCAGTCAACGCGATCGCCCGCAAATCCAGCCGGGAAGCCTCCTCGACGAGTTCCTCCGGGGTGCTGGCGCCGTCGAGAAAGCTGTAGGCCGAATGCGCATGCAGCTCGGCATAGGGCACAGTCGAGCGCAGTGGACGCTCGCCGGCCGGCTCGTAGGGTTCACGATGGCGCGACCAGGCCGGACTGTCCCCGCCGTCGGCGTGCGGCTCCCCGAGCGACAAACCAGGACGGCGAGGCTTTCCATTGAGCACCCGCTCCATTTCCGACCAGCTCGGCGGTCCGTTGAACCAACTCACCCGACCAAGGATATCGAACATATGTTCTACCGGATAGGGCGCCGCCAGAACTAGACGAAGATGGATGACGGATCGACGACGACATCGAGGAGAACCGACAGGCATGTCGAAGCACGCACACGAGCACGAGCTGGCGTCCGAACGGGCCTACCTGGCCGGGCTCTATGACCGGCTCGATGCCAAGCGCAGGCGGGTCAAAGAACGCTACCGCGCCGCGCTGGGCGCCCCGATCGACATGCAGGACGGCGGAACGCTCGTCGCCCGGGACGCCGAGGTGCGGGCATTGGCGCAATCCGCCGCGCGGTTGGATGTCGCCGATCACGGGCTGTGTTTCGGACGGCTGGACGCCATTTCGGGGGAACGGCTCTACGTCGGGCGCCTCGGCATCTTCGATGAGGACAACGACCACGAGCCGCTGCTGCTGGACTGGCGGGCACCGGCCGCCCGCGCGTTCTATGTCGCCACCGCCGCCAACCCGGAAGGCATGCGCCGCCGCCGCCAGTTCCACTCGCTCGGCAGGCGGCTGGTCGATTTCACCGACGAGGTCTTCGGTCGCCCCGACCCCGACGCCGGCGACGACAGCCCGTTCAGCAGCGATGCGGCCCTG
>JAEZIA010000444.1 GCA_023416315.1 Actinomycetes bacterium
CACGGCCCAGGAGGAGTTCGACAAGATCTTCCCCGGCTTCCGCACCGAGCCGATCACGTTGGTGATAAAGAACAACGACGACCAGCCCGTCACCGACCAGCAGGTCGCCGAGATCCGCAACAAGGCGATGGCCGTCAGCGGGTTCACCGACCCGGACAACAACCCCGACGCGATGTGGAAGGAACGCCCGTACCTGGACGGGGCGTCCAAGGATCCGTCGGTGCGGGTGATCCAGAACGGTTTGGTGAATCGCAACGACGCCGCCAAGAAAATCGCCGAGCTGAGGTCGATCACACCGCCCCGAGGGGTGTCGCTCTACGTGGGCGGCACACCGGCGCTGGAGCAGGACAGTATTCACAGCCTGTTCGCCAAGCTGCCGCTGATGGTCCTGCTGCTGATCGTCACGACGACGATTCTGATGTTCCTGGCGTTCGGATCGCTGGTGCTGCCGATCAAGGCGGCGTTGATGAGCGCGCTGACCCTTGGTTCGACCATGGGCGTGCTCACCTGGATGTTCGTCGACGGGCATGGATCCGGGCTGATGAACTACACGCCGCAGCCGCTGATGGCACCGATGATCGGGTTGATCATCGCGGTCATCTACGGCCTGTCCACCGACTACGAGGTGTTCCTGGTCTCCCGCATGGTGGAGGCCCGAGAACGGGGCATGTCCACCACCGAGGCGATTCGTATCGGTACCGCCACCACCGGTCGGCTGATCACCGCAGCGGCTCTGGTGCTGGCCGTGGTCGCGGGTGCGTTCGTGTTCTCCGACCTGGTGATGATGAAGTACCTGGCGTTCGGCCTGCTGATCGCGCTGTTGTTGGACGCGACGATCGTCCGGATGTTCCTGGTGCCGGCCATCATGAAACTGCTCGGCGACGACTGCTGGTGGGCGCCGCGGTGGATGAAACGTCTGCAAAACAAGATCGGTCTCGGCGAGACTCACCTGCCCGACGAGCGCAAGCGCCCGATCGTGCGGGAACCGGACCCCGCGCTGGTCGGTGCCGGCGCGCCGGTGTCGGCCGCCGAAGCCCGCCGCCCGGTGCACGATCCGACTCACCCTCTCGCAGGCCGGGCACGTCCCCGCGTCGTGGGCCGCGGCGAAGTCCGCACACCGCCGCCCCCGCAGGAGGCCCCCTCGGCCGCCGGTACCGCGCGAATGGCCGACCCGGTTGAGGCGACGACCGCGACCGGGCAGGACCAGGGCATCGCCGAGGCGCCGACCACCCGGTTCTCGGTGGCCAAGAACGTCGTCAAGAACGCGGTGAACACCGCCGCCTCGGCGGCCAGGCCGAACCGCGCGGCGGCGCCGCCGGCGCCCGATCGCGAGATCGAGTCGTGGCTGGGTGAGTTGCGGGGATCCGGAGGGCAGGAGCGCAGCGACCGGGGCATGCCCAAGGCGCCGTCGACGCCACAGCCGTCGACCCCGGACGATGCCACGACCGCGATGACGGCGCAGGAACCGACCGTCGCCGACGAGGTCTCACCGGCGATCAGCGCCGAGGAGACCCGAGCAATCCCGGTCAGCCGGCCCGATCAGGGCGACTCCGAGGTGGCCACTGAGAAGCTGAACTCGCGCGGCAAGAAAGAGGGCGAGGAGCGGCAGCGCCGTGGTGGCGGGGTCAGCGCGGCGGATCTGCTGCGCCGCGAAGGTCGCCTCTAGCTTCTCCGCGCGGCACCACCGCCGCCCCCCAGCAAACTTTTGTTCCCGCAGAGACGTTTGCTGTTCTAGCATTTTGCTGCGCATTGTGTGCTATATATAGCTCTACTAGTTTTGCACGCAATGTGGCAAAAATTCACCGGGGGGATTTGGTGGCGGGTCAGCACCATTCGGGTCATCGCAATCATCGACGCCCAGGCGGCGCACGCCACAGGAAGTCGGGTCGGATCGAGCCGTACCAGTGGCTGGGCGCCGGCGCACTCACACTGGGTATCGGCGCCGCGGCGCTGGCCGGCAGCTCAGGTGTCGCCCACGCCGACGATGGTTCCGGCGCGGGCTCGCCCGGCACATCCGATCATTCGGCGGGGAAGGGTCCGGCGACGGCCGGATCATCCTCGGCGGTGAAGCCGTCCGGCAAGAACCCGACCACCGTCAGCCCGCCGGCCACTGCCAAGAGCGCGCGCGTTGCGGGCAGTGCTCGTGTGCAAAGGTCTCCCGCAGCTGTTGCGGCATCGTTGCGCTCTAAGCCGCCAGCTACTCCTGCCAAACCGACCAGTCCGAGCGCCGAGGTGGTCGGAGTCATCGCGGGCGCCGCGACCCGCCGCGAACCCGGTGAAGCCGAAAGCACCCCTACGGCGACCGCGGCGGCAGCCGCGACACCCAACGGGGCGGCCGAACTGGCGCGGGAGCGGTCGGTCGCCGACATCAATATGTCGGTCGGCTGGGTGCCCGGAGTCGGGACGGTCTTCAACGCGATGAACCTGGCGTCAGATTTCGTCGACTTCACCATCGCCGCCCTCAAGGGCGATGTCGCCGATATGCGTGACGAGATCGGCGATATGACCCTCGACGTCATCGGCATGGTCCCGGTGATCGGTGCGCCGCTGTCGGCGACGATCTACCGGGCGACCACACCCGTCAACCGTCCTCCGCGCCCCGTCGACGACAGCTACAGCGTCGACCAGGACACCCAGCTGACCGGCAACGTGCTGGCCAACGACATCGACCCGGACGGCAATCCGATGACGGCGGTCGTGAGCACCGCACCGAGTCATGGCACCCTCACCCTCAACACCGATGGCTCCTTTGTCTACACGCCGACGGCCGGCTACTACGGCGCCGATTCGTTCAGCTACACCGTCACAGACACCAAGGGCGCCAACGCAATTGGCACCGTCACCATCGCCGTCAAGTACGTCGCCCCGCCACCGGTCGTCGACCAGCAGCAGCCGTACACGGTGGACGGAGTCGACGCCGACACCGGCAAGATCACCGGGCATTTCAATGTCACCCACGACAAGCCGTTCACGTATCACCTTGCTTCTGCGCCTGATCCGGCGTTGGGCACCTTCGAGCTGAACGAACAGACCGGCCAGTGGACGTTCACACCGAATCCGCGCACCCGCGTCCTCGCCGGTACCGTTGAGCCGACTTCGCCTGCGGCAGTGAAGCTTACGTTCGCCGCCGTGGCCACAGACGGCGAAGCCAGCACCGCGCAGATCGTGGTGAGCGAGCACATCGCCGCCGCGGACCGCGCTGCGGTGGCACTACCCACCGGCACGGTCCCGGTGCTGTCGTTCGTCGACCCCCGCACCGGCGACGCCTACGTCTTCGGCTACACCGGCGGACTCATCAACAGCACCGTCGATGATCCCGCCTCATACCTGGCCGTAGTCATTCACCGTGACGGTAGTTCCAGTATCCCGGTCGTCGGCGGCCCGGTACAGGGCCTGGTGACCGATGCGTTCGTCATCGGTGACACCACCTTTGTGGTGTCGCAGACCGGCGACTACGACATCGGCTACCAGTACCACCTCTCGACGCTGGGACCGGGCGGTCTGACACCAGTGGGCGAACTCCCGGGTGCCGTCGACGGACCGCTGACCGTGGGCGGCGCCACCTATCTGGTGACGTGGACGGGCGACTACGAATCCGGCTACCAGACCCAGCTACACACTGTCGGCCCCACCGGCGTAACGGCGACGACGTCGATACCGGGACTGGTGTCCGCCGACCGTATTCTCCACGTCGGCGACGTGACGTACCTGGTGACCGGCAGCGGCACATACGAAACCGGCTACCAGACCCACCTGACCGCGGTCGGCCCCAGCGGCGTGGTATCGACCACGTCGATACCCGGACAGTTCCACGAAGACTCCTACGGCTACTCAATAGTCAAGGGCGACATCACCTATCTGGTGACGCGGACGGGCACGTACGAAACGGGCTACGAAACCAACGTCACCGCGGTGGGGCCGGACGGCGTGACGCCCACCGTGACGATTCCGGGCTGGGCCGAGAATGATCCGGTCGTCGTCGGCGACACCACGTATCTCTTGGTGACCCCGTACTCGCGAATCGTGACTCATGTGCTGGCCCTGACGCCCACCGGCTCGACTCCGGTGGGGTCCATTCCCGGTGAGGTGAGCGGAGACCCGATCGTGGTCGGCGACACCACCTACCTGATCTCGCACATCGGCGACTACGGTGCCACCGAGACGTGGCAGACGGTGGTGACGACGTTGACACCGACGCCGGGCGGCGTCACGGTGGTCGGTGACCCGATCCCGGGATACCGGTGGGGGGTCAGCCCGATTGTGGTCGACGGCACCACCTACCTGGTGACGGAAACCTGGAATTCCTCGGTGGGATACGAGACCCACTTGACCGCATTGCGGGCAGATGGCGTGGCGCCGCTGGGCTCGGCAATCCTCGGCACCGTAAGCGGCGATCCGCAGGTCGTCGTCGTCGGCGACAGCGCGTATCTGATCACGACCGCGAAGTACTACTGGAATTCCGATGGAACCTACGCCTACACAAGGACTTTCCTGACTGCGGTGCAGCCCGACGGCCTGACCCGGTGGGGCGATCCGCTCGCGGGATACCCCGGCGCCGCTCCGATCACCATCGGAGACACCACATACCTGGTGATGGAGACCGACGACGGCCCGACCGGCTACCAACTCCAGTTGGTAGCGCTCACCTCCGACGGTGTCACGCCGGTCGGCGCCCCCGCATCAGGGCGGGTCAACTCGCACAACGCGTTCGACACCATCGTCGTCGGCGGCACGACCTATCTGATGGTCGAGACCCCCGATTCCGCCGGTGGCCACCAGACCTCGCTCGTGAAGGTGGGACCGGGCGGGCTCACCGCGGTGCCCGGCGCGTTGCCAGGGCACCCGGTCAGCAATCCGATCGTCGTCGGCGACACCACCTACCTGGTGACACAGACCGGCGAATATCAGTCTGCGCAAACCCATTTCACCGCGCTGAGCCCCCAGGGTGTCCTGCAGCCCACCTACACCGTCGTGGGAGAGGTGGCTTATGAACCACTCCTTGTGGTGGGTGACCTCACGTATGTGAAGACCAACGAATGGAAGCAAAAGGGCGACGGTAGTCACAGCACAGATCACATGTATTTGACCGCGTTGACGGCCGCCGGCCCCGTATCGGTGGACCTTCCCACGATGTACGGATACCACACGAGCTCCGTCGGCGACACCACGTTCCTGATGAATACGGTCTATCCCGGCGATCCCGGAGCCGTGTCCGATACCGTCGAGACCTACATCGTGGTGCTGACGCCCGATGGTCCTGTGCAACCCGACGACCCGATTCCCGGGGAGTGGAGCGGTCCGTACGTCGTCGGCGACACCACCTACCTGACGTTCACCGTGTATCCCGATGACGCCGATGCGCTCGACGACTTCACGACCTACGTGATGACGTTGACGGCCGACGGACTGGTAGTCAGTGATCCGTTCCCCGAGGTAGCAGTCAGTTACCTGAACCCCATCTTCGCCGCCGGGGACACCACGTATGTGATGACGACTGCAGGCATTTGGGCCGTTGGCGTCGACGCAGGCCAGGACAGCCGCCAGCTCTGATCGCCCAAACCGACTCGACGTCAGTCGCGCTCTCGCTTCGGCGGCACGACGTCGGGTTCGGCGTTGATGACGATGCCGTCGTCGTTCTCCTCGAGCTCGGCTGCCTCCTCGGCCGGATCGTCGGCGACCAGCACCCGAATGGCGCTGTTGAGGAATGCCAGCAGCGGCACTGACAGCAGGGCGCCGACGATGCCGGCCAGCACGCCACCCGTCGAGATCGCCAGCACAATCGCCAGCGGGTGGATCGACACCGCCCGCCCCATCACCAGCGGCTGCAAAATGTGGGCTTCCAGCTGTTGCACCGCGATGATCAGGCCCAGCGTGATCAGCGCGTAGACGATGCCCTTGGCCAGCAGGGCCACCACCACGGCGAGGAACCCGGTGACCACGGCACCGACCAGCGGGATGAAAGCACCGAGGAACACCAGCGAGGCCAGCGGCAGCGCCAGCGGGATGCCCATGATCGCCAGGCCGGTGCCGATACCCACGGCGTCGACCAGCGCCACCAGGAACGTCGCCCGTACGTAGCCGATCAGTGAGCCGAAGCCCGCCCGCCCGGCGTCCCGGACCCGCTCGCGGGTGCGCTCCGGGACGATCTGAGTGACGAATCCGTAGATGTTGCGGCCGCCGTGGAGCAAGAAAATCAGTGTGAAGAACACCAGCAGCGCGCCGGTGACGATCTCGGTGAGGGTCGCCGCCGTCGACAGCGCTCCGGTGGTCAACTGTTCCTGGTTGTCCCGTATTGCCTTGATCGCGGTATTGCCGGCGTTGTCGATCTGTTCCCGGCTGAGGTGTGCGGGCCCGTCGACGAGCCATCGGCGCATGCCGTCGATGCTGTGGGTGACCTGTTCGACCAGACCGGGCAGACCCGAAATGAATTGGCTGACAACGAATGTCATGATCCCGCCAAAGACGGCGAGGCCGGCAAGCAGCACCAGAGCCACCGCCCCGCCCCGGGGTGCGCCGCGGCGGTCGAGCCAGTCCACGGCCGGCAGCAGCAGCGCTGCCAGCATGGTGGCCAGCGCCACCGGAACCACGATCACTTCGAGGAGCCGGATCAACCACAGCAGCGCCATGACCGCCGCTCCGACCACCAGCAGCCGCCAGGACCACGCTGCCGCTTTACGAAGGACGGGATCGACCGAATCGTCGTCCACAACTCGGCTCGCCGGCATGCGGCCAAGCGTAACCGGCATGACCAGACACCCGTGGTGGACACCATCGCAGGGGGTCGGCGGCGCTACCCTAACGGCGTGTCCCACGACGCGCCGGTCAGTGCCGCCCGCGAGGAACACGACCCCCAGGGACGCGGAAAGTACTGGTGGGTCCGCTGGGCGGTGCTTGCCGTCGCGGTGATCGTGCTGGCCATCGAGGCCACCCTGGTGTGGGAGCAGCTGGCCAAAGCCTGGCTGAGCCTGATCTCGGCGAATCTCTGGTGGGTGCTCGCCGCGGCAGCCGCGGCGATGCTGTCGATGCACAGCTTCGCCCAGATCCAGCGGACGCTGCTGCGCTCGGCCGGGGTGGTGGTCCACCAATGGCGCTCCGAGGCGGCGTTCTACGCCGGCAACGCGCTGAGCACCACGCTGCCCGGCGGTCCGGTGCTGTCGGCCACGT
>JAEZIA010000019.1 GCA_023416315.1 Actinomycetes bacterium
CTCAAACCCGGGGATCCCACCGACCCCGGCACCATCTGCGGTCCGGTGATCTCGGCCCGACAGCGCGACCGGATCCAGGGCTACCTGGACTCGGCCGTCGCCGAGGGCGGCCGATTCGCCTGCGGCGGTGGCAGTCCCGCCGGCCGGGACACCGGGTTCTTCATCGAGCCGACGGAGATCGCCCGGCTGGACAACAACGCCAAGGTCGCCCGCGAGGAGATCTTCGGTCCGGTGCTGACGGTCATCGCGCACGACGGCGACGACGACGCGGTCCGGATCGCCAACGACTCGCCCTACGGTCTGTCGGGCACGGTGTTCTCGCCGGATCTCGACCGGGCCAATGCGGTCGCGGCGCGCCTGCGGGTCGGAACGGTCAACGTCAACGGCGGCGTCTGGTACTCGGCGGACATGCCGTTCGGCGGTTACAAGCAATCCGGCATCGGCCGGGAGATGGGCCTCGCCGGTTTCGAGGAGTACCTCGAGATCAAAGCGATCGCCACGGCTGTCTGAGAAGGAGACACAGTGGGTCTGTACGGAGATCAGTTCAAGGAGAAGGTGGCCATCGTCACCGGTGCCGGCGGCGGCATCGGGCAGGCGTACGCCGAGGCGCTGGCGCGGGAGGGCGCCGCCGTCGTGGTCGCCGACATCAACACCGAGGGTGCCCAGAAGGTCGCCGACGGGATCAAGGGGGAGGGCGGCAACGCCCTCGCGGTGCGGGTCGACGTGTCCGATCCGGACTCCGCCAAAGAGATGGCCGCTCAGGCGCTCTCGGAGTTCGGTGGGATCGACTACCTGGTCAACAACGCCGCGATCTTCGGCGGGATGAAGCTCGACTTCCTGATCACCGTCGACTGGGACTACTACAAGAAATTCATGAGTGTGAACCTCGACGGTGCGCTGGTGTGCACGCGCGCGGTCTACCGCAAGATGGCCAAGCGCGGTGGTGGCGCGATCGTCAACCAGTCGTCCACCGCGGCATGGCTGTACTCCAACTTCTACGGGCTGGCCAAGGTCGGGATCAACGGCCTGACCCAGCAGCTGGCGACCGAGCTGGGCGGACAGAACATCCGGGTCAACGCGATCGCACCAGGGCCCATCGACACCGAGGCCAACCGGACCACCACCCCGCAGGAGATGGTGGCCGACATCGTCAAGGGAATCCCGTTGTCGCGCATGGGCGAGGTCGACGATCTGGTCGGTATGTGCCTGTTCCTACTGTCGGATCAGGCGAAGTGGATCACCGGTCAGATTTTCAATGTCGACGGTGGACAGATCTTCCGCTCATGACTGAATTGAAGGTCGGTTACATCGGGCTCGGCAATCAGGGTGCGCCAATGGCCAAGCGCCTGGCCGGGTGGCCGGGTGGTCTGATCGTCTTCGACGTACGGACGGAGGCCATGACACCGCTCGCCGAGCTCGGCGCCGAATTGGCCGATAGCATCGCCGATGTCGGCAAGGCCGACGTCATCGAGGTGACCGTGCTCAACGATCAGCAGGTGCGCGACGTGGTGGGCCAGTTGGCCGAACACGCCAAACCGGGCACCGTGATCGCGATCCATTCCACCATCGAGCCGGGCACCGCCGGTGAATTGGCCGAACAGTTGCGGCCCAAGGGCATTCACATCGTCGACGCCCCCGTCAGCGGCGGCGCCGGTGCGGCCGACAAGGGTGAGCTTGCCGTCATGGTCGGCGCCGACGACGAGGCGTACGAACTGGTCAAGCCGGTGTTCAAGCAGTGGGCCTCGTTGGTGGTCCGCGCGGGCGAGCCGGGTGCCGGCACCCGGATGAAGATCGCTCGGAACATGTTGACCTTCATCGGGTTCACGGCCGTGTGCGAAGCGCAGCGGCTTGCCGAAGCGGCGGGAATCGACCTGCAGAAGCTGGGCCGCGTGGTGCGGCACAGCGACGCCCAGAGCGGGGGACCCGGCGCCATCATGTACCGGGACGACACCATCCCTTTGCAGCCGGACCATTTCCTCTACGACATGTTCGTGCACACCCGCGGCCTGGCCGAGAAGGATCTGAAGCTGGCGCTCGCGCTCGGCGAGGCCAACGGAGTGGAATTGCCGTTGGCCGAGATCGCGCTACGGGACCTGGCCGCTGGGCTCGGCGTCCCACACACAAAGGAGTGATGATGGACGAACTGCGCCGCAAGGGCCTGGAGAAGATGAACGAGGTCTACGGCTGGGAAATGCCGGACTCGCCGGGCGACTACTTCGCGCTCACCGCCGACCATTTGTTCGGCACGATCTGGACCCGGCCCGGACTGTCCATGCGGGACAAGCGGATCATGACGTTGACCGTCGTCACCGCCCTCGGCATCTCCGACCTGGCGGAGATTCAGGCCAACGCCGCCCTGCACAACGAGGAGCTCACCCCCGACGAGCTCAAGGAGATGGCCATCTTTCTGACGCACTACCTCGGGTTCCCGCTCGGGTCCAAGCTGGACGGTGTGGTCACCAAGGTCATCGCCAAGCGTAAGAAGGCCGCCGAAGCGGGCTTGGCGGAGGACAAGAAAGCCAACGTCAACGACGCTCTCAAGATGCACAGCGGCAAGACGCTCGACGACTGATAAGCCCATCGAGTCAGACGTGAGAGCGAGGAATCGCGAGAAAATTCCGCCCTCTTGTCTGACTCGATGTGTTCCAGCCGACGTCGATCGCGACATACCCAGACGGCACCGGTTCCATAACAAAGAGGTCGGTAAGACAACGGTAAGGAAACGCGCAGATCGCAAACGGTTATCGGGCCGTGTCACAAATGTGACATTTGTGGACCAGTGTTACCGAAGTGAAATCGAGCGCCGCGGGCCTCGGTGACCGCTAGCGGTTAGGAGTGGCGATGACTTCGATGGCCATGTACGACCAGTCGTGGACAGCCCCGACGATGCTCAGCCTGTGGACGGAGCCGGTCACCAAGCGCGGCAGAGTCGTTCGCCAAGCGTCCAAGTGGGTCGGCGTCATCGACGTCACCGTGACTGTGCTCTGCCCGCCGGTTGTTTCGGCGTGTGCGATCTTCGCCGCGGTGGTGTGGCCCGCCAGTGACGCCAGCGATCTTGTCGGCCACGCGGCGACGACCGCGCCGGTCATCGTGCAGGCGACGGCGCCGTAGGCGTTACCGACAACGCCGCACCCACCCACCGGCGAAGGTAGTTGCGCAGGTCGTCTCCATGGCGCGGTGGCCGGCCCGGGTCGAGCATGAACGACTGGATGATCCGCAGCAGGTGCTCACCGAGTTCGTCGAGGTCGGCATCGCTGAATCCCGCTGCGGCCCAGTCCACGTCGAAGCGACGCAACATCGAACCGGCGAAGGCCAGTGCGACGTCCGAGGTGACCTCGGCGCTGAACGCACCAACGCGCTCCGGCCCGAGCAACAGACCCATGTGCTTGTCCTGCGGCAGCCAATCCACCGCTGTCGCAATGCCTTCGGTCACCGCTTCGGCGGGGTCGGTGATGCCGGTCAGGTGCTCGGCCAACCGATCGAGAAACCCCGTCGCTGCCGCCATGGCCGCGGCTTGCAGCAGCGCGTCGGTGCTGGGGAAGTAGCGATATACGGTCTGGCGGGTAACACCGAGCGTGCGGGCCACGTCGGCGATGCTGAGGTCGGCGCCCCGCGCGTCGATGGCCTTATTGGCCGCCGCGAGGATCCGGGCCACCGCTTCCTCGTCGGTGGCGGGTGCCGACCCCGACCAGCCGTGGGTACGCATGACCCGGGATGTTATCCGCTAGTGGTAGGAGACAGGCAATTCCTTGACGCCGTTGATCCACCCCGAACGCAGTCGCTGCGGCTCACCGAGCTTGCTGATGTCCGGGATCTGGTTGGCGATCTCGTTGAAGATCAGCTTGATCTCCATGCGGGCGAGGTTGGCGCCGATGCAGAAGTGGGCGCCATTGCCGCCGAACGCGAGATGCGGGTTCGGATCCCGCAGGATGTTGAACTGGAACGGGTTGTCGAAGACGTCCTCGTCGTAGTTGGCCGAGCTGTAGAACAGCCCGACACGCTGGCCTTCGCGGATCGGCACACCGCCGATTTCGGTGTCGGCGAGCGCGGTGCGCTGAAAGCAGTGCACCGGTGATGCCCACCGGACGATTTCGTCGACCGCGGTGGCCGGGCGCTCACGCTTGAACAGTTCCCACTGCTCCGGGTTGTCGAGGAACGCGTTCATCCCATGGGTCATGGCGTTGCGCGTGGTCTCGTTGCCGGCGACCGCGAGCAGGATCACGAAGAACGCGAACTCGACATCGCCGAGCCCCTCTCCGTCCACGTCGGCCTGGATCAGCCGGGTGACGATATCGTCGGCCGGGTTGCGCCTGCGCTCCTCGGCCATCGCGTACGCGTAGCCCATCAGTTCGGCGTTGGCAGCGGTCGGATCCGAATCGAAATCCGGATCATCGGTGTTCATGATGCAGTTGGTCCAGTGAAAGAGCTTGGCGCGGTCGGTTTCTGGGACGCCGATCAGGTCGGCGATGGCCTGTAGCGGCAGGTTGGTGGCGATGTCCGAGACGAAGTCGCCGCCCTCTTTCGCTGCCGCGGCTGCCACGATTTCGCGTGCCGCCGTCGCAAGTTTCTCTTCCAGGGTGGCCACCGATCGCGGAGTGAACAGCCGCGAGACGATCTTCCGCAACCGAGTGTGCTCGGGCGCGTCGTGATTGATCAGCAGCGCCTTGGTCAGATCCAGTTGTTCGCTGGTGACACCGTCGGGTAGGCGCATCACCGCACCCTTGCGGTTGGTCGACCACAACTCGCCGTTGCGGGAGATCGATTTGATGTCCTCGTGGCGGCTGATCACCCAGTAACCGCCGTCATCGAAGATCGATTCCTCCTGAGCGTTCCACCAGACGGGGGCGGTCTTGCGCAGATGGGCGAACTCGGTGACCGGGATTCCCTGGAGAAGCACGTCGGGGTCGGTGAAGTCGAAGCCCGCTCCGAATGGGCGCACGCTCGCAGTGGTCATGGTCTACCTCGCTTCTGTGATGTGGCGCACCTTTGGGTACGACCATACACTGCGGGCGCGAGTGTATGCCCAGGGCGGGATGGCTGACGTCCAGATCGAGTTGTGGCCGGGTATCGGTGGCGCGGGTCGGCGCCCGGACTGGTCGGCTCGGCCGTGACGTGCCGGCCTGGGAGCGCTGTGAGGACGATCAGGTTGTTGCGGCAACGCTTGATCGGGTTACATGCCCATCTTGAGGCCCGCGCCCGCATCGACGAACAACTGTTGTCCGGTGACGAACCTGGACTCATCCGATGCGAGGTAGACGACGGCGTGTGAAATGTCTTCTGGCTCAACCCAGGGAGTGGGCATCGCCTGCAGTATGGGAAAGACCAGCTCCGCGTCCTCGCGGGTGGGCTCGGGCAGGTCCGGTCGGAACACCTTGTACATCGGCTCGTTGTGCAGCATGTCCGTGTTCACGTTTGTCGGGTGTATCGCATTGACCCTGATGTTGTGCGGCGCCATCGTCAACGCGAGCGCCTTGGTGTACTCGCGCACCATCTTCTTCGCCATGCCGTAGCCCGCGCCGCCCGGACCTTGGGGTCCGCCGCCGGTGGCGAGGTCCTTCTGATCGACTAGCCCGGCGATCGAACCGGTGACGATGACAGATCCGCCGGCGGTCAGATGGTCGAGGCTGACGTGGATGGTGTTGACCACTCCGACGAAGTCCACGTCGAACGCGTCAACGAAGCCCCGGAACGGAATGTGGTTGCCCTGAGGGCAGATTCCGGCGTTGGCTACCACGACATGTAGGCCGCCGAGTTGAGCGACGGCGTCGTCGAGTGCTGTCTTCAGTCCGGGGCGATCGCGGACGTCGACCACCGCGGACACCACGCGCTGACCTGACTTCTCGATCAACTTCGCCGTCTCGTCGAGATCATCCCGGGTCGCGAGGGGGTACTCGTTGGATTCGATGTCGGCGCAGATGTCGATCGCAATGATGTCCGCGCCTTCGTCGGCGAGGTGCACGGCGTGGCTTCGTCCCTGACCACGTGCGGCTCCGGTAATCAGGGCGACCTTGCCCTTGAGACGATTCATCTGCTCTCCAGTGTCGGGGCTCGGGCCTGCGAATGCGTTGGATAATAGAACACTCAGTGTTAATCTGTCACGCCTGAGTGGTGGTGGAGGTATCGCCCGGCAATGACGGTGCACAACAGTCACGAGACGGTCGAGTTCTTCGACGACGAGGCGATTTAGGACCCGTATCCGCGCCACGAAAAGCCGCGTGCGCAGTTGGCGACGCCATAACGGTGCATCAGGTCCATGCGCCCGAATTCGAAGTGTTCGGTGACGTAGCACGGTCACGTGGGCTGTGCAGGAACGCGTGGTGTGGCCGAACGGGACATCGCTGCATGCGTATGGGCACTATCGCGACCATCGGGTACGTCGAGACAACGGCCGGCTGGCTTCTGGCCCAGTTGCGTCTCACCCACCTCCTCATGGAGTAGGGCGAGGTGATGTCGCCAGGTCTGGCGGCCTCACATGACGGTACTGCTGTCTTGACCCATTTCGGCCGGGCTCCGCTCGAAGTCGCGCACCATGGCCTGCACGGTGTAGGACGCGACCAGGCGACCGTCTTGGGTGAAGACCCGACCGTCACCCTGGACCAGACCACGACCGGACCAAAATGCTTCGTTGGAATAAAGCAACCAGTCAGTGACGTCCGCATCGTCGTGAAAAGCGATGGTGGCCTTCATGATCCCGGTGGAAAGTGTGCGGTGCGCGCGCGCCTCGCCAAGACCCGGGTGCGGCAGCATTCCGGCGGCGATGGTCCAATGCGTCGTCGACTGCGCCAGCAGTGCCTGATGGAGGTAGGGCTCGGCAGGCGCATCGCGGAACCGGACCCAGACGTCGATCCGGGGAGGCCCGACGCGGTCGGGGTCCGGATCGTATGCTGCATCAACCACTCGGATTTCACGGCCGGTCATGCCGAAACCGGCGAACGGCACAGCACCGTCGGGTCCGGGAACATCGGGCATCGCGGCGGCGTCACGCATGACGTCGTCGGCGCCGGAGTCGGAGAGCAATAGTCCGACGCTGCGCAGCGATCCGTGTTGACTGATCCGCACTTCGGTGGTCGAGAACGTGCGGCCCTTCCTGAGGACTTCCACGCGCAGGTCCACCGGCGCGGTGAATGACGCGGCTTTCGTGAAGATCATCGAGGCGGAGGTCACTCGCTGCCCGGGGTTCGCTTTCGTGGCGGCGACGATGGCCTCGGCGGCGAATTGCCCACCTTCGACGACATCTCGTCGGGTCGGACCGTGAGCAGGCCCCACGAAGTCGTCGTCCCCGACCGGTTGGACGTCGATCAGCCGAACGAGTTCGGCTGCGTCGCCCCACAACGGGAAGTTCGCCGCCACGCGAGACCCGTCAGCCCAGCTCTCCACCACGACCACCCGCAGTTCGCGGGTGTAGAAGGACACGTAGCCTTCGATGCCCGCCACTTCAGCGAGCGGCTGGCGATAGGTCCACACGACGTTGTCGCGCGGCGATTCCGCGCCGGTCAGGTTCCAATAGGTCGCCACGCCTTTGAACGGGCAGACAGTGGTGAGATCGGATGGGGCGAACATGTCCCAGCGCACCGACGATTCCGGGAAGTACAGCCGGTCAACGTGATCGGTCTCGGTGACTATGAGGCATTCGTTGCTCTCGGCGAGCAGTACGTCACCGTCCCACACCTGGCCGGTGAGCCGACAGGGGATGAGCTCGATGCGGTAGTCGGGGTGGGCCGGCCACGCCGACTCGACGGATGTGGTCATGCGTGCGCTCCTGTCGGCGTTCGGCGGCGATGGTTCTCTAGTCGCTGGCGGGCAGCGGCTTCGCATCCTTGATGTTCAGCGGGGTGGTCCCGATCGACAACGACCCTTTGCCGGCTTTGGTAACCAGGAGTTCGGCGCCCGCTTCATCGACATATCGCTTACCCATCTGGGTTCCCGCGGCGAAGTCCGTGTCCAAAGTGAGGGTGCTGTCGATCGGCTCATCGAGGGGGATCATCGGCGCGCCGCCGGCGCGCAGCTCGTTGAGGGAGTCCGCGGTCCGGACGACGATCACTTGTGTGTCACACACCTGGCTACGAAGCCGGGCACCGTTCTTGATCATCTGAGCCTTTCGTTCACAACTGCATGGGAGCCGCTGGGGATTTCACCGTGATGTGCTCGAGCCCGACATCAGGGTTGTCCGCAGCGCTGGCGAAGATGCCGGCCAACACTTCTGCCACGCCTTCCGGCGTCATATGAACGCCAGGGACCAGGCCTCGCGAAATCCATTCGCCGGACACCGAACCCAGCAGTTCGGGGTCGAACGCAGAGATGAAGTCCGTCGGCACGGTCGCACCGACTTCGACGCAGCTGAATCGGTAACCGGGGTGTTCCACCCGCCAGGCGACCAGACTGCGTTCCAGAGCGGCCTTACTCGATGAATAGGCGCCTAGCGCACTATGCGGATGCCGTACCGAATCCGACGACAGCACGGCGACGATGCCGCCGGGGCTGAGCACCGGAAGGTGAAATTTAATGAGCTGGTGTACGCCGATTACGTTCGTTTTCAGGACGTCCAGCCAATCTTGGGCGTCGATGTCGCAGAACATCTTCAGCGGCGCGTAGCCGGCGGAAATCAAAAGCAGATCCACCTGTCCGAAGACTTCGGCAGCGGTGGCTCCGACGCGTGCACAATCTGCCGGTTCGCAGATATCGGCGGAGACCGTTGTGGCATTGCCAGCCTCGGCGGCGACTTCCGCGAGGCGATCTGCCCGTCGCGCGACCAGGACGAGTCGGGCGCCCTCTTTGCCTGCCCGGACTGCGAAGGCCCGACCGATGCCGGCCGAAGCGCCGACGACCACGATCCGCTTGCCCGCCAACGATCGCTCGCTCATGACGCCCGTTCCGCGATCGACTTGATTTCGAGATATTCCTCGAAGCCGGCAACGCCCATCTCCCTGCCGAGCCCGCTTTGTTTGTACCCCCCGAACGGAACGTCGACGCCGTAGAACACCCCGCCGTTGACGTTCACAGTGCCGGTTCTCATCCGGTTGGCCACGGCGCGGGCACGCTCATCGGAGGCGGACACCACCGCCCCCGAGAGTCCATACCGAGAATTGTTGGCCACCTGTACCGCGTGGTCGTCCCCGTCATGCGGCAGCACCACCAGCACAGGACCGAAGATCTCCTCCTGCGCCACTGTGGAATTCGGGTCGACGTCGGTGATCACCGTCGGTTCGACGTAGTACCCGGTGGGCAGGTGTGCCGGTATGCCACCACCGATCGCGACTGTGCCGCCGTCGCGGACGCCCTTGTCGATCAGGCTGAGGACGCGTTGGCGTTGTTGCTCGCGGATCAGTGGGCCCATCAGCACTGAAGGGTCAGTGGGGTCGCCATACGGCCAGTCCTTGAGGGTAGCGACAAGTGCCTCGACACCCTCACGATATTTGGTTCGCGGCAACAGGAGTCGGGTCGTGTTCGCACAGCCCTGCCCCGCGTGGGTGGTCGTGGCAAAGGCCGCGGACGTCACGACAGAGTCGATGCTGGCGTCGTCGAGTGCAACCAACGCCGACTTGCCGCCGAGTTCGAGGAACACCTTCTTGATGGTGGGCGCCGCGGCGATCATGATTCGGGTGCCTGTGGCGGTCGATCCGGTGAAGGAGATCATGTCGACGCGCGGGTCTTCGCAGAGTTGCTGGCCCACCTCATGGCTCGCCGACGTGACGACGTTCACCACGCCAGGGGGGAAATCGGTGTGCTCGGCGATCAACTGCCCCAATAGTGTTGCACTGTAGGGAGTGTCGGGCGCCGGCTTGAGCACGACGGTATTGCCCGCGGCGAGTGCCGGTACGATTTTCGCCAGGTTGATCTGGACGGGATAGTTCCACGGGGTGATCGCGCCGACGACGCCAATCGGTTCTCGGCGGACAGTGCGGCGGGTCTTGATGCCGAACGGTTCCGCGATGCCGAGATCACTCTCCCACTGATAGCCCGCAGCCAGATCAGCCACCCATGGAAGGCCTGCAAGCGGCGCATCGACCTGTGGTCCATATGTCAATGCCACCGGGCATCCGACCTCGGCGACCGTCGTGGTACGCAGGTCGTCGGCGTGCTTGGCCAGCGCGGTGTGCAGTTGGTGGATGCAACGGACTCGCAGATCGTGGTCGGTGGACCATGTCGTGTCGTCAAAGGCACGCCGGGCCGCGTCGATGGCCGCGTCCATGTCCGGCCCGCCTCCGTCGGCGGCAGTACCGATGACGTGCTCGGTCGCGGGGTTGACGTTGTCGTAGCTGGCGCCGCTTCGGGCTGTTGTGAGTTGCCCGTTGATGAGCATCCGCTCTTCCCGCCAGATCTCTGCCATGAGTCTCCTGAATCCTCGGACCTGCGGACATGACCCAGCGGTCCATCATCCAATGGAGAACAACAGTACAGGAAATGTTCAGTTGACTTAAGTAGTCCTACCGGATCAACGCAATCCGTTCACGGCGAATTTCTCGACGTAGCGCCGCACAGTCTCGGGCTTGGACATGTTGAATGTCTGGCCCTCGTTGACCGTCGAGAAGGAGTAGATGATGCGAGCCAGCCATTCGCTGGCTGCCACGACGTCGATATTTGCCCCGACCTCACCCCGTTGCTGCGCTTGGCGGACGTAGGGCACCAGGAATTCTGTCGACCTGCGGACCGCCGAGTCGCCGTCGGAGATCATGTGGCGCATCAATTCGGCGTCGTCGGCCATGAGCCGATTGCGGGTGCGGTGGTCCAGCAGGATGCTCGCGTGGGTTTCGGCCATCGCGCCGAGCTGCTCTGCCAGCGTCGACTTTTTGGCCATGGCTGTGGCCACCTGCTGGTAGAACCGTTGCGCACCAAACTCGATCGCGGCGTTGATCAAAACGGTGCGGTCCTCGAAATAGCGGTACACGGTGCCGCGCGACACGTTGGCCATCCGCGCGACATCCTGGACGCTGGTGCGCTGGATCCCGAGTTGGGCGAAGCACTGGTTGGCTGCCTCGAGTATCTGATCGCGGCGGTCGAACTCGTCCTGATCCTCGATCGCGGCGGTGGCACGAGAGGTTGCCATATCGCTCCTTGCCTGTTCGAAGGGCCTGGTGGAGGCCCCTTGCGGCAGCTCACCAACTTGTCAATGCTACGCGACACGGACTGTTCCGGTGTACTGGCCAGCATCGACAAGTGTCGCTTCCAGAGCGCAATTCAACGGATCAATCGGACATATTGCGTTTAGTTGTTCGACATGCGAGCTTGTGTCTCACAGACAACGCAACGGGAGGCTCGGCACCATGGAACTCGGCGTCGAAGGTCGAAATTTCGTCGTGGTCGGCGGAACCACCGGGATGGGATTCGCGGCTGCCACACAGCTTGCGGCCGACGGCGCCAATGTCGCGCTGCTGGCTCGCGATGGCGAGCGCGCAGTGAGCAGGGCCGCTCGGCTGGCAGAACAGTACGGCGTGCGGGCAGTGGGAATCAGCGTGGACGCGGCCCGCCCGGGGGACGAGGTGGCCAACGCCATCGATCGCGCCGCCGACGAACTCGGCCCGCTGCGTGGACTGGCCGTCACGGCGGGTCCGATGAACCAGCAGGGCCCGTTCCTCGAGCATGGCGACGATTCTTGGGACTGGTACTACCAACTGATTCTGATGGCGACGGTGCGCTCCTGTCGCGCGGTCATCCCGCACCTACAGCGCAATGGCGGGGGCAGCATTGTCACCACCGCGGCGTACTCGGTGCGGGCACCCAAGATTCTCATCCCGCCCTACAACGCGCTGAAGGCTGCGGTGCTGACAATGTCGAAGATCCTGGCCAAGACGCATGGCCCGGACGGGATTCGGGTGAACGTCATGTGTCCTGGGCTGTTCGACACCGAGACCAATGACCACATCAGGGCGCGACGTGCCGAGCAATACGGGGTGCCACCAGAAGATGCGATCTACACCCACCTGTCGAGCAACCCGGACTGGAACATGCGCGTCGCACTCGGTCGCGGTGGTTTACCTCATGAGGCAGGTGAGCTTGTCGCGTTCCTGCTCAGCGACCGGGCTGCGTACATGACGGGCGCGGTCATCAACATCGACGGCGGGACCGATTTCTAGGCTTTACAAGCCAATTCGGTCGGCCAGCGACTTTCGGTGATAGTCGGCGCTGCCGAGCAGCATGGCAGCAGACTGGGCGCGCTTGTAGTAGAAGTGTGCGGGATGCTCCCAGGTGAATCCGATGCCGCCGTGAAGCTGAATGTTCGCCGCGGCCGCGCGCAGGTAGGTGTCTGAGCAGTACGCCTTTGCGATCGCAGCAGCTGACAGCATCCGGTCCGGAAAGGCGTCCACCGAATGCGCGGCGTATTGCGCTGCGCCCCTAGCGCATTCGATCTCCAACATCAGATTCGCACATTCGTGGCGGATCGCTTGAAACGAGCCGATCGGCCGCCCGAATTGATGTCTGACCTTGGCATACTCGACGGCCATATCGAGACAGCGCTGAGCTCCGCCGACCTGCTCACAAGCCAGGCCGGCCACGGCTGAGGCGAGTGCGCAAGAAAGCGTTTCCTCTGCGCCGCCGTCGTCGAGTCGGACTGCCGGTGTTGCGTCGAGTTCGATGACGGCAGTGCGGCGAGTGAGGTCCAGGCTCGATTGCGCACGTCGGTTGGCCGAGGTGATGTCGTCGACGGCAAAAATCCCGATGCCGGTTTCGGTTTGCGCGACAACGAGCACCAGGTCAGCCGACTCGCCGTCGGGAACGAAGTACTTGGCACCGTGCAGTGTCCAGGACCCTTGGCGGTACACCGCACGTGTCTCGATGCTCGGAACATCCCAGTGGCCGGATCGCTCGGTCAGGGCGACGGTGGCGATCGTGTGCCCGCCTGCAATACCCGGTAGGTACCGGCTTTTCGCGGCATCGGTCGCGCACCACAGCAGCACGCTCGTCGCCAGCACCGCGGAGGAGAAGTATGGTCCGGGGAGCAACGCTGCGCCCATTTCTTCGAGCACCAGGGCCAGCTCACCGAACCCGAACCCTTCGCCCCCGTATTCCTCCGGGATAAGCAGCCCCGGCAGCTTCAGTTGGTCGGACATCGCGCGCCAGGTGGCCTCGTCATAGCCGACGTCGGTCTCGATCGCGCGGCGGAGCGCAGCCTCAGAAGAGTGGAGGGTGAGGAAAGCACGTACCGCAGAGCGGAATTCGCGCTGATCGTCGGAAGTGGTAAAGGCCGACGTCGTCAGATCTGGGGCCATGCTATCCGTTCCTCCGATCGTCGGCCTCGCGGCCGGTGCTGCTGACTCGCGGAGTGCCGGCATTACGGCGTAGCGTGCGAAGCCAATCGCCGGCCGCCGGTGGGGCGGGCACCGGTCGGTCGTGCCGACCGGGATCGGCGGACCAAAACTCCTGCCAGCTGGGGAAGGATGCGTGGAAGTGGCCCTCGTGCGGGGTGGTATTGGGCCAACGCATCTTGCGGGGGCCGACCGGTGGATCGGTGATATCGCTCTGGTACCAGAACAACGGGGTGCGGCGGGCGAAAAGCCACCGCCCGTCGCGGCGCTCGTAGGCGTCGAGGTAGGCGAGAAGCTCGATCACCCAAACCGACTCGGTCTCGAGGTCGTTGCGCGAGTACACCAATCCGCTGGCGTGGTCGGCATCGTGCGTATCGATGACGTGGCCGAGAACGCCGTGTGCGCTTCCCATGAGGTCGTGGCGCAATTCCACGTCGTACCACTCGCGTAGCGCGGCACGGCCGGTGCGCCTTCCTGGCACTCGGACGTCGTCGACGAAGAGGTTCACGAGTGCATCTAGGTCGCGCATGTCCAGGGCCACCGTGTACTTCGCAGCCAGTTGGCGAATCTCATCGAGCGCTTCGAGTCGTTCGATTCTGGCCGTCAGAGCCGTCACATCGTCACTGGCGGCCGTCATGAAAGAGCTTCTTGGGCCAGCAGTTCCGTCAGGGCAGCCTTGTCGATCTTGTTGGTCGTGGTATACGGAAGCTGGTCGTCATCGGGGAGCAGGACCCATTTCTTGGGCACCTTGTACGCAGCGAGTTCTCGGCGACATGCTGCGATCAGATCGTCTGGCGACAGCGCGCTGCCATCGTTGAGGACGACGACCGCGCTGACCAGGGCGCCTTTCTCGGCGTCCGGCAGGCCGACGACGTAGGCGATGCGGACACCGTCGATCCGGCTCAGCGTCGACTCGACCTCGACGGGAGCCACGTTGGCGCCGCTGGTCTTGATCATGTCGTCGGTGCGGCCTGCGAAGTACAGATGGCCATCGTCATCCCGATAGCCGGCATCCTTGGTGTGGTACCAGCCGTCGGCATCGAAAATGTCCCGATTGCTGCGGCCGACGATGCCGCGCATCATCGCCCAGCCGCGGACGCAGATCTCGCCTGCCACCCCGTTGGGTGCTTCGATTCCGTTGTCGTCGACGATCTTGTGCTCATAGCCGGGTGCCGAAACGCCGAGCGATCCACGCTTGGACTCCGGCACCTGCTCATGCGGCGGCCACCAGGTATGCGAACTACAGGTCTCGGTCATGCCGAGCTGGCGGACTCGCAACGATGGGTCGGCCGCTCGGCGCTCCGGCGGCAGGAGCACGTGCTGATACCCCTCCCGCAACGCCGACAGGTCCGTGCCGGCGAAATCGGGATGGTTCGACAATGCCGGTCCCACATGTGGAAAACCCGTCGTGTAGGTCGCCCGTTCGGCTTCGAGCAGCCGCAGCACGTCGGCGGGATCGAACCGGTGCTCGGTCAGGATCGTCAGGCCGATCTGCATGGGACCGAGCACGCCGAAAACCAGACCGCCGACCCAGAAGAATGCCATCGGGATATAGACCCGATCCGCCGACGTCCACTCGTGCTGACTGGCGATGAAACGCGAGTGGGTGATCACCGGGCCATGAGTATGGATGATTCCCTTGGGATTCGAAGTGCTGCCGGAGGTGTAGATGACGACCAGGTCATCGGTCTCGCGCACGGTGGCTTCACAGGCGGCGAGGTGCCCAGGGGCAACCGGGTCCGGCCAGTCGGCCGTCGTGGACAACGACAGCACATTGCGCAGATGTGGTAGTGCAGCGACGAGATGAGGCCCACCGCGTATCGGTGATCCGATCGCATCGGCCACTCGCGCGGGGACGTCCTTGCCCAGCAGAGTATCGACCGCCAACAGCGTGTGAATGTCCGCGTCGCGCAACAGCCATGCGAGTTCGGCCGACTGAAAAAAAGTGTTTATCGGCACTGCCACTGCGCCGATTCGCGTGGCAGCGAGGAAGGCGACCACGAAGTCCGGTCCATTGGGTGCCAGAATCCCCACCCGGACGCCCTTCGTCACCCCGGCCGCGATCAATCGGCGTGCCATCACCGCGGAGCGCTCTGCGGCCTGCGTATACGTGATGCGCTCCAGGGTGCCGGTGCCGTCCGACGACACGACAAAGTCGTTAACACCATGGGCCGCAACAACTTCAGCCAGCATGCTGGGTACAACCGGGGTATACGGCAGCGGGTCGTAGCTGAAGGTCCGGGAGGCGGTCATTTACGGAAATCTCACTCGACGACCCACTGGGGCTCGCGCTTCTCGGCGAAGGCGAGCATGCCCTCCCGGTAGTCGGGGTGGGTCATCTGGTGTTGCAGCACATAGCGATACGCGACATCGTTCGCGGCGTGCAGCCCGACGTCGAGACTGGACCACATCGCCTTGATGGATGCCTGCGTGGTCGCCGGCGACAGTTGCGCGATGGACAGGGCGATCTCGCGGGCGCGGTCCTGCAACTGCTCAGCCGGCACGACCTCGTTGATCAGGCCTATTTCGTACCCGCGCTGGGCGCTGATCCGCCCCTCCTTGGTCATCAGCGCCAACTGCATCACCATCGATATCGGCATCCGGCGCAACAGCACAGCCGGCTCCAGCGCGAACACGTTGCCGACCTTCAGGTGCGTGTCGATCAACTCGGCGTGCTCGGCGGCGATGATCAGGTCCGAGTCGGCCACCTGATGCAGACCACCACCCACAACCATGCCGTTGAGCGCGCAGATCACCGGCTTCCAGACGTTGTGATGCAGACGGGAACCCGGCACCTTGTTTCGGATCCCGGACGCGGCGGTCGCCCTGACGTCCTGGCCCGCGCAAAACGCGCGATCGCCTGCGCCGGTGATGATCGCAACCCGGATCTGCGGATCGTCGCGAACTTGCCCCCAAGCCCAGCCGAGTTCGGTTCGGGCGAGGTCGTCGGTGGCATTGAGCCGTTCCGGGCGATTGATCGTGATCGTCGCGACGTGGTCGCGGACGTCGAAAAGGATCCGCTGAAGTTCCACTCCGA
>JAEZIA010000355.1 GCA_023416315.1 Actinomycetes bacterium
CGAGCTCGGTGATGTCAGCGGCGGTGTAACTCACGTCTCGTCCTTTCCGATCGGGTGGGGCGCCGCTGGAATGGTAGACGGCCGGACCGACTTTCTAGCGTTGCCGCAGCGTTGCTGGGCCCGGCGATATCGACGACCCCGTCAACCGACGAGTGGACAGCGCCGTTGTCAGTTCGTAGCCTGTCCGAGACATCGAGTGCCAGGCGCAGAGCCGTAAAGCGTAAGGATCAAGATCATCCGTATGACCGGGGTGCACCACTGCCTGCGGCGGATGGTCGGCGGTTCGGCAGGCGCGGTCCTGGTACTGCTCACGGCGATGGGAAGTGTGCACGCCGACCCTTCGTCCGATGCGCTGGCCAGGATCAAGGAGCTGTCTCGCCAGGCGCTGCAGACCCGTGAGGCCGTCACCGCGGCCCAACTCGACCTCGACGCCCGGCTGGCCGCTCAGAAGGCGGCCGACGACCGTCACAACGCCGATGTGGCGGCCCTCGAGCTCGCGAACGCCCAGCTGGAGCCGCACCAGGCCGCGGTCGATCGGGTGGCCGCGATGACATATATGCACGGGTCCGCCAGCCAGTTGACCGCGGTGCTGACCGCCACCTCCCCACACCAGCTGATCGACGGGTTGTCGCTGCAGCGGACGATCGCCGCGGTGTCGGCTGATCAGCTGCGCGCCTTCACCGCCACCCGTGCGCGCGCCGCCGCCGCCGCCGAGGCCTCGCAGGCGTCGGCCGCCGAGGCCCGCTCCGCCGCCGAGAAGTCCGCCGCGGTCCGCGCCGACCTGCAGGTCACCTGGAAGGAATTGCAGCGGCAGATCGCCGCCGCGGAGGCCCAGTACGCGGCGCTGACACCGCAACAGCAGGCGGCGGTGGACAACGCGCTGCCGCCCGGCCCGCCGCCGGCCGAGTCCGCCCCGCAAGACCCGGCGATCGTCGCGCTGCCCGCCCCGCCGGAACCCCCGATCGCGCCGGAGCCGGCCCCTCCCACTGATCCCGGTGCGGCCCTCATGGCCGCCCGCGTCGGCATCTCGGACGCGTTGCCGGTCGGCGTCGCGTCCGAGGCGGGCTTGCGACCCAACACGGTCTTGGCGGCGCGGGCCGTCAGCGCGCAGTTCCCCCAGATTGTCGAGATCGGCGGGGTCCGGCCGGACTCCAAGCCGTGGCACCCGAGCGGTCGGGCGATCGACATCATGATCCCCAATCCGAGTAGCCCCGAGGGCATTGCGCTCGGCGACGCGATCCTCAATTTTGTGTTGAGTAATGCCGGCCCGCTTGGGCTACAGGATGCGATCTGGCGGGGCACCTACTACACGCCGGGTGGACCGGCAGGCTCCGGGTACGGTCACTACGACCACGTGCACGTCACTACGAGGTGACGCGGCTGACCGTGTCCTCCGGCCGCGCCACTATCTGAACGCTGTTGCCCGTCAACGGTACTGAGCACTGATCACAGGTCAGCAGCGGGACGAAGGCGTGCCCGCAGCCCCGATGCGTCAGCTGTAGGGCGGGCCCCTCCTCGCCGCGGTAGTTGTCTTGCGCCCAACCGATGGCGCAGGCGATCACCGGGTAGAACGCCAAACCCTTCGGGGTGAGGTGATACTCCGACCAGTCCGAACGCATGGGATGGGCCGCGGCCTGCAGAATTCCGATGTCGCAGAACAGCTTCAGACGGTCCGCGACGAGCGCCGCCGGAGCGTTGAGCCGCGATTGGAAATCGCTGAACCGCACGGTGCCCAGGAAGGCCGCACCGATGATCGCCGCCGACCAACGGTTGCCGAAGATCGCCATGGTCTGCGGGAACATCCCAGGCTGGCCGGCCTCGGAGGCGCGCAGTCGCTTGCGTGTGCTCGCCCGGGGCACCGAACGCAGCCAGCCGCCGCTGGGACCCCACCGGGCTTCGATGTCGAGCGCCTCGGTCGGCGTATGGCAGTGCGCACAGGTCAGCACGGGCGCGAAATCCTGGCCGCAGCCACGATGACGCATCAAGGGCAGCACATCGAGGCGGTCGTGCACCCACGTGCGTTCCCACTGCCAGATCGAGAGCAACACTGTCCACAGCTGCCGGCACTCGGCGGTGGGCAGGTAACCCGCGCGAAGTGGCTGCTGCTGATAAATCTCTCGCTGCAGCAGCCCGTCGCGGACGAGCGACTGCAGCCGCGTTGTCAGGACGGCATTCGAGATAGGAAGTGTGGCGAAGTCGCTGAACTTCGTTGCCCCCAGCAGGGATTCACGCACCAACAACAATGACCATTCATCGCCGAGAACTGCCAGCATCCGGCCGATGGCGTTGGTCTGCCCGGGTTCGAGATCGAACGCCGTGGACTCGCTCACCGCGGGCTGTGCCACTTCCGTAGCTCGGCGCCGTCGACCCAGGTGGAATGTGTTCCGCTGCAGATTCGTTCGGGCAGGCGCAGTTTGCAGACCGGTCCTTCACTCGGGCGGGCCGCGTCGAGCACGACGCAGTAGGACGCGTCGTCGTTCATGTCCATGGTGAAGGTGACCAGATAGCCGTCGTCCTCGGCGGTGGATCCGACCCTGGGCGCCATCGGTGTCTCACTGGCGAATACCCCGTCGCCGAAGCTGATCCGCTCCTCGGAACCGGTCTGCAGGTCGTGCTTGACCAGACCGTTGAACAGGAACTTGCCGGGTTCACCCGCCGCCGCGTAGATGTAGCGGTAGTCGCGGGTCTGCAGACCGGCATTGATCATCCCGAACTCGGTGAAGTTCTCGCTGAGATCTTCCTCGGTGGCCTTACCGGTGACGAGGTTGAACCGCCAACGGTGCAACCGTGATTCAAAGCCGTCGAGGGCCAGCCACCGGAATGCGGCCTCCTCCAGCGAGCGCGCACCCTTCGTCGACGGCGACGGGTTGCCCTGGAAGAACCCGTCCAGCACGATCTCGTCGCCGTCCTCGTAGGCGTTGGTGAAGTGCAGGACATAGGTCGGATCGGTCTCGAACCACATGATCTTCGACTGGTCGCCGCGCCGCGGCACCACCGCGAAGCGCGAGGGCAGGTCGCGGAAGAACCTCGGGAGGTGCATGTCGTGCTTCAACAGTTCCGGATCCCAGAACAGCGGAAAGTCGTTGAAGATGGCGTAATTCTCGGTGAACGCCATGTCGTGCGGCATCCGCGGCCCGGGCAACTCGATATCGGTCAGGTGCAACAGGTTGCCGTCCTTGTCGACGGTCCCGTAGCGCAGGTAGGGCGCTTCCTTGCTGTAGCTGAAGAACAGAAGTTCATCGGTGACCGGATCCACCTTGGGGTGGGCCGAGACGCCCCACTCCGGGAACTTTCCGCCCCAGGTCTCCTTGCCCAGCGTCTCGGCGGTGTAGGGATCCGACTGGTACAGATCGCCGCACAGGAAGAAACTGGTCAACGCCTTGCCGCGGTGCACGATCACGTCGGTGCTCGACGCGTCCTTCATCCGGCCGCGAGCACCCCAACCGTCGGTGCGAATCGCGTCCGACGGGTTCTCGATGAAGCCCGCCCACAGCGACTGGCCGGCTTCGTTCTCGGCGAGAAAGCCGTCGGTGCGCACGAACCGGTTGTGGTAGTTGGCTGTGCCGTTGGTGAACTCGACGCTGTGCAGCATGCCGTCGCCGTCGAAGGGGTGATAGTTGGCGATCGCCGGGTGCAGCGGGTTCTCGGTCAGCCGCAGGTACACCCCGTCGAGGTCCTCGGGCACGCGCCCGGCCACCACCTCGAGGCCCCTGGCCCGCCACTCGTTGCGCTGTGGACGCCACGGTCCGGTGCGATAGGGGTGGTCGTCATCGGCGGGCAGCGTCGAGGGGAACGTCGTCAACAGTTCGGCTTCCACGATGCCAAGGTAATTTTGACAGAGTCACTCTGTCAACTGCATCATGGGGCGTACGGAGTCCGTGGAATGGAGGCAACGTGGCGCAAGGGATCTGGATCGTCGGTGCCTATCAGAGCGACTTCGGCCGCAATTTGAGCCGGGAGAACCGCGACTTCGCCGCACTGACCGAGGAAGTGGTCGACGGAACTCTGTCCTCGGCAGGGATCAACGCCGCCGAAGTCGATGTCGTGCACGTCGGCAATGCCTTCGGCGAGATCTTCGCCGCCCAGGGGCATCTCGGCGCGATGCCGGCGACCGTCAACCCCGGGCTGTGGGGCACTCCGGCATCCCGGCACGAGGCGGCCTGCGCGTCCGGAAGTGTCGCCACCCGAGCGGCGATCGCGGATCTGTGCGCCGGCTTCCACGACACCGCCCTGGTCCTCGGGCTGGAACTGGAGAAGACCGTGCCCGGCGACGTCGGCGCCGCCCACATGGGTGCGGCCGCATGGGCCGGCCACGAGGGCGCTGACACCACCAACATGTGGGCCTGGGTGTTCTCGAACGTCGCCGACGAGTACGACCGCCGCTACGGCCTCGACCACGCCCACCTGCACGCCATCGCCGCCAATAACTTTGCCAACGCCCGACGAAATCCCAACGCGCAGACTCGGACCTGGACAGTGCCCGATCTCGTCAGCGACGGCGACAACGACGAGACCAATCCGGTCGTCGAGGGCCGGCTACGCCGCACCGACTGCAGCCAACTCACTGATGGAGGCGCGGGACTCGTCGTCGTCAACGACCACTATCTGCGCGACCATCCGCAGATTCGGCCGTTGGCCCGCATCGAGGGCTGGGGACAGCGCACCGTCGGCCTGGGCCTGCAGCAGAAACTCAAGCGGGACAGCGAATCTCCGTATGTGATGCCCCATGTGCGGGAGGCGATTCACGAAGCCTTCGATCGGGCCCGGGTGGAACTCGACGATGTCGACGGCTTCGAAGTCCACGACTGCTTCACCCCTAGCGAGTATTTGGCGATCGACCACCTGGGGCTCACCGAACCCGGGCAGTCGTGGCAGGCGATCGAGAGCGGCGACATCGCGATCGGGGGCCGGCTGCCGATCAATCCCAGCGGAGGCCTGATCGGCGGTGGGCACCCGGTCGGTGCCACCGGCGTCCGGATGCTCGTCGACGCCGCCAAACAGGTCAGCGGAACCGCCGGGGAATATCAGATCCCCGGCGCCCGCCGCTTCGGCACCCTCAACATCGGCGGCAGCACCGCCACGACGATGAGCTACGTCGTCGCAGCCGCACCGCAACGCTGAAAGTCGCTGCCGCCCAGCCTCAGTGCTCGGCGTCACCCATGTTGACCGTCAGTGGCCTGCGGAAGAACCGCGTCAGCCATACCAGCACCACGATGCCGACGACGAACCAGATGACGCCGTACCTGGTCGACTCCGCCGAGAGGTACACCCACAGCAGCACGGTGAACAACACGCCGAGCCCAGGCAAGACGATGTTCCGGAAGATCTGGCGCGCTCCCGAAACCTCGCGGCGCCGGAACGCGAAGTAGGCGATCACGGTCAGGTTCACGAAGGTGAAGGCGATCAGCGCACCGAAGTTGATCAGCGACGCCACGAAGTCCAGGTTGAATCCGATCGCGAACAGTGACACCACTCCGACGAAGATGATCGACCAGGCCGGCGTCTGGAAGCTCGGGTGCAGGTACCCGAAGAACCGGCCGATCGGGCCGCGGCCGTTTCGCCCCATCACGTAGAGCAGTCGGGAAACCGATGCGTGCGAGGCGAGGCTGGAGGCCACGGTGGCGGCGAACGCGGCCGCGGTGAGCAGAATCTTGAACAGGTGCCCGCCCACGTTGAAGGCGATCTCGGGCAGCGCGCTGTTCTCCAGCGATTCCTGGCTGAATCCGGACACGTCCGGGAACAGCGACTGAGTGAAGAAGGCGGCCACGAAGAAGATCGCGCCACCGATCAAGAGCGCCAACACAATCGCCTTCGGCACGGTCGAGGCGTCCTTGGCTTCCTCGGTGTACATGGTGATGGCATCGAAGCCGATGAAGGAGAACGCCACGATTGTCGCGCCGGTGATCACCAGGTTGAGGTGCACACCCTCATGCCACAGCGGCTGCGTCGAGAACAGAGTCCCGTTGCCCATGCCGTCGATCAGCGACTTGGTGGCCAGCACCAGGAAGACCCCGATGAGGACGACCTCGAACACCACCAGAAGCATGTTCGCGCGCGACGTGTTCGTCATGCTGAACAGGCACATCGCGGTGATCGCGGCGACGTAGACGACCACCCAGATCCACTGTGGTGCGGACGGAAAGAACGAGAACAGGTAGCTGCGGATGATCAGCGCATTGACCAGCGGCAGCAACAGATAATCCAGCAGCGCCGCCCAGCCGATCAGGAAGCCGACATTCGGGCTGATCGTCTCCGAGGTGTAGGTGTAGGCCGATCCCGCAGACGGGAAGACCTGCGTCATCCGGCCATAACTGATCGCGGTGAACGCCATGACCACCAGCGCGAACACGTAGGCGGTCGGCACCACGTTGCCGGTCTCCGCCGAGACGATGCCGAAGGTGTCGAACACGACGGTCGGGGTCATGTAGCCCAGGCCGAGGAAGACGATGCCCCACAGGCCCAGCGTCCGGGCCAGCTTGGTCTTGCCCGCCGATCCGGAGGCAGTGTTCGTCATAGGGGTCCCGCCCTCAAATCGTTCCGACCGTTCCCTGGGGGCTTACCACAATGCGGGATGCGGCGACGCTGTTTGGTGGACGAGGGGCGGTGTGTCGAGAACGTCGTCGCATCGCCCGTTGGAACTGCCCGAAAGTGTTAGCGTCCCACCCATGCGGTATGTCGTCGGTTACGGACCGCGTCAACGCGGCGTCGATGGGGTGAACCTCGCGGCAATGCTGGCCCGGTCGTCGGGGGCGACTCTCGATCTGGTTTCGGTGTTGCCCAGTGACGCACCGACGTTCCACATGTACTCCCCGGACCAGGCCTTCAACGCCGAAGTCGAAGCGCAGGCCCGGGAGTGGCTCGCCGACGGGCTGGCCCGCGTGCCCGATGATGTGTCCGCGGAAAGCCATATCCGCAGGGCGGATTCGATCACCGAGGGGCTACTGGAATCCGCGACCGACACCGACCTCGGCGAGGCGGCGTTGATCGTGGTCGGCACCTACCATCGCGTTCGCGCCGGGAGGTTCGGGGTGGGCAGCCTCGCCGACGCCTTGTTGCACACCTCGCCCGTGCCGGTCGCGCTCGCCCCGGCCAAATTCCAGGCGCAATCCGGCGTCACCCGTATCACCTGCGCCACCGGCATGCGGCCCGGCAACGCGATCCTGCTGGACAACGCGATCCGGTTGGCGGGGGAGTGGCGGGTCCCGCTGCGGTTGATGTCGCTGGTGGCCGTGGGGGAGGGTGGAAATGAGGACCAGCGCCGTGAGTGGGCAGCACTGGCGCACCAGCACGCAGCCAGCCTGGTGGATCGCGCGACGGCCGAGCTGACCGCTGAGTGCCCGGTGACAAGTGTTGTTGGACAAGGTGTCTCGTTGCAGGACGCGGTGCAGGGCCTGGATTTCCTGGACAGCGAAATCGTGATGATCGGCTCGAGTCGGCTGGCTCAGCCGCGCCGCCTGTTCGTCGGACAATCGGCCAGCAAGATCATGCGTGCCCTGCCGGTGCCGATGATCGTGTGGCCGCGAGGTGACGCCGACACCTAGCCGCCACGAAGAGCGGCCTCTCCGACCGGAGTATCAAGTACTTAACATTCGAGCCTTCGTGCGCTATGACTGATGGGATGCTCGACGCAGAGAAGATCCTCATCACCGGCGCCACCGGCAAGATCGGGTTCCCGATCGCCCGTGCGCTGGCCCGGGGCAACGAGGTGTGGGGCGCTGCGCGGTTGCGGGATCCGGCCGACCGAAAGCGTCTCGTCGCCGCGGGTATCACACCCATCGCCCTCGACATCAGCGGCGACTTATCGGGGCTGCCCAGTGATTTCACCTATGTCTTCCACGCCGCCGTCGACCCCGGTACCGAGAGCTGGCTCCGCTGCGTCGATACCAACGCACAGAGATCCGGTGACCTGCTATACCACTGTCGCAAGGCCAAGGGCTTCGTATTCTGTTCGACCGGTTCGATTTACGCGTATCAGGGCCGACGGCCGCTGCGCGAGGACGACCCGCCCGGTGTGCCGCTACGGGCCAACTACAGCTTTTCGAAAGTGGCCGGCGAGCAGACCTGCACCTGGATCGCCACGGAGTTCTCCATCCCTCTGACGATCATCCGGATCTGTTCCACTTACGGCCCGCAGGGCGGTGCACCCGCCGACCGGCTGCAGGCGATGCTGACGGGCACACCGATCAGGGTCCACCCCGAGGCGCCCAACAACTACAACCCGATCTACGAGGACGATTACGTCGAACTCGGTATCCGGGCCATGGAGGTCGCCGACACCCCACCGGTCGTCGTCAACTGGGCCGGCAGTGAGACGGTCAGTGTCGAGGACTACTGCGCGTACATGGGCGAGCTGGTGGGGGTTACGCCCGTCTTCGACTACACCCCCGATGCGCACACCCCGCTATGGCCCGATGTCACGTATATGCACGAGGTACTCGGGAGGACGAAAGTGCCCTGGCGAGAGGGGTTCCGACGCATGATCGAGGCGTGCCGACCCGACCTGTTGTCGGCACGGAAGTAGGGAACCCGAATGTCATTGCCCGGCACACCATCCGACGACGTCGAGGGCGTCCTGGCCACCGGCGACGGTGAGGTCACCACGCTGTTCGTATCGATGGCGCGGCGCCACCCCGACGGCACCGATGCCGAATACCTGCGCTGGCACACCCTCGACCACCGCCCCGAACAGCACCGGTTGTCGGCTGTGCGCGCCTCGCTTCGACTGGTGTCGACCCCGGCCTGCCGGGACGCCCGAGCGGCCGGCCACGGGCGGTACGACGAGATCGACCACGTGATGACGTACTTCTTCACCGCGCCGAGCGGAATGGACGGCTTCCTTGAACTGTCTCGGGCACTCGGTGACGCCGGACGCAAGCTGCCGCTGCTGCCACCGGTCGAACGGGGTGTCTACGACGTCCACGCCCGAGCAGCCGCCCCCCGGGTGAAGGTCGGCGCCGACGTGCTGCCCTGGTGGCCGGTCACCGGGGTGTACCTCCTGCTGGAAAAGGGCCACGCACCGACCGACCGGCTACTGGACGTTGACGGTGTCGCGGGAACGTGGACGGCGACGGCGCTCGACGTCGATGCCAAACTCGGCAATGCCCCTGCGGGGCAATCGCTCACGTACTGCTTCCTCGACGACGACCCGGTTGCGGTCGCCGGCCGGCTGCACCCCGTCGTGCAGGATCGAAATCTCCTGCTGGCCGCACCGTTCCACACCGTCGTCCCGCACGACTGGGGCCGTTATGTGCCGTGAGGGGAACGTTTGATGCGCATCGGGTTGATGGTCGGATCCGATAGAGAGAGGACTCGCGCCGACCGACTCACCGGCCTGCTCGCCGATGGGAAAGCCGCTGAGGCGCAGGGCTTCGCCTCGTTCTGGCTTCCGCAGGTACCCGGCTATCTCGACGCGATGACCGCGGCCGCCTTGCTTGGGCAGGTGACCGCGCGGATCGAGATCGGGACAGCGGTGGTCCCCATCCAGACCCGGCATCCGCTCATCATGGCGCAACAGGCGCTGACCACCCAGGCGGCCTGTGGTGGGCGCTTCACGCTCGGTCTCGGACCGTCCCACCATTGGATCATCGAAGACCAGCTGGGATTGACCTACGACAAGCCCGCGAAGTTGGTCCGCGACTACCTTGAGGTCTTGGGCGCGTGCGGTGCGCCTGGGCGGGTCGACGTCGACAACGATGCCTTCGCCGTGCACAGTCCCCTCGATGTCGCCGATCAGGATGTGCCGATCCTGTTGGCCGCCTTGGGTCCGGCGATGCTGAAGATCGCGGGGGAGCGGGCCGGCGGCACAATCCTGTGGATGGCCGATGAACGAGCGATCGGCGATTACGTCGTTCCTACCCTCGGCGCGGCCGCGGGGCACAGGCAGGCCCGTGTGGTGGCCGGTGTCCCGGTCGCGTTGTGCGCGGACCGCGAGATCGACGAGGCGCGGGCCTACGCCAGCGAGGTGCTCGGCCACGCCGATTTCTCACCGAACTACGTGCGGTTGCTCGAACACGGGGACGCGACCGATATCGGGGACACCATGGCGGCCGGCGACGAGGCTGCGGTGCTGACTCGGCTGCGGCGTTACCGCGACGCCGGGGTCACCGATCTCGCCGCGCGGGTGGTGCCGCTGGGCCGCGATGGCCCAGCACGCCGCGCCAGCCGGGAACGGACGCAGGCCTTCGTCGCCGCGCTGATCGACGAGCTGGCGTAGCGCCTCGGCAGGGCAACTCGGCGCTGGCTGTTGTGGAGTCCGGTCCGGTACCGTACGGTCAATCTAGTTGATAAGCCATCCTCGGGGAACGTCGTACCGTCCGCGCCTGTCGCCGTATTGAAAGGGTCACGGATGCAGCGGGTTTCGATCAGCCGGCGGCTCAGCCAACGCTGGATGCTGCTGGTGGCGGTCGTGGTCGTCGCCGTTGCGGGGTTTGCTGTGTACCGGCTGCACGGCATCTTCGCCTCGCACGACGTAACCTCCACCCCCAGCGGTGCGGGCAATGACATCGTGCCGTTCAATCCCAAGCACGTGGTGTTGGAGGTCTTCGGTCCGCCCGGCACGGTCGCGACGATCACCTACCTCGACGTCAACGCTCAACCGCAGCGCGCCGACGCCGTCGCGCTGCCGTGGGCGTACGACACGACCACCACCCAACCCGCGGTGTTCGTCAACGTCGCCGCCCAGGGCGACAGTGACTCGATCGGCTGCCGGATCAAGATCGACGACGTCGTCAAGGACGAGCGCACCGTCAATACCCTGAACGCGTTCACCTACTGCCTGGACAAATCCGGATGACTCACCGGGTACCGGATCTCATCCGGCGGTACTCGGTTCTCATCGCGGTGTTCTGGCTGGGCCTCGCGGTCGTGACGAACGTGTTCGTCCCGCAGCTGGAGACCGTCGCGGAAGCTCACAATGTCTCGCTGAGTCCGCAGGATTCGCCGTCGCTGCTGGCCGCCAAGCGAATCGGCAAGGTGTTCGGCGAATTCGACTCAGACAGTTCCGCGATGATCGTGCTCGAAGGCGATCAGCCGCTCGGCGCCGAGGCACATCGCTACTACGACGGCCTGATCAAGAAGCTGCGCCAGGACACCGCGCACGTTCAGCACATCCAGGACTTCTGGGGTGATCCACTGACGGCGGCCGGTTCGCAGAGCGCCGACGGCAAGGCCGCCCTGGTGCAGCTGTATCTGGCCGGGAACCAGGGCGAGTCGCTGGCGAACGAGTCGGTCGACTCGGTCCGCGGCATCGTCAACAGCACCCCGCCACCGCCCGGCCTGAAGGCCTACGTCACCGGCGCCGCACCGCTCGTCACCGACCAGTTCGAGGTGGGCCGCCACGGCACATTGAAAACCACCCTGATCACCCTCGGGGTGATCGCCGTGATGCTGCTTGTGCTCTACCGCAGGCTCACCACGGTGTTCTTCGTGCTCTTCACCGTGATGATCGAGTTGACCGCGTCCCGGGGATCGGTCGCGGTGCTCGCCAATGCGGGCATCATCGAGCTGTCGACATACTCGACAAACCTGTTGACGCTGTTGGTGATCGCCGCAGGGACGGACTACGCGATCTTCCTCCTGGGTCGCTTCCACGAGGCGCGCCATGCCGGGCAGGATCGGGTGTCGGCGTACAACGCGATGTATCACGGCACGGCGCACATCATCCTGGGTTCGGGCCTGACGATCGCCGGGGCGGTGTTGTGTCTGACCTTCACCCGGCTGCCGTACTTCAACAGTTTGGGCGTTCCCGCAGGCATCGGTGTCTTGGTCGCGGTGGTGGCCGCGTTGACCCTCGCGCCGGCACTCCTGGTGATCGGCCGCCACTTCGGCCTGTTCGAACCCGCCCGGGAGATGCGCACCCAGGGGTGGCGTCGCATCGGCACCGCAATCGTGCGCTGGCCGGGACCGGTCCTGGTGGTGACGGTCGCGATCGCCCTGATCGGTCTGATTGCGTTGCCCGCGTACAAAACCAGTTATGACGCCCGGGGCTACCTGCCTGCCGACGCGCCGGCCAACGTCGGCTACACCGCCGCCGAACGGCACTTCACCCAGGCCCGGCTCAACCCCGAGCTGTTGATGATCGAAACCGATCACGATCTGCGTAACTCCACCGACATGATCCTGTTGGAACGGGTCGCCAAAGCCGTTTTCCACACCGAAGGCATCGCGCAGGTGCAGTCGATCACCCGGCCCCTCGGTACACCGCTGGACCACACCTCGATCCCCTTTCAGGTCAGCGCAGGCAGCGCCTCGCAGATCAACAACCTGCCCTTCCAGCAGGCTCGCGGCGCCGACCTGCTCAAGCAGGTGGACGTGATCAACAACTCGATCGACGTTCTGCGCCAGCAGTATGCGCTGCAGCAGCAGTCCAAGGATGTCACCGACGAGCAGACCAAGGCCTTTCAGGACACCGTCGCCACCGCCCAGGACCTGCGCAACAAGATCGCCAACTTCGACGACTTCTTCCGGCCGCTGCGCAACTACTTCTACTGGGAGCCGCACTGTTACGACATCCCGGCGTGCGCGGCGCTGCGGTCGTTGTTCGACGCGCTCGACGGCATTGACGCGCTGACCGATCAGCTGGGCAACGTCGCGGGCAGCATCGCCAAACTCGATGCGCT
>JAEZIA010000066.1 GCA_023416315.1 Actinomycetes bacterium
ACCCAAGTAGCACAACCGATTACGAAGGAGCCACCGTGCCCGCCTCTCAGGAAGAAATCATCGCCGGTCTCGCCGAGATCATCGAAGAAGTCACCGGTATCGAGCCGTCCGAGGTCACCCCGGAGAAGTCGTTCGTCGACGACCTCGACATCGACTCGCTGTCGATGGTGGAGATCGCTGTCCAGACCGAGGACAAGTACGGCGTGAAGATCCCCGACGAGGACCTCGCCGGTCTGCGCACCGTCGGTGACGTCGTCTCCTACATCCAGAAGCTCGAGGAAGAGAACCCCGAGGCCGCTGCCGCGCTGCGCGAGAAGTTTGCAGCAGAATGACCAGGCCTTCCACTGCTAACGGCGGTTTTCCCTCCGTCGTGGTGACCGCCGTCGAGGCCACCACGGCTCTTGCTGCGGACATCGAGAGCACGTGGAAGGGCCTGCTGGCCGGCGAGAGCGGTATTCGCGAGCTCACCGACGACTTCGTCACCAAGTGGGACCTGCCGGTGCGTATCGGTGGTCACCTCGTCGACAACATCGACGAGCACATGACCCGAATCGACATGCGCCGCATGTCCTACGTGCAGCGGATGTCGAAGCTGCTGGCGGGTCGGCTGTGGGAGACCGCGGGTAAGCCCGAGGTCGACCCCGACCGGTTCGCGGTGGTGATCGGCACCGGTCTGGGTGGCGGCGAGAAGATCGTCGAAACCTACGACGCGATGAACGAGGGCGGGCCTCGCAAGGTGTCCCCGCTCGCCGTTCAGATGATCATGCCGAACGGCGCCGCAGCGGTGGCCGGTCTGGAGCTGGGCGCGCGCGCCGGGGTCATCACCCCGGTGTCCGCCTGCTCCTCCGGTTCCGAGGCGATCGCCCACGCATGGCGTCAAATCGTCATGGGTGACGCCGACTTCGCCGTCTGTGGCGGCGTGGAAGGCGGCATCGAGGCACTGCCCATCGCGGCGTTCTCGATGATGCGCGCGATGTCGACCCGCAACGATGACCCGGCGGGTGCCTCACGTCCGTTCGACAAGGACCGTGACGGCTTCGTCTTCGGCGAGGCCGGCGCGCTGATGATCATCGAGACCGAGGAGCATGCTCTGGCCCGTGGCGCCAAGCCGCTGGCTCGGCTCATGGGTGCCGGCATCACGTCGGACGCCTTCCACATGGTGGCTCCCGCGCCGGACGGCCTTCGCGCCGGCCAGGCGATGAAGCGGGCGATGGAGACAGCGGGCCTGTCCCCGAAGGACATCAGCCACGTCAACGCCCACGCCACGGCAACTCCGATCGGTGACACCGCTGAGGCCAACGCCTTGCGGGTGGCCGGTGTGGGCGAAGCCGCGGTGTACGCACCGAAGTCGGCCCTCGGCCACTCGATCGGTGCGGTCGGTGCGCTGGAATCCATCCTCACCGTGCTCGCACTGCGTGACGGCGTCATCCCGCCGACACTCAACTACGAGACGCCGGATCCGGAGATCGACCTGGATGTCGTTGCGGGAGAACCGCGTTACGGCGACTACCAGTACGCGATCAATAACTCGTTCGTGTTCGGAGGACACAACGTCGCGATCGCCTTCGGGCGCTACTGACACCGTTCCGGGGGGAAAGGACTGGCAGGAAGCATGGCAGGGTTGACACGTTTGTCAACGGGGAACGGCTTCCCCAACGTGGTTGTCACCGGTGTTGCGATGACGACTGCCCTGGCATCTGACGCCGACAGCACGTGGAAGAAGCTGTTGGACGGGCAAAGCGGGATCCGGCTTCTTAACGACGAATTCGTTGAGAAGTACGACCTGCCGGTGCGTATCGGTGGGCACCTCGTCGAGGATTTCGACGGTGAGCTCACCCGTGTCGAACTCCGTCGGCTGTCCTATCTGCAAAAGATGTCCACCGTGCTGGGTCGGCGGGTCTGGCGCAACGCCGGCTCCCCCGAGGTGGATCCCAAGCGCTTGATGGTGTCGATCGGCACCGGCATGGGATCCACCGAGGAATTGGTGTTCGCCTACGACGGAATGCGGGCCAAAGGACTCAAAGCGGTCTCACCACTTGCGGTTCAGATGTACATGCCCAACGCCGCCGCGGCGGCCGTCGGGCTGGAACTGCACGCTCGGGCCGGGGTTGTCACGCCGGTCTCGGCGTGTGCCTCCGGTTCGGAGGGCATCGCTGCGGCCTGGCGTCAGATCGTTCTCGGCGAAGCCGACATCGCGGTGTGCGGTGGCGTCGAGACCCGCATCGAAGCCGTGCCGATCGCCGGTTTCGCTCAGATGCGAATTGTCTTGCCCACCACCAACGACGACCCGGCCGGCGCCTGCCGCCCGTTCGACAAGGACCGCAACGGGTTCGTCTTCGGTGAGGGCGGCGCGCTCATGGTCATCGAGACCGAAGAGCACGCCAAAGCCCGCGGGGCCAACATCTTCGCGCGCATCATGGGGGCAGGTATCACCTCGGACGGGTATCACATCGTGGCGCCCGATCCGAACGGTGAGCAGGCGGGTCATGCGATGACGCGGGCAATCCAGCTCGCGGGTCTGCAGCCCTCCGATATCGATCACATCAACGCCCATGCGACCGGCACCCAGGTGGGTGATGTCGCGGAAGGCAAAGCGATCAACAATGCGCTCGGCAATCACC
>JAEZIA010000122.1 GCA_023416315.1 Actinomycetes bacterium
TTCTTCATCGCGCCGACGGTGGTGGAGGTCGTTGCGGTCGTGGTGGTGATCATTGGATTTCCTTTTCTCGAAGCCACAGCGTTTCTGTGTTGAGAAAACAATCGCGTGCCGTCCTCAACAGATCCTCAATGCTTCTCAGGCCGCGAGGGGTCGCCCACTATCCGGGGTGCGCCCTCGACCGCACGTGGACCTGAGGGCAGACGGCGTGGCCGCCCACTCAACACAAGCCCATGAACGCCAACTCGGCCCGCCACCGTGGGGGTCGGTGACGGGCCGAGAGTATTGGTCGTTCCTCGAAGCGCGCGGCTTCCGCGCAGCGGTCGCCGGCATTGGGCCGCGGACGTGGTGGGGACGCCGTCAGCCGACGATGTCGCTACAACCGGCGCTGCTGCAGAGGCTGGGGTTGGGCGTCCACCCGGGGTGGGGCAAGTCTGCACGGGGCGACGGCGCCGGAATGAGGCCAGGCTCGGCATCGCCGAGGACCACCGAATCCGGGACGGCTGCCGCCGGGACGCCGGACGCCGGTGGGGGCACGGGCTTGAAGCCCGGAATGAAGTGCGCGGGGATCACGTCGTCACCCTTGCGGGGTCCGGCATTCTCCGATGCTGCGGAGGTCTTCGACGGTGCGTGGTGGGCACCGGGTGCTGCTGCCGCCGCACCGGCCGCGCCGAGCGCACCCAGACCCAGGGCCGCCATCATGGCGGCTGCGGTGGCGAACTTCGTCACAGCGCCGACGGTGATGGAGGTCGTTGCGGTCGTGGTGGTGATCATGGAATTCCCTCTTCTCGAAGCCACAGCGTTTCTGTGTTGAGAAGAGATTCGCCCGACGTCCTCAACAGATTCTCAATGCACCCAAACCCCATGCCTGCCCGCGACGGGACGTCAGACCGGGATAGCTCGAAAATTGCTACGCCCCAGCATCATTCGCAATCCGTGGATCAGCAGACTAAGTAGGCTCGGCGGTCATATTCATCTCGACAGTGCCCTGGCACGCACCGCTCGAGATCTCGGTCTGCATTGTGCCGGAAAGGGACCCGTCACCTTGGGGCGTGTACCGCACCTCAGCATGGGCGGGATTCCACTGGACCGTCCCATCGGGCATCATGCATTCCCATTGGAAATCGCTGCGTTGCGTCCACGACGACCCATCCCACACGAACTGAACGGGCTGCGGAACCGTCGGGTTGCTCGGCGGAGGACCGCTCGTGATGGTGGCGGTGCACTTTCCGCCGACGCAACTCGACTGAAACCCATAGGTTTCGGTGTGCTGCTGTTCGGGCTGACCGGCCGCCATACTCGTTCCGGCTTTTGGGCCGACGATGAACGTGATCGCGTATTCACCGTCCCAGGACGCCACGTCGGCGGACGCGATACCGGCAAGCCACAGGGCGGTCGCAACCGGCGCGGCGCACACACTCAAGAGTGCGCTCAAACCTCGACTATCCGGGTGAGCCACGCCTTGATACTAAGGGCGGGACGAGGCTGAACGGTCAGTTTCACCGCCACCCCAACGAGTAGATCCTGCGCGCCGGCACCCCCATCCGGCTTGCCGGCAATACAGTTGCGTGTTGCGTAATCGATAAGGCCGCGGATTCCGATCCATGTCGCCGAGACCGGTTGAACTGCGCGTGACCTGGCAGTAACGATCTGAAGTCCTCTCCTGTGGGGACGCTCCAGTGTGGCTGAGAGAATGCTGGCTGACCGAGCCGCAACGTTGCTGATCGAATACCGTCCTGGCATGGGGGGATTTCGAAAGATCAGCAGAAGACTCAAACGCGTGTCCGTCGCCGAGATCATCGTGGCGATTCTGGCATTGGCAGTCGGCGCGATCGCGGTCGCGGTGGCGCTCTTCTACCACCCGCACCCGCCACCGCCGGATTTCCGCGGCAGCGCACCATCCATCGAGGCTTACTCGATCGTCAGTTTTTCTGGCGAACCCGGCCTCTGACAGTCGGCGTTGTCGTACATTGCAGACAACACCGAGAAACAGCCGACCGGTCGGGGCCCGGTGCACCAATCACCCGAAATCCGACCGGCTCAAGCGGGTCTCCAGGGACGGGCTATGTGCAGTGGCCACCCCCTTGGGCCACCGGCCCCCCGCCCCTGGGGACCACTTGATTAACTACAAGCTCACGTCGACGCCGCCGCACGATGCCGGCTCCACCGCGCCGACCGTGAGCACGTCACCCGGTGCGATGTCGCCGCGGCCGAGGACAGAGAACAGCAGTCCGACGGTGTCGCCTTCAGCGGCTGCGTCGAGTCTCTTGCGGAAACTCTCGATCGCGTCGATGGCCACCACCCGAGCCCCGTTGATCCAGACCTCGTCGCCGACGGCGATCTGGCCGAATTCGACCCGGCCCGTGGCAACCAGCCCGCGATTCTTGATCACGAACACGTCCTGCACCGTCAGCCGAAACATGCACCCACTAGCCCATCACCGGCGGCTGATCCTCGGACCACAGGCAACCACCCATCATCGTGATGGTGAACAACTTCGGCAGTACGTCCAGCCGTAGCGGCCGGCCCGCGGCACCCTGCGAATGCACCACGGGGGCAAGCTCTCCCGGGCCGATGACGGTGACCTGATCGGCGCTGCACACCGCATCCGGACTCAGCGGGGTGGCCGTCCACTGGCCGGACCGCAGATTCGGATTGCGAAAACCCTGACCGTGCAACGTGATTCCGGAGCCATAGCTCAGCCAACGCGGGGTCGGGTCGAACGGCTCGAGCACCGGCGCCCAGCTGCCAGAGGCCTGGCACACCAGGAAATCGCCCACGTCCGGCAGTCGGGTCATCACACCCGCAAGCTCCGCCGAGCATGACGCCCCGGCCTGCGGCACCGGAACGTCGGCGTGCGCGGGCGCCATCCCCGACATCGCGGCGGCCGTCGCCGTCGCTGCCAGCAGCGCGCCGCACCGCCACATGGTCAGCCGTACAGCTCGTCGATGTTGTCGTGGAAGTTCTCCACGACAGCCTTGCGCTTGAGCTTCAGGCTCGGCGTCAAATCGCCTGCCTCGACTGTCAATTCGCGATCGATGATGGCGAACCGCTTGACCTGCTCCCACCGGTTGAGATGCTTGTTGAGGGTTTCGACATACCCTTCGACCATCTCCCTGGTTTTCGGATCGCGGGCAACCTCTTCGAACGACTTGCCCTCCAGACCGTTCCGGTCAGCCCATTCCTTGATGGCCTCCGCGTCCAGACTCACCAGCGCGACGCAGTACGGCTTGCCCTCGCCGTAGATGATGATCTCGCTGGCGAACGGGCAGATACCCTTGAACGCCGCCGAGATCGCCGAGGGCGCAACGTACTTGCCCTGCGAGGTCTTGAACATGTCCTTCTTGCGGTCAGTGATCCGCAGGTATCCCTCGGCGTCGAGCTCCCCGATGTCACCGGTGTGGAACCAGCCGTCGGAGTCGATGGCCTCAGCGGTTGCCTCGGGCAGGTCGTGATAGCCGCTCATCACGCCCGGTCCCTTGAGCAGCACCTCACCATCGTCGGCGATCTTGACGTCGGTGTACGGCAGGGTCCACCCGACGGTGCCGAACCGGTAGGCGTGCAACCGATTCAGCGACGACGCCGCCGAGGTCTCGGTCAGCCCGTAGCCCTCGAGCACGAGTGCGCCGACCGCGTCGAACCACTGCGCGATGTCACGGTCCAGCGCCGCCGATCCCGAAATGAAGAACCGCAACCGGCCACCGAAACGCTGCCGGATCGTGCTGAACACCAGCCGGTCGGCGAGCTTGTGCTGCAACGCCAGCAGCGGTCCGACACGGTGGCCGGCCTGCTTGGCGCGGGAGACCTGCAGGCCGACGTCGCTGGCCCAATCGAAGAGCTTCTTCTTGACGCCGCCCTCTTCGGCCATCGTCTCGGTGATGCGACCGTGCACCTTCTCGAAGATGCGCGGCACTGCACCCATGAAGGTGGGCTTGATGATCGCCAGATTCTCGACGATCTTGTCCACCCGGCCGTCGATGACGGTCGGGAACCCCATCACCAGCGGCATGGCCAGCATCACCTTGCCGAACGAGTGCGCCAGCGGCAGCCACAGATAGTTGAGATCCTTCTCGCTCAACACGTTCAGTGAGTCCAGCGCCGCCGCGGTATAGGTCCACGCCTCGTGGTGCAGGCGCACACCCTTCGGCTTGCCGGTGGTCCCGGAGGTGTAGATCAAGGTTGCCAGCTGCTCGGGCGGGATCGCGTCGATCCGCTCGGTCACCGCGGTCGGCTGGTCGGCCAGCAGCTGCTTGCCGAGCTGTTCGAGATCGTCGAGGGTGATCACCCAGTCGCCGTCGCCGGCGCCGTCGATGATCACCACCTTCTCCACGGCGGGCAGGTCGGCACGGTTGGCGGTCAGCTTGTCCACCTGGGACTGGTTCTCGGCCACCACCACGCGGCTGCCGGAGTTCGCGACGATGAACGCGGTGTCCTCGGCGTTGGTGCTCGGGTACACCGTCGTCGTCGCCGCCCCGGCCGACAAGATCCCGAAGTCGACGACCACCCACTCGTAGCGCGTCCCCGCCGCCAGCGCCACCCGGTCCTCGGGGTTGATGCCCAACGCGATCAGCCCCGCGGCGATCAGCTCGACGCGGGCGCCGACCTGCTCCCAGGTGACACTGGTCCACCCGTCGTTGTCGGGGAAACGGAACGCTTCGGACTGGGGGGTGGCCGCGACGCGATCGGAGAACATCCGCGGCACCGACGGCGCCCGGTTGTCGATCCTGCTCAGGTCGGGCCGCTCATCGGATTTGCGTGGGCCTGCCATGGCGCCGAGTGTATGTCGCGGCGCGCCGCCCGTGGCGGAATCGGGTAGCCCGGGCAAAGCGGTTCACCGCCTGCGCGGTGGGTACGCGCCCGGTATGGACCAAGCGCACGCACCGCTGCTGGAGGCAATCCGCGACTACCGCAAGCACGACCGCTACGGATTCACCCCGCCCGGCCACCGGCAGGGCCGTGCGGTCGACCCGCGGGTGCGTGAGGTTCTCGGCGAGCAACCGTTTGCCGACGATGTGCTGGCCTCCAACGGTCTCGACGACCGGCTGTCCCGCAATCAATATCTGCTGCATGCCGAACAACTGATGGCCGCGGCGGTCGGCGCCGACGATGCCTTCTTCTCCACCTGCGGCAGCTCCCTGTCGGTCAAGGCGGCCATGCTGGCGGTGGCCGGCGACCACCCCGGTGGCCTGCTGCTCAGCCGCGACAGCCACAAGTCCGTGGTCGCCGGGCTGATCTTCGGCGGCATCCAGCCCCGGTGGATCACCCCGCAGTGGGACGCCGAACGGCATCTCTCCCACCCGCCGTCGCCCGAGCAGGTCGAGCAGGCCTGGCAACGCCACCCCGACGCGGCCGGCGCACTGGTGGTCAGCCCGTCGCCGTATGGCACCTGCGCCGACCTGCGCGGCATCGTCGAGGTGTGCCACCGCCGCGGCAAGCCGTTGATCGTCGACGAGGCGTGGGGCGCGCACCTGCCGTTCCATGACGACCTGCCCACCTGGGCGATGGACGCCGGCGCCGACGTGTGCGTGGTCAGCGTCCACAAAATGGGCCACGGGTTCGAGCAGGGGTCGGTGTTCCACCGTCAGGGCGATCTCGTCGACTGGCGGCACCTGGCGGCCTGCGCCGACCTGCTGATGACCACCAGCCCCAACGTGCTGGTGTACTCGGCGATCGATGGCTGGCGCAGGCAGATGGTCGAGCACGGCACCGCCCTGCTGGGCAACGCCCTGCAACTCGCCGACGATGTGCGCGACCGCATCGCACAGATTCCCGGGCTGGCGGTGATGGACCGCGAACTGCTCGGCGAACAGGCCTCACACGACCTGGACCGGCTGCAGGTCTTGATCGACACCTCCGAGCTCGGCGTCAGCGGCTACCAGTGCCAGGACTGGCTGCGGGAGAACTGCGCGCTCGACCTCGGCCACAGCGACCACCGCCGCATCCTGGCGACCCTGTCGATCGCCGATGACCTGCACACCACCGGCTGGTTGGTGGACGCACTGACCAAGTTGAGTGCCGCCGCGGCGGACCTGCCTGCGCCGCAACCGGTATCGCTACCCAGTCCGGAGGAGTTGCAGCTGGAGACCGTGGTGGCCCCGCGGGAGGCGTTCCTGGGACCGGCCAGCCTGGTGCCCGCCGAAAAGGCCGCAGGACGGATCGCGGCCGAACAGCTGACGCCCTACCCGCCCGGCATCCCCGCGGTGGTTCCCGGCGAACGGCTCAACGACGCCGTCATCGACTATCTGCGCAGCGGCAAGGCCGCTGGAATGGCGATCCCGGATGCCACGGACCCGTCCCTGGACTGCTTCCGGGTCAACGACGCGGGCTAGGTGTCCTCGAATTCGGCCGGCTCGCGATCCGCGGCCAGGTTGGCCAGCCGCCAGGTCGACTCGCGGTTACGCGGCCAGAATCCGGCCAGCTGGATCCGGTTGGGCACGAACTTCATCGGCCCCTCGACGGCCAGTTCGTGCATCTCGACACGGCAACCGCCACCCTCGATATCGCTGAGGCGCAGCGTAATTCGCGCCGCACCGGCCGGACCGAGCCGAGCCAGCAGCACCAATTCCTCTTGCGGGGTGCAGCTGAGCACGACGGTCTCGTCATTGATGACCGCAGGCCATACCCCGATGGAATGCAGGATGCGGGTGCCCGGCGCCGGCCAGTCGGCGTCGACTGCACGCATCCGGCTGTTGCCGACCACCCACTGCGAGTAAGTCCACCCGTCGGCCAGCACTTCCCAGACTCGCTCCCGTGGCGCGTCGATGTCACGCGTAACGCTCGTTGGCATGGTCGGCGAGTACCCGCTTCGCCGGAAATAATTCGTCAACCCGAGGTTGACCAATCCACCATCGTCAACCTACGGTTGACGCATGGAAGAATCGGCCCGCATCGCCTTTCCGGTCCGCCTCGACGACCTCATCGAGGGCATCAAACGAGTGCACACCGACGCCCTGGATCAGCTCGCCGACGCGGTCCTGACCGCTGAGGCCCTCGGCGTCCTCGCCGACCATCTGATCGGCCACTTCGTGGACCAAGCGCGCCGCTCGGGTGCGTCGTGGACCGACATCGGCAAGAGCATGGGGGTCACCAAGCAGGCCGCGCAGAAGCGCTTCGTGCCCAAGATGACCAACCTCGACGCCGCCGACCTGGACCCCGCCCAGGGCTTCACCCGGTTCACCCCGCGTGCCCGCGGCGCGGTCGTCGCCGCGCAGAACGCCGCCCACGGGGCCGGCAACGCCGAGATCACCGCCGACCACCTGCTACTCGGCCTGCTCACCGATCCGGCCGCCCTTGCCACTCCCCTGTTACGCGCCCAGCAGATCAGCCCGGACGCGGTGCGCGCCGCGATCACACTGCCGCCCCGGGTCGCCGAACTGCCTGCCCTGATCCCGTTCGACACCCAGGCCCGTAAGGTGCTGGAGCTGACCTTCCGTGAGGCGCTTCGGTTGGGCCACAACTACATCGGCACCGAGCACATCCTGCTCGCCCTGGCCGAAGCCGAGGCCGACGACGGCACGCTGCACCGGGTCGGCTTCGACAAGGCTCGGGCCGAAGCCGACATCGCCGACATGCTCGCCGCCATCACCGCGGCCACGGAGTCCTAGCCGTCAAAACTCGGGCCGCCGGGCGTCAAGGCATCGTCAAGAAATCCCCGAGGCCCCCACGCCCGGCGTATCGATGGAGCCATGACACTTCCAGAGTTACTGCCCTCCCTCGGATGCCCCGGGCTGGACCGGCGAATATGGCCGTCGAGCACGCACATAGACGACCTCGGTCAGCTGTGTGTCGGTGGGGTGCCACTGACCGAGGTCGCCGACGAGTTCCGCACCCCTACCTACGTCCTGGACGAGTCGGACTTCCGCGGCCGGATCCGGCGCTACCGCACGGCTCTGCCCGGTGTCGCGATCGCCTACGCCGGCAAATCCCTGCTGACCACGACCGTCGCCCGCTGGGTCGAGGAGGAAGCCCTCGGCCTCGACGTCTGCTCGGGTGGTGAGCTGGCCACCGCGCTGGCGGCAGGCCTGGATCCGGCGCGAATCATCATGCACGGCAACGCCAAGACGCCCGATGAGCTGCGTGCCGCTGCCGAAGCCGGGGTGGGCCGGGTGGTGGTGGATTCGCCGCTGGAGATCGCGTTCCTGGCCGGTCAGGTCCGCAGGCAGCAGACGGTGTTGCTGCGCGTCATCCCCGGGGTCGACATCGGTGGTCACCGCGCGGTCGCCACGGGGATCGAGGACCAGAAGTTCGGCTTCACCATCGGTGGTGATCGCGCACTGGATGCGGTCCACCGGATCCTCAATCAGCCGTGCCTGGCGCTGGCGGGTCTGCACTGCCACATCGGATCCCAGGTCGCCGATCCTGAGCTTTACGGCAACGCGATCACCCGGATGGTCGCCGTGATGGCCGACATCCGGGACCGCTTCGGTATCACCCTGGGAGAACTCAACATCGGCGGCGGCCACGCGGTGCCCTATGTCTGCGGCGACGCCGAACTCGACCTTGACCGCTTCGCCGACACCATTGACGACAAGCTCGGCTCCGCCTGTGCGGCAACCGGTTTCCCCCGGCCGCAGGTGACCGTCGAGCCCGGTCGTGCGATCAGCGCACGGGCCGGCGTGACCCTCTACCGCATCGTCGCCATCAAGTCGCAGCCCGGCGGACGCACTTTCGTCGCGGTCGACGGTGGCATGAGCGACAATCCGCGCGTCGCTCTCTACGGCGCGAAATACACTGTCGCACTGGCTAACCGGCATGCTACGGCGCCGACCATGAAGATGACGGTGGTCGGGCGGCACTGCGAGGCCGGCGACGTGATCGCCCGCGACGTCTCGCTGCCCGCAGACATCCACCCTGGCGACCTGCTGGCGGTCGCGTGCACCGGCGCCTACCACCACAGCATGGCCTCCAACTACAACACGGTCGGCCGCCCGCCGCTCGTCGCGGTGACCGGCGGCCGCTGCCGCCAGCTCATCCGTCGGGAGACCGTCACCGACCTGCTATCGCGCGACTGCGGTTGAGACGGCCAGATTGATGGCCACGACAGGAGTAAGTGGATCCAGACGACTGTGCTGCGCCGACCTTGTCCCTCCACGTGCTTTCAGATAAGCGCCGTTGTATTCCTGACCTAATCCCTCCGCATCAGGGACTTAAGGCCCCCGAGGATGGGACGGCATGCCGATACGCTGAACTCGTCAGTCGAAGCAGCTGACAAGACATTCGACGGTGAGGAGACCGCGATGTCCGAATTCACTCAGTACGGGATCGTGGTCGGTGTCGACGGATCCGTGCATTCCGATGCGGCGCTGGAGTTCGCTGTTCACGAGGCGGTGATGCGCAACCTCGAGTTGAGCATTGTTCACGCCGTGAACCCGATCAACGGTGGTTACGCCGGCTTGGGTCTGTCGGCCGCACCGTGGCCGCAAGGTATCGGATCCTGGATGGAGGAAGAGGCCCAGCGGCTCGTCGATGACGCCGAGCGAAAAGCCCGCACCAGCGCTGGTGAAGCGGCGCTGCGAATTCAGACCGCGACCCCCTTCTCCCAGGCGGCATCATCGCTGGTCGATATCAGCAAGCGGGCGACGATGGTCGTGCTGGGCAGCCGCGGTCAGAGCGGGTGGCAACGCGCCCTGCTGGGTTCGGTGAGTACCGCGTTGGTGCACCATGCGCACTGTCCGGTCGCCATCGTGCGCGGAGTCATTCCGCCGGAGCACCGGCATGCGCCCGTCGTCGTCGGCATCGACGGGTCCCCGGCCTCCGAACTCGCGACAGCACTTGCCTTCGAGGAGGCCTCGATGCGCGGCGCCAAGCTCGTGGCGGTGCATGCGTGGAGCGACTCGGATCTCCCGCAGCTCGATGCGATTCCGATGTCGGCGATCTCCTCCGAGGCCCACGAAACTCTCGCCGAACGGCTGGCGGGCTGGCAGGAGCGCTATCCCGACGTCGTGATACGCCGCGTCGTGGTACCGGAAGCCCCCGGCCGCACCCTGCTCGCGGAATCCGAATCAGCGCAATTGGTGGTGGTCGGCAGCCGCGGCCGGGGCGGCTTCACGGGCATGCTCCTCGGCTCGGTGGGCTCGTCGGTCGTGCACGAAGCCCACACTGCCGTGATCGTGGCGCGCCAGAACTGAACGGCGGCTGATGTTGGGTGTCGATCTCGGTCAATCCCGAAGCGGTCGGGCAGGTCCGGCGCACGATCGCATCCGCGAAACGACCCCCGCACGCGGAATCGGCACTCGCCGGTGACCGCAACCACTCCCGGTGAGGTGGGAGCTGCACCGGGCGTGACGGCGGAGGACGTGGCGGCGGCACCACTGGCCGCCGTCCTCGACGATCTCCGCACTACCACCGGCGGACTGTCCAGTTCCGAGGCGGCCACGCGGCTGGCCCGGCACGGCCCCAATTCACTTCGGACACACCGCGTCAGCGCCTGGGCTGTGCTACGAAGGCAGCTCAACAACGCTGTTCTGGCGCTGCTCGCGGGAACCGCGGTGGTGTCGTTCTTCCTCGGCGACTCCACCCAGGCCGTGATCATAGGCGTGATCTTGACAGTCAGCGTCGGGCTGGGATTCGCCAATGAGTATCGCGCTGAACGAGCCACCGCCGCACTGCATTCCAGAGTTCGCCATAACGCTCTGGTCCGCCGCGACGGGCATTTTGTCAAGAAAGACGTCAACGAGCTGGTGCCCGGTGACGTCATCACACTGACCCTCGGGGAACTGGTGCCCGCCGACGTGCGGCTGATCGCCACGAATGGACTCGAATGCAACGAAAGCATCCTCACCGGTGAGTCCACCGCCGCTGAGAAGTCCACGACTGCCGTACCGCGCGGTTCTGCGTTGGCCGACTGCACCGATCTCGCCTTCATGGGAACTGTCGTGTCCGCGGGCGATGCCACCGCGGTGGTCTACGCCACCGGCCTGAACGCGCAATTCGGCAAGATCGCGGCCGGCCTGGGTGAACGGCAGCCCGAAACCGACTTTCAAACCGGGCTCCGCCGGTTCTCGTATCTGCTTCTGCGCGTCGCGGTCACGCTGACCGTGATGATTCTTGTCATCAATCTGCTGCTCCGGCGTCCCGCAATCGACTCCGTCCTGTTCGCCCTGGCGATCGCAGTCGGCATTACGCCGCAACTGCTGCCAGCCGTCGTCAGCACCAGCCTGGCCACCGGCTCGCGGCGACTTGCCCAGCTCAAGGTTCTGGTGAAACGGCTCGTCTGCATCGAGGACCTCGGTGATATCGACATCCTGATCACCGACAAAACCGGCACTTTGACCGAAGGGCGGATCACCCTGATCGAAGCTCTCGATACGTCCGGTGTGCGCTCGGATACGGTGCTGCGCAAAGGCTTACTCGCAACGAACGTCGACCCCTCGTGCGGTGGGACAAGTAACAACGAGATGGACGCCGCCCTGTGGGACTGCGACGCGGGCCGACAGGTGGTCACCAAGGGCGCCCACCGGATCGCCGAGCTGCCGTTCGACCACACCCGCCGGGCTACCTCGGTTCTCGTCGATGACATCGGTGATCGCCTCCTGATCGTCAAGGGGGCCCCTGAACAAGTACTCGCCCAGTGCACAGTGGCGCCAGCGGCCGCCCGAGAGGTGCTGGACCAACTGTTCAACCAGGGGCGGCGCGTGGTTGCGGTCGCCAGCAGACGAGCCAGTGAGCTGTCCGCGATCACCGCCGCCGATGAGCGTGGGCTCACCCTCGACGGATTCCTGGTCTTCACCGACCCACCCAAGATCGCGGCGCGGGACTCGCTGGCACGGCTGGCCCAGTTGGGCATCGAAGTGAAAGTTGCGACCGGAGACAACCCGCTGGTTGCCGAAAAGGTATGTCGCGACTTGGGTTTAGCGTCAAAAGGGACGGTCACCGGTATCGAACTGGCCGGCCTCGACGACGCCGAGTTCGAAGCCGCCGCCCGAAACTCCAGCGTGTTCGCCCGGATTTCACCAGAACAGAAAGCCCGCCTGATCAGCGTTCTACGGCGTACCGGCCGGTCGGTGGGATTTCTCGGCGACGGGGTCAACGATGCACTGGCCCTGCATTCAGCCGATGTCGGGATATCGGTCGACACGGCCACCGACGTCGCCAAGGACGCGGCCGACGTCGTGCTTCTGGAGAAGGACCTGGGGGTACTGGTCACCGGGGTGACCGAGGGCCGACGTATCTTCGCCAACACCATCAAGTACGTCTTGATGGGAACGTCGAGCAACTTCGGCAATATGTTCTCGGCAGCGGCGGCTTCCGCGGTACTGACGTTCCTGCCGATGCTGCCCAGCCAAATTCTGCTCAATAACTTGCTGTACGACTCTTCCCAGTTGGCGATTCCCAGCGATCGCGTCGACGAAGAACAGCTGCGCGCCCCGTCGCACTGGAACATCGCCTTCATCCGGCGGTTCATGCTGACCTTCGGCCCCATCAGCTCACTTTTCGATTTCATGACGTTCGGACTGATGCTCGGGGTACTGCACGCCGGGCCTACCGAGTTCCGCACCGGATGGTTCGTCGAGTCGCTGGCCACCCAGACGTTGATCATCTTCGCAATCCGTACCCGCCGGGTGCCGTTCTTCCGCAGCCGACCGAGTTGGTTGATGTCGGCAGCGACCGCCGCCGCGATCACAGCCGCCGTGGTACTCACCGTGTCCCCTGTCGCCCATGTGCTCGGCTTCACACCGTTACCGTGGCAGTTCTACGGTGCGCTGGCGCTGCTCACCGTCGCCTACCTCGTACTGGTGGAGATCACCAAGACGATGTTCTACGCCGAGCCGGTACACCTGCCGCAGCCGCTGCCGCGGATACGTGGCCGCGACCACCGAATCGGCCGCCGGGCAGCGCGTTTCAGCCATGGCGGCCGGTTACCGCAGCCAGGTTGATCCATCCTTCGGTCGCGGAATTGGGTGCATCCCACGAGCTGCTCAGGTCTCACGGAATCGGCGTCGTCATCCTGTGCTCGGCATGACCCGCCTCGGTTCGGCATGCTCGACCAAAGTCAGTGCCAGTCGCGGACATTGGGCGACGGCGCGCCGCGCGTACTTCACCATCCGGGCGGGCACGAACGGCTCGCGCGAGCTGTCCCGAACGAGCGGGTATCCCCATTCGTCGCGGCTCAGCAGTTGTGGCAGAAGTTCGGTGCACAGTCCGCGCCCGTCGCAGCGGGTCCAGTCGATGTGCAGTCGCGGTGCCGACTCAGCCGCACTCACCGCATTTCTCCGACAGCGGACACCCGCGAGGCCTGGCAAAACCCATTGCGGTGATCAGTGATATCGGATTCGAATACGGCGAGCGCGGAACGAACGAAACGCGCCGTGCCGTCGGGGTGGCGGCACGCTCCCCGGCCGTCCACCAGCCCCACCATCCGATGAATTTCGGAAATCAGGTGATTGTCGACATGTCCGAAGGCGAGCTGGTCCAGCAGCGTGGACAGGCGCGGCAGGCCGTACCGGCACGGTCCGCATTGACGAGCACTCTGATCGGCCAGGTACGCCGCGACATCAGCGGTATGCGCCAAACCGCATTCCTGCTCCCCCAACAGGTGCAGGACACCCGCACCCGGGGCTGCGCCGTACGGAGCAAGTCCGTCCGGGGACAGCCGCGCCTGCCCGACCGCGCCGGCGGGAACCCAGCTACCGTGGTACCCGCCCACCAGCACCGCCCGGATCTGCTGCGCGACCGCGACTTCACTGTGAGCGACGATGTCGCGCAACGCAGTTCCGGTGGGAATCTCGACCACGGTGGCCGGTATCCCAGCGCCCGATACGGTGACGAGCATGGTGCCCGGCCGCGCCGAGTCGCCTACCGCGCGGAACCAGTCCGCCCCGAACCGCGCGATCAGCGCGATGTGGGCGAACGTCTCCACATTGCTGACCAATGTTGGCCTGCCCCGAAGACCCGATCGCGTGATGAGTGTCGTTTTGTCACGCGGTACCGCGAGCCCGCCTCCGATGCGGTTGACGACGGCCGACTCCTCGCCGGCGAGAAAGTCACCGGGCGCCTCGGCAACGGTGATGCGGCAACGACTGCCCGCTGAGCCCTCCCGCTCCGCCAGTGCGGCCTGCAGACCAGCCGACGCTCGCGCCGGGACATAGAGATACACAGACTTTGCCCTCAGCGCATCGGCGGTGACCGTGAGGCCGTCGAGAACCAGGTGAGGAGCGCGAGTCAACAGCGTGATGTCCTTCTCGCTGAGCGGCTCCCCTTCAGCACCGTTACCGATCACCACAGGCTCTCGCCCGCTGACGGAATCGATCTTGCGCCCCGTCGGGAAACCCGCGCCACCCCGGCCCGTGAGTCCCGCCTCATCCAACCACCGGATGAGGTCGCGGCGAGCCATTGTCGGCAGTTCACCGAACTCTGCCCGATGGTCGGCGAATCTCGGTCCTGCGGCGGCGAATAGCCGTTGTAGCATCATGCGCCTACCGACGTTCGCGCCCGGGCGTATTCGGTGAACTCGGCACGTACCCGCCAGGCCAGTGCGGCGAGCGCACCCAGTGCGCAAAGACCGGCGAACACCTGAAACCAGGTGTGCCCGGTATCGGTTCCGTTGCCCAAAGCATGGACCAGTGCGAGCGGCCACAGCGCGTAGGAGGCCCAGTGAACCACCCGGAATGCGCGCAACCCCAGCCGGCGCCGCAGCACGCTGCTGACCACGACAATGATCAGGAGGTCGACAGCCAGGGTGCCCAGCCCCTGCCACATCGGCCGGTAGACACCGAGGAACGGCGCAACGAAATCGACGACCCGTAGCTGCGCGTACGGGTCGGCGAACAGCGTGCCCACATGCGCTGCCACGAGAAGGCTTCCGACCAACGCCGCGAATCGATGTACCTCGGCCACGGCGAACCTTGGTAACGCCGGCAGCGGACGACCCGATCGAGTGACGATGCCCAATATCAGTGACAGGGTGAGGAACCCCAATGCGGTGATGCCGCACCCGCGGCCCAGGGCCCATAGCGCCTCGCTCGTCATTGCGACTCGCACGAAGCGTCGGGCGGCCACCCGCCGATGGTGTGCACACCGCCACTGAAGTCCACGAGACGTGCGGGAAAGCCCTGTCCCCGAATCCAATCCAGAGCGCGCCAGCCACGGATCACCGCAGCAGTGCTGACCGTGTTGGCGGCCAGGCAACTCTCCGCCGTCACACTGACCGTGCGCCACACCGCATCGGCCGACCACGTGGACCGCGGATCGATGATGTGATGCAGGACCTGCCGGCCATGCCGCCATCGGCGCCGCAACGTGCTCGAGGTCGCCACGGCCATTCCCGCCTGCAACGCGATTACCGTCGCCGGCTCGTCATCGCCGTCGCAGACCAGTACGTGCCACCCACCGTCGGGTGCCGCGCCGGCGGTGGCGATATCGCCTCCGAGGTTCACCAGTACGCCCGCACCGGTGGCTTGGTACGCCCGCTCGGCAGCGCGATCGGCGGCGATCGCCTTGGCCGTGGAGCCAAGGTCGAGCACAACCCCACGCGGCACGGACGCCACCCGCCCGGTAAGGCCGATCATCGACCAGTCCGCAGTTTGAGACGCCGATATTGCCAGCGGCGCATACGAATCCGTAGCACCCATGTCGCGGCCGTAGCCGAGTTCGATCAGTCTGGCACCGACCGTCGGGTCGAGGTCACCATCGGTCTGGCGTGCCGCCGAGAGTGCGGCGCCGAGCAACTCTGCGAGCAGAGGGCTGATGTACATCGGTCGGCCACATCGAGCCAGGGCATTGATCTCCGAGTCGGGGCTGAACCGGGATGCGGCCATGTCGACGGCGTCGAGTTCGATGTCCACGGCAGTTCGGGCCGCCGCAAGTGAACGTGGGTCTGTGACGATGATCTGCATGTCCATCGTCCATCGCTGCCAATGGATTTCCGCGGTGCAGTGCTCGCTATGGACGATCATCATGATCCCCGGGAAACCGCGATATGCGGAGGCGAGTACTTCGGTGATTGCACCGTCTTCGGGGTATTGATTCGGCGCGTCGTCGTCGGTGCCGGGGCAGCCTTCGGGGCAGGCGTCGATGTCGCTGGTTTCCGCGCGACGGCAGGTGTCTGCTGTTCGGAGCCTTGCGGCGGAGCAGACTTCGTGACCCGAGGCGTCGGCGTCATCGGGGACGCTGTCGTGGTCGGGGGCGCTGGCGCTATCGGGGGCGGCGACTCGAATGGCGTTGCGATGACGACCGGCGCCTCGACGTCGTGCGCCGGAGTTGCGCCTTCACCGGCGGCCGGCTGCACGGCGAGCTCGGCCGACGGGGTGGCCACAGGTTTGAGCGTGTCTGCATATGCCAGGGCCGAGGCCGCGGCGACACCGGCGATTCCGATGCCGGTCAACGCCCACGACGCCGCGGCGGCGCGCCGCAACCCAGAACGGGGTGAGTCCATGGCGCTGATGTTCACACCTGATTTTTTGAATCTTCGAAGAATCGCGCGCTGCCCTCACCGCGCTGAGGCAGCGGGAAGAGTGAGCGTGAAGGCGGCGCCTTGGCCGGGAGCCGAAGTGACCGCGACCTCTCCCCCATGGGCGCGGGCGATCTCGCGCACCAGCGCCAAACCAATCCCATAGGACTGTCGATGAGTCCGGGTGGTGTGTTCGGCGCCGTGCGCAAAACGGGTGAACAACGTCGCCATGGCGTCGGCGTCGATGCCGACGCCGTCGTCGCAGACCTGCACCCTGATGAGCGATCCGTGCCGACTCACGCCTATTTCAACCGCACCGCCGGGATGTTCGTGACTCAGCGCGTTGTCGACCAATGCAGTGAGCGCCCTGCGCAGTGCTGCGTTCGACCCGATCACCTCGAAACGACCGGGACCGCTGGGCCTTTCGAAGCGAAGATTCACCCCCAACGTGTCTGCATACGGGGCCAGGCTGTGGTGCACGTCGGCTGCCACCGAGACCAGATCAACCCGATCACGCGGCGCGTCACCGGCTGTCATGGTCGCCGACGCCAGCAGGTCGTCGACGACATCGCTGAGCGCACGGGTATCGGCGACCAGCGCCTCGGCCTCGGCACGAATTGCCGCCGAATCCACAGCTCCAGTCCGCTGCGCCAACATCTGGGCACGGGTGTGCAACACCGTCAACGGGGCTCGCAGTTCGTGCGAGGCATCCGCGACAAACCGTCGCTGCAGGGCCAGCGCCTGGGCCAGTGGACGTACCGACCGGCGGGTGAAGAGCGCCACCACCGCGATGGAGGCCAGAATGCCGGCCAGCTCGGCGAGCGCCACCGACATCAACAGCCGGTTGCGACCCGCGTGATAGGGCGCTAGATCCATCATTGCCACCACCCGGCCTTGCGAGCGGTCCGCGACCAACGTTCGGTAATGCCGCCCACCGGTACGAAGGTCACCGTATCCCGGTGGACCCGACAGCAGAGCCACGCCCGGTTGGCCACCGTCGCTGGTGGATACCTCCCCGTTGTTCGTCCGCAGCGCGAGTTCCATGTCGGGAGGCGGGTCGTTGGCGTCGTCGGCGGTCGCGGCCAATGTCCGTAATTCGGCATCGATCTGACGGTGCTGCGCGCGGACGTAGACCGTGAATACCACGCCGCCCACGATCAGCAGCACCACGGCTAGGGCCGCCGAAGCCTGAACCGCAGCGATGCGGCCCGCGCGCCTCACCACCGCAAGATCACCAGCGGGGGTCATTCGAGCCCGAATCGGTAACCGGAGCCATGCACCGTTCGGATGACCTGTTTGCCGAGCTTCCGGCGCAGATAGTGGACGTAGAGGTCGACCGCTCCAGCGGACTCGGCACCGTGGAACACCAAGTCGAGGAGCTGCGCCCGGCTGAACACCCGCTTGGGCGCGGCCATCAAAGCCGCCAGCAGCGACGCTTCCCGTTCGGACAATTCGACGTGACGTTCGTCAGCGGTCGCAGCTGTCACCCGCCGGGTCAGTCGGTCCAGCCGCAGGCCGCCGGCTGAGACCACAACCGCGGAGTTGTCGATGCGCCGCAGCAGCGCGCGCACCCGTGCCAGAAGCTCGTCGACGTCAAACGGTTTGACCAGATAATCCTGTGCGCCCGCGTCGAGCCCTTCGACACGGTCGTCCACTGCTCCGCGCGCCGTGAGAATCAGAGCCGGTGTCGCAATGCCCTTCGACCTGAGCAAGGCGATCAGGTGCACGCCGTCCATCACAGGCAATCCACGGTCGACGATGAGCGCGTCATAGGCACCGGTGAGGCCACGATGGAGGGCCTGTTGGCCGTCGTATGCGGTCTCGACGCGATACCCCGCCTCGGTGAGGAGCGAAGCCAGCATCGCAGAAAGCGCGCGGTCGTCCTCGACGATCAGAACCGCGGGCGCGAGGTTCGGCAGGGGCACACAGCGAGACTGCCACGGTGTGTCGCGCCGCGCGCTGAAGTGCCCGCCTTGGTGACTTTGGCCCCTTACCGCGAGTCCCGCCGGCTGCGACGATGACGGCACCGCGGTGTCGGGTGGCCCCGAAATCGATCGAGCCACACCTGATCGCAACCGAGCGAAGGCTGTGGCATGGGCAATTCGGATTGCACTAGCCGGTCGTTGTGGCGGCGGACGCGACCGCTGGTCGAGCCCGCGCTGCTTACGGTCAGCGTCGCGGCGCTTGTCGTCGGCGGCATCGCCTGGCTGGTCGGATCACGAGAGTGGGCCGACGCGTGTTGGATCGCAGGGACAGTGTCGGCGGTGATCCCCGCGCTGGTGTGGGTGGTCGACTCACTGCGCCGGGGACGAGCAGGGGTCGACCTCCTGGCGGTGCTGTCGCTGGTGGGCACACTCTGGGTCGGCGAATACCTGGCCGGCGCGTTGATCGCGGTGATGCTGTCCACGGGACGCTTCCTCGATGCGGCGGCGCAGCGCCGGGCGTCTCGCGATCTGCACGCCCTGCTGCAACGCGCTCCCCGGTTCGCCCGGCGCAGGATCGGCGACGCGATCAGTGTGATCCCACTCGGCGACGTGGCCGTCGACGATCTGCTGGTGGTCGGCCCCGGCGAAGTGGTGCCGGTGGACGGACGAATCGAGGGCGCGGTCGCGGTACTCGACGAGTCGGCGTTGACCGGTGAACCGTTGCAGGTCGAGCGAGCAATCGGTGAGCCGGTGCGCAGCGGCGTGGTCAACGCCGCTACCGCGTTCGAGCTCCGCGCGACGGCCACCGCCGACAACAGCACGTACGCCGGAATTGTGCGGCTGGCCCAGCAGGCCGGCGCCGAGAGCGCGCCGATCATCCGCTTGGCCGACCGGTACGCGGCTGCGTTCGTTCCCCTCGCCCTCGTGATGGCGGGCATCGCGTGGCTGGCCAGTGGGAGTTCGGTGCGGGCAGTGGCAGTCCTGGTGGTTGCCACGCCGTGTCCGCTGCTGCTCGCCGCGCCGGTGGCCATCGTGTCCGGCTTGTCGCGGGCGTCTCGTCACGGGGTGGTGGTCCGCAGCGGCGGGGCACTCGAAAACCTCGGCCACGCAACAACCCTGGTGATGGATAAGACCGGCACGCTCACCGCCGGTTGTCCGGTGGTCATCGATGTCCTCGCCGCTCCCGGTCACGATCGCACGGAAGTTCTGCGCCTGGCGGCCTCGGTGGACCAGATGTCCCCGCACGTGCTCGCCGAAGCAATCGTCACCGAAGCACTTGCGCGAAAACTTCCACTGTCGCTGCCCACCGACGTGGTCGAGCAACCGGGCCGAGGGGTTACCGCCACCGTGGACGGTGCCCGGGTCTCGGTGGGCAAACTCGATGGTGAAGCGCCCGAGGCGGATTGGGCCCGTGCGGCGGTCAACCGCGCAAGCCTCGATGCGGCCGCGTTGGCGTGGGTTGACGTCGGTAATCAGCTGATCGGCGCGGTGCTGTTGCGAGACCCGCTGCGCCGCACCGCTCCCCGCACGATGCGGCGGCTGCGTGCAGCGGGCTTCACCCGATTGGTCATGCTCACCGGCGACCGAGAGGCCCCCGCTCGGGAAATCGGTACGGTGCTGGGACTCGACGAGGTGTATGCCAACCAGAGCCCGGCCGACAAGGTCGCCGCCGTGCGCACCGAGCGCGAACACGCCGTCACGGTCATGGTGGGCGACGGCATCAACGACGCCCCCGCCCTGGCTACGGCCACCGTCGGCGTCGCCGTGGGTGCACGTGGAGCCACCGCGTCGTCGGAAGCCGCCGATATCGTGCTGACCACCGATCGACTGGACCGCCTTGCCGACGCGATGGACATCGCACGCTGGTCACGTCGCATCGCGGTGCAGAGTGCAGTCGTCGGCATGACACTGTCGCTGCTGGCGATGGCGGTTGCCGCCCTCGGGTGGCTACCACCTGCGGCGGGCGCACTGCTGCAAGAAGGTATCGACCTGGCAGTGATACTCAATGCGTTGCGCGCCTTGCGCGGCGACCCCTCAGTGGGAGTTCGCCTGCCGCAGAACACCGAAACAATGCTGCACCGCTTCGCCGACGAACACGACGCGTTGCGAGATGCTCTGTCCCAACTGCGGGACGCCGCCGATCAACTCGATGCCTGCACCGGCGAACCGGCGATTGCTGCTTTGGACCGTTCCTACCGATTTCTCACCGACCGGATACTGCCGCATGAGGACGCCGAACAGAACGAGCTCTACCCGGCACTGGCCACTCCCCTTGGCGGCGATGACGCCACTGCCACAATGAGCAGAACCCACGCCGAGATCCACCGGCTCACCGACCGGATCGGCACCCACCTCGCGCTCGCGCAGGCCGCAGGCACCGTCCAGCCAGACCAACTCGATGATCTCCGCGCCTGCCTGTACGGGCTGCATGCCCTGCTGCGGCTGCACTTCCTACAAGAGGAGGAGAATTACTTCACCCTGGCCGACCTCGGGGACGGACAATCACGATGACGTGGGACCCGATGCCACCACAGGAGTGACCGATAACTTTGACCAGACCTGAAGTGTCGGTAGTTTTTCATGTTGACCAGTCGGACGTGACCGTTGCGACTGACGTCCATCGCATTTCGCGGTCCGACGGTCGGCGGCGCGACCACCACTGCCCGGACGCAGCATGCTGAGGACGTCGCGTTGACCCTGCAGCTTCTCCAGCCGTTTCTGGCAGCGCTGGCCATCGGCCTGTTACTCGGCTTCGAACGCGAACGAAGTCACAGCCGCAAGCTTCCTGCCGGCTCCCGGTCGTTCGCGCTGCTGTCTCTGGCCGGGGCGCTCGCGGCGAGCTTCGGTCCGTGGGCTGTCGTCGCCGGAATACTCGGGTGCGCAGCGCTATTGGCGTTGGCCTACCTTCGCACCAGTCGCACAGACCCGGGTACGACCACCGAAATAGCGGCCCTTGTCGCCTATCTGCTCGGCGCGCTCGCCTACACCCGGACCGCTCTTGCCGGGGCTTTGGCCGTCGTCGTCGCGCTGCTGCTGGTGTCGAAGGCCCGTATTCACCGATTCGCGCGGGAGATTGTCAGCGAGGTCGAACTCGAGGACGCCATCAAGTTCTTCGCGGTGACGTTTGTCGTCCTTCCGCTGCTGCCTGACCGTGCGATCGGCCCTTACGGCGTGCTCAATCCCGCCAAGGTGTGGCTATTGGTGGTGCTGCTCACCGGCATCGGCTGGATCGGCTACATCGGTGTTCGGGCGCTCGGTCCCCGACGCGGTCTGCTCGTCGCCGGTTTGGCCGGCGGGTTCGTTTCGGCCAGCGCCACGACGGCATCGATGGGACGCATCAGTCGCACGGCGCCGAATCTGCGCAACCCACTGGCGGGTGCGCTTCTGGCCAGCGAAGCCACCTTCGTGCAACTTCTGGTCGTGATCGGGCTGGTCGACGCGGAGGTGCTGCGCAGGCTGTGGCTGCCGGTTGCCGCGGCGACCGTCGTTCTCGCCGCCGTCGCGGCCCTGGTCTACCGGGGTGTCGCCGGAAGCCAGCAGGGTGAGGCCCAGGAGGGTGAGGGCGCCGACCCGACGAAGCCAGCCCGCCCATTTGCGTTGCGGCCGGCCCTGATTCTCGCCGCCATCCTGACCATCGCGCTCCTGATCGGCCGGTGGGGAGCTGACGTGTTCGGCGCCCAGGGAGCGGTACTCGCCGCGTTCGCGGCAGGCTTGGCCGATGCACATGCCGGTTCGGTCGCCGCGGCCAGCCTTGCCGCCCAAGGCGATATCTCCGTCGATACCGCACTGCTGGCGATCGCCGCCGCACTCGGGTCCAATCTGCTCGTCAAGTTCGTGCTGGCCTTCGTCACGGGCGGGCGCCGCTTCGGATTCGGCTTTCTCGCCGGCATGGCCGCCCCGGCGGCCGTGTTCGGAGCCTGCTTGACGACTGTCATCCTGATGGGGTGAGTCCGCGGGCGGTCATGACCG
>JAEZIA010000123.1 GCA_023416315.1 Actinomycetes bacterium
GCATGAGGGCAGTCCACTGCTGATCGTGGCCGGCGCCGGGTCGGGCAAGACCGCGGTGTTGACCCGTCGGATCGCCTACCTGCTGGCCGCCCGCGATGTCGGCGTCGGTCAGATCCTGGCCATCACCTTCACCAACAAGGCCGCCGCTGAGATGCGGGAACGCGTGGTCCAGCTGATCGGCCCGCGCGCCAGGAACATGTGGGTGTCGACGTTCCACTCGACCTGCGTGCGCATCCTGCGCAACCAGGCGTCGCTGCTGCCCGGGCTGAACTCCAACTTCTCGATCTACGACGCGGACGACTCCCGCCGGCTGCTCATGATGATCGGCAAGGACATGGGGCTCGACACCAAGAAGCACTCCCCGCGCCTGCTGGCCAACGGCATCTCCAACCTGAAGAACGAGCTGATCGGGCCCGAACAGGCCGCCGCGGAAGCCTCCGAGGCCGCGGACGACCTGGCCCGCATCATCGCCGAGGTGTACGGCGAGTACCAGCGCCGGCTGCGCGCGGCCAACGCGCTGGACTTCGACGACCTGATCGGCGAGACGGTCGCCGTGCTGCAAGCGTTCCCGCAGATCGCGCAGTACTACCGGCGGCGCTTCCGGCACATCCTGGTCGACGAGTACCAGGACACCAACCACGCGCAGTACGTGCTGGTGCGCGAGCTCGTGGGAACGGCCGGCGCGGACGACGACCCTGCCGGCGTGCCGCCCGCCGAGCTGTGCGTGGTCGGCGACGCCGACCAGTCGATCTATGCGTTCCGCGGTGCGACGATCCGCAACATCGAGGACTTCGAGCGCGACTTCCCCAACGCCACGACGATTCTGCTGGAGCAGAACTATCGCTCCACACAGACCATCCTGAACGCGGCGAACTCGGTGATCTCCCGTAACACCGGCAGGCGCGAGAAGCGGCTGTGGACCGACGCCGGTGAGGGTGAGCTGATCGTCGGGTACGTCGCCGACAACGAACACGACGAGGCACGCTTCGTCGCCCAGGAGATCGACTCGCTGTCGGATTCCATCCCGGGCTTCTCCTACAACGACGTCGCGGTCTTCTACCGCACCAACAACTCCTCGCGGGCGATCGAGGAAGTCTTCATCCGCGCCGGCATCCCGTACAAAGTCGTCGGGGGAGTGCGCTTCTACGAGCGCAAGGAGATTCGCGACATCGTCGCCTACCTGAGGGTACTGGACAACCCCGGCGACACGGTGAGTCTGCGGCGCATCCTGAACACCCCGCGCCGGGGGATCGGCGACCGCGCGGAGGCCTGCGTGGCGGTGTATGCCGAAAACACCGGCGCCAGCTTCGCCGACGCGCTGACCGCGGCGGCGGCCGGCAAGGTCCCGATGCTGAACACCCGCTCGGAGAAGGCGATCGCAAGCTTCGTCAACCTGCTCGACGAGTTGCGCGGCAAGCTCGACGAGGAGTTGGGCGACCTGGTCGAGGCGGTGCTCGACCGCACCGGCTACCGCAACGAGCTGGAGTCCTCCAGCGACCCGCAAGACCTGGCCCGGTTGGACAACCTCAACGAATTGGTCAGCGTCGCACACGAATTCAGCATCGACCGGGCCAATGCCGCCGCGCTTGCCGAGGAGGAGGCCGACGCGGCCGAGGACGAAGACGTCCCGCAGACCGGCCTGCTCGCGGAGTTCCTGGAGCGGGTGTCGCTGGTGGCGGACTCCGACGAGCTGCCCGAACACGGTGCCGGGGTGGTCACGCTGATGACCTTGCACACCGCCAAGGGGCTGGAGTTTCCGGTGGTTTTCGTCACCGGCTGGGAGGACGGCATGTTTCCGCACATGCGGGCCCTGGGCGATCCGGCCGAACTGTCCGAGGAACGTCGGCTGGCCTACGTGGGCATCACCCGTGCGCGCCAACGGCTTTACCTCACCCGCGCAAAGGTCCGCTCATCGTGGGGGCAGCCGATGCTGAACCCGGAATCGCGCTTCCTGCGCGAGATTCCGGAGCATCTGCTCGACTGGCGTCGCACCGATCCCACCCCGTCCTATAGCGCACCGGTAAGCGGTGCGGGCCGGTTCGGCACCCCGCGTCCGTCGCCGATGCGCACGGCGGGTGGCGGCGGCAAGCGTGCGCTGGTGGTCCTCGAACCCGGTGACCGGGTCAACCACGACAAGTACGGGCTCGGCCGGGTCGAGGAGGTATCCGGGATGGGGGAGTCGGCGATGTCGTTGATCGACTTCGGCAGCGCCGGGCGGGTCAAGCTGATGCACAACCACGCGCCGATCCAGAAGCTTTAGCTTCTGACTCGACACCAGCGCCGGGTCGACGGGTGCAGCGCAAGGATCAGACTGGCCAGCGGCAGAACCGGAATGAAGTAGACGGCCAACGGAATTCGCGCACCGGCGACGAACACGCTGCCGAACGTCAGCAGTGCGATGACGGCGCCGAACGCGATCAGGTAGCGCCCGACCGAGCGGCGCAGCAGCAATGCGATCACCCCGGCAATGGTGGTGACCGCGAAGAGCAACGTCAGGAACCCGACCGCAAGGCAGAACAACCGGTCGGTGCCCCACCAGCCGGTGATCAGGTCGGTGGCGACCACGCCGGTCGCCCATCCGCTGACGATACTGACGGTGCTGGCCGCGATCGCGGTGCGACCGGTGGACACGTCCACCACACCCGGCCGAGCGGGCACAGCGACGGGGGCGGCACGGCTGATCAATCCGGTCGGAGCTTCTTCGACCGGCGGAATGTTGGTGGTGCGATCGTCGGGCACCTGGGGGACCGGGCCCGTGGGCGCACGACGGATGATGCTCGTGCGCGGCTCGTCGGGTTGGGGAATCGGTCCGGACGGCTGACGCCGGATGATGCGGGTGTGCGGGTCGTTCGGTTCAGACACCAGGTCAGCCGACGTAGGGACCGACCGACAGCCCCCGCTTCGCCAGCCACGGCACCGGATCGGTCCGGTTGGTGCCGCCCAGCAGAACTTCGAAGTGCAGATGCGGGCCGGTCGAGTTGCCCCGGTTGCCGACGGTGGCGATCTGATCGCCGGCGAACACCCGCTGACCGATCTGCACCGTCCAGGTGTTCACGTGGCCGTACAGCGTCACGGTGCCGTCGGAGTGGCGGATCTTGACCCAGGCGCCGTACCCGGCCGTCGGCCCGACGTCGACGACGACACCGTCCGACGCGGCGACGATCGGGGTGCCGATCGGGGCCGCCAGGTCCACGCCGGCGTGCAATGCGCCCCAGCGGTAGCCGAAGCCGGACGTGAAGACGCCCTTGGTTGGCATCACGAACAGCGGGCGCTGCAGCCGGGCTTCGCGCTCGGCGCGCTCCTGGGCGTACGCGACGCCCTTGGCCAGTTCCTCGCCGTGCACTGCGGCGTTGGCGGCCGGCTTCACCGAGATCAACTGCACGCCGCGCGGCGTGGTCACCATGCCGTCCATCGGCGTCTTGTCGGCGGCGAGGACGGTCTGGGTGGTGGTGTCGGTGGCGGGCTTGACGGCGGTGTACGCGGCCGCGGCGGCGGCACCCGCGGCCATGGCGGCGATCATCACCCGGCCCTTGACCGCACCGGTCGGCTGGCGGCGGTGCTGCGGGGTGCGCGGCAGGATGTCGGTGTTGTCGTTGTTGACGAAGCGCGGCTTCTCTTCGCGGCGCTCATCGGGGGCGGCGAATTCGGCGGGCACGGCCAACCGCAGCGGCTGGACATCGTCCGCGTCGTGCAGATCGTCGAGTTCGGGACAGCTCACGACCTGCGCTTCGGTGTCGAAGGCGGTGTTTTCGCGAAAGTCGATGTCGCAGAGGTCGCCGAATTCGTTGAACGGGATGATGTCGGTGACGTCGAGGCGCTCGGGATCCAGGGCTCGACTCGCCGGCGCTTTGCGCTCAAAAGTCCTGGTCGAAGGCTGCGAGGCCAGAAGAGCTCCGATCGAATTCGGTGCTGGCCGGTGCTGCGTCAAAACTCGAAGTCCCTTAGTCGTGACCAAAGCGTTATCTCGGACCCCGACGACGTTAACGAGATCAAGGGGGAGTGGCAACCCAAGTTGATATTCCACGGAGGATTGTGAGTTGAATCACTTCGACTCCGCGGTGAGATGTACCACATGAGTGGTAGGCGGGGACAGCGTCCCGAAACCGTCTAGATACAGTTCCCCCGGAGCGACTTCCTCAACCAATGTCAGCGCCGACCAGACAGTGAGCCCATGGATCTTTTCGAGTATCAGGCGAAAGAACTGTTCGCCAAGCACAACGTTCCCACCACCCCGGGCCGGGTCACCGACTCGCCGGAAGACGCCAAAGCCATCGCCGAGGAAATCGGTAAGCCCGTGATGGTCAAGGCCCAGGTGAAGGTGGGTGGCCGCGGTAAGGCCGGTGGCGTCAAGTACGCCGCGACCCCGGACGACGCATTCACCCACGCCACAAACATCCTCGGCCTGGACATCAAGGGCCACATCGTGAAGAAGTTGCTGGTCGCCGAGGCCAGCGATATCGCCGAGGAGTACTACATCTCCTTCCTGCTCGACCGCTCCAACCGCACCTACCTGGCCATGTGCTCGGTCGAAGGCGGCATGGAGATCGAAGAGGTCGCCGCGACCAAGCCCGAGCGGCTCGCGAAGGTGCCCGTCGACGCGGTCAAGGGTGTCGACCTGGAGTTCGCCCGCTCGATCGCCGAGCAGGGCCATCTGCCCGCCGAGGTGCTCGACGCCGCGGCCGTCACCATCCAGAAGCTGTGGGAGGTCTTCACCAAAGAAGACGCCACCCTGGTCGAGGTCAACCCGCTGGTCCGCACGCCCGACGATCAGATCCTGGCCCTCGACGGCAAGGTGACGTTGGACGCCAACGCCGACTTCCGCCAGCCCGGCCACGCCGAGTTCGAGGACAAGGACGCCACCGATCCGCTGGAGCTGAAGGCCAAGGAGAACGACCTCAACTACGTCAAGCTCGACGGTGAGGTCGGCATCATCGGCAACGGCGCAGGCCTGGTGATGTCCACCCTGGACGTCGTCGCCTACGCCGGCGAGAAGCACGGCGGCGTGAAGCCCGCCAACTTCCTCGACATCGGCGGTGGTGCCTCTGCCGAGGTGATGGCCAACGGCCTCGACGTGATCCTCGGCGACAGCCAGGTCAAGAGCGTGTTCGTCAACGTGTTCGGCGGCATCACCGCGTGTGACGCGGTGGCCAACGGCATCGTCGGTGCGCTGAAGAAACTCGGCGACAGTGCGAACAAGCCCCTCGTCGTGCGCCTCGACGGCAACAACGTCGAAGAGGGCCGTCGCATCCTCAACGAAGCCAACCACCCCCTGGTGATCCAGGCCGACACCATGGACGCCGGCGCCGACAAGGCCGCCGAGCTGGCGAACAAGTAAGGGACGCTTGATATGTCGATTTTTCTGAACAAGGACTCCAAGGTCATCGTCCAGGGCATCACCGGCGGCGAGGGCACCAAGCACACCGCGCTGATGCTCAAGGCGGGCACCCAGGTGGTCGGCGGCGTGAACGCCCGCAAGGCCGGCACGACGGTGTCCCATAAGGACAAAGACGGCAACGACGTCGAGCTCCCGGTGTTCGGCTCGGTGGCCGAGGCGATGAAGGAGACCGGCGCCGACGTGTCGATCGCCTTTGTGCCGCCGGCCTTCTCGAAGGACGCAATCATTGAGGCCATCGACGCCGAGATCCCGCTGCTGGTGGTCATCACCGAGGGAATTCCGGTGCAGGACACCGCATATGCGTGGGCCTACAACGTCGAGAAGGGGCAGAAGACCCGGATCATCGGCCCCAACTGCCCCGGCATCATCACCCCCGGTGAGTCCCTGGTCGGCATCACGCCGAACAACATCACCGGCAAGGGCCCGATCGGCCTGGTGTCGAAGTCCGGCACGCTGACTTACCAGATGATGTACGAGCTGCGCGACCTCGGCTTCTCCACCGCCATCGGTATCGGCGGCGACCCGGTCATCGGCACCACCCACATCGACGCCATCGAGGCGTTCGAGGCCGACCCCGAGACCAAGATCATCGTGATGATCGGCGAGATCGGCGGCGACGCCGAGGAGAAGGCGGGCGCCTACATCAAGGCCAACGTCTCCAAGCCGGTCGTCGGCTACGTCGCCGGGTTCACCGCTCCCGAGGGCAAGACGATGGGCCACGCCGGCGCGATCGTGTCTGACGGTGCGGGCACCGCGCAGGGCAAGAAGGAGGCCCTGGAGGCCGCCGGAGTCAAGGTCGGCAAGACGCCGTCGGAGACCGCCGCCCTGGCCAGGGAGATCCTGCAGGGGTTGTAACCCGCCGAGCAGACGTAAAGGCTCCCGCACGCCCGGCGTGTCGGGAGCTTTTGCGTCTGCTCGAGGAGTCGGTTGGCAGAACAGTAACGTGTTCTATTAGCCTGTCGAACTATGGTCGATCAGCGCACCCCGGTCATCGTCGGCGTCGGGCAGTTCACCGAGCGCATCGACGACGCCGAGTATCGCGGTATGTCGGCGGTCGAGCTGGCCACCGAGGCGGTCCGGGCCGCGCTGGCCGACACCGGGGCCGACGTGACAGCGGTGGCTGAGGCCATCGAGGTGTTCGCCGGTCTTCGGCAGTTCGAGATCTGCACGCCGTTCGCCGACCCGCCGCTGGGGGCCTCCGACAACTACGTCCGGTCGGTGGCCGGCCGCGTCGGCGCCAACCCGGCGCGTGCGGTGCTCGAGCCGATCGGCGGTAACGGCCCGCAGAAGCTGGTCACGGAGTTCGGCGCAGCGATCGCGGCCGGCGCGATCGAGGTGGCTCTGATCCTCGGGTCGGAGAACGGCTCGACGCTGAAGACGTTCGCGAATCGTGACCAGAAGCCCGACCACAGCGAGACCGTCGGCGGTCAGCTGGAGGACCGCGGGTTTGGCTTCGAGCAGTACATGAGCGAGTACACCGCAGGCCACGGCCTAACCGGCGCACCCGTTCAGTACGGGCTGCTGGACAACGCTCGCCGCGCGCGGCTGGGTTTGTCCGTCGAGGAATACCGGCTCAAGATGGCCGAGCTGTTCTCGCCGTTCTCGAAAGTGGCTGCCAAGAACCCGTTCTCGTCGTCGCCGGTCGAGCGTTCGGTCTCGGAATTGGTTACCGTCACCGCCGAGAACCGGATGATCTGCGATCCGTATCCCCGCCTGATGGTGGCCCGCGACACGGTCAACCAGGGGGCGGCGGCACTGCTGATGTCGGTCGGCGCTGCCCGCAGACTCGGTGTAGCCGAAGACAAGTGGGTGTACCTGCATGGCCATGCCGATCAGCGCGAGCAGGACCTGCTGGACCGCCACGACGTCAGCGTGAGCTACTCGTCCAAACAGGCTGTAGCAGAAGCACTTCGGGTGGCCGGCATCGACATCGACGACGTTGCGACCTTCGATCTGTACAGCTGCTTCCCGTTCCCGGTCTTCACCGTGTGCGACGAGTTCGGACTCAGCGCCGACGATCCGCGCGGACTCACCCTCACCGGCGGGCTGCCGTACTTCGGCGGACCGGGCAACAGCTATTCGCTGCACGGTATCGCCGAGACGGTCGTCGCGATGCGGGACAAGCCAGGCGCTTTCGGGCTCGTCGGCGCCAACGGCGGCATCATGAGCAAGTACTCGGTCGGCGTGTACTCGACGACGCCGACCGGCTGGGCCCCGGACCGCAGCACGGAGTTGCAGGCCGAGATCGCTGCGCTACCGAAGGTGCCGGTCACCCGCAACGCGACCGGCACCGGCACAATCGAAACGTACTCGGTGCGCTATGACTGGCCCGAGCGCACCGGCATCATCATCGGCCGCCTGGACGCCGACGGCAGCCGCTTCATGGCCATCAGCACCGACGAGGCACTGGTGGCGTTGATGAGCGACGGCGACCCGCTGGGCGCCGCAATCAGGGTCACCGCCGGTGAGGACGGCAAGAACCGCGCGGTGCTCGCCTAGAGATCGAGCGCGCTGAGCTTGCCCGCCAACCGCTCCACGTAGGCAGCGACCTCGTCGGCGGACTTGTCCGGCAGCCCGAACAAGACTTCTGTGACGCCGATGTTCTTCCAGTGCGCCAACTTCTCAGGGACCGGCTTGAAGTCCAGTGCCACGATCTGCGGGGCACCGTCGCGCCCGGCGGCAGCCCAGGTGTCCTGAAGCAGCTTCACCGGCTGGTCGATGTCGAAGTCGCGCGGGGTGGTGATCCAGCCGTCGGCACTACGGGCGATCCACTTGAAGTTCTTCTCGGTTCCCGCCGCGCCGACGAGCACCGGGATGTGCGACTGGACCGGCTTGGGCCAGGCCCAGCTGGGGCCGAACTTCACGAATTCGCCGTCGTATTCGGCTTCTTCCTTCGTCCATAGTTCGCGCATCGCCTCGATGTACTCGCGCAGCATCGTGCGCCGACGGCCCGGCGGAACGTTGTGGTCCTTGAGTTCGTCGGTGTTCCAGCCGAAGCCGACGCCGAGGCTGACCCGGCCGCCGGACAGATGATCAAGGGTGGCAATCGATTTCGCCAACGTGATGGGATCGTGCTCGACGGGCAGCGCCACCGCGGTGGACAGCCGCACCCGCGAGGTCACCGCGCAGGCGGTGCCCAAGCTGACCCACGGATCGAGGGTGCGCATATAGCGGTCGTCGGGCAGCGACTCGTCGCCGGTGGTGGGGTGTGCGGCTTCGCGTTTGACCGGGATGTGCGTGTGCTCGGGCACATAGAAGGTCTTGAACCCGTGGTCGTCGGCGAGCTTGGCTGCCGCTGCCGGAGCGATGCCGCGGTCGCTGGTGAAGAGAACGAGCCCGTAATCCATGGGCTGCATTAGAGCGGGTCGCCTATCCCCGGGCAAGGTGGCATTTCATTCGCCGAGACTGCAGTGGTTAACCCAAACCGTCTCGCAATACGTGTTCAGCATCTGCACTCTCGGCGAGTTAAAAGGGTGACCCCGGCGACGGCCGTCACAACCATGCAAACCATGACGACCGAACGCATCGCCTCGAATGTGAAATTCGCCTACTGGGTTCCCAACGTCAGCGGCGGCTTGGTCACCAGCACCATCGAGCAGCGCACGGACTGGAACTACGACTACAACGTCAAGCTCGCGCAGACCGCCGAGAACAACGGGTTCGAGTACGCGCTGTCGCAGGTCCGCTACGAGGCCAGCTACGGCGCCGAATTCCAGCACGAATCCACCAGCTTCTCGCTGGCGTTGTTGCTGGCCACCCAGCGGCTCAAGCTCATCGCCGCCGTCCATCCCGGCCTCTGGCATCCCGGCGTACTGGCCAAGCTCGGGGCCACCGCCGACCAGCTCTCTGGCGGTCGTTTCGCGGTCAACGTCGTCTCCGGCTGGTTCAAAGACGAATTCACCCACCTCGGTGAGCCGTGGCTCGAGCACGACGAGCGCTACCGGCGCAGCGCCGAATTCCTGCAGGTGCTGCGCATAATCTGGACCGAGGACAACGTCGATTTCCGCGGCGACTTCTACCGCATCCACGACTTCACGCTCAAGCCCAAGCCGCTCAACACCCGTGAGCGCCCCAACCCGGAGATCTTCCAAGGCGGCAATTCCACCGCCGCCCGCCGCAACGGCGGTTACTACGCCGACTGGTACTTCTCCAACGGCAAGGACTTCGACGGCGTCACCGAGCAGCTCGTCGAGGTTCGCGACCACGCCCGGACCGTGAACAGGGAGGTCAACTTCGGCCTGAACGGCTTCATCATCGCCCGCGACACCGAGAAGGAAGCGAAAGAAGTCCTCAAAGAGATCATCGCCAAGGCCAACAAGCCGGCGGTCGACGGCTTTCACGCCGCTGTGCAGCAGGCCGGCAACTCCACCGGCGACAAGCGCGGAATGTGGGCCGATTCGACGTTCGAAGACCTCGTCCAATACAACGACGGATTCCGCACCCAACTGATCGGAACGCCGGAACAGATCGCCGAACGGATCGCCGCCTACCGCAAGCGCGGGGTCGACCTCATCCTCGGCGGCTTCCTGCACTTCCAGGAAGAAATCGAGTACTTCGGCGCGCGGGTACTGCCGCTGGTGCGAGAAATCGAGGCGGCCGAAAGCGATTCGGTTTCCCGGCCGCTTGTGGCCTCGGCCGCGGCGGTGACGGCGGGTCACCAACTGCCTGTGTGACACGCCGATGGGTCATGGCGGCCACGGCGTCGTGCGATAGCGTGGTGTGCGAACGCCGACCTGCGGGTCCGTTCGGGAGCCACAACCGACGCAGCGCCGCGGGGGATGCGAGGCGTGACAAGGCTGAAGGAGAGGCCATGACTTACCCGCCCACGAATCCGGGCTACCAACCATCGCAGCCGAGCGGCCCGTACGGCGCGCCCACGCAGTCGTTCGCGCCGACCGAGGCTGGACCGAGCAAGCTGCCGCAGTACCTGAATATCGCCGTGATCGTGCTCGGCCTGGCCGCCTACCTGGCCAGCTTCGGGCCGATCCTCACCGTCCACGCCGATTTGGGCCCGTTCGGCGGCGCCGAGCTCACCGGTGGCGGCGGTGGCTACCCGGTGGTCGCGACGCTGGTGGCGGCGCTGCTCGCCGCGGCCGCACTGCTGCCCAAGGCCCGCGACTACGGCGGGGTGATCGCGGTGGCCGCGCTGATCGCGGTGCTGATGTCCGTTGCTCAGGTGGTGGCCAGGCCCACCGGTTTCTCCGTCGGCTGGGGGCTGTGGCTGCTGCTGGCGCTCACGCTTCTGCAGGCCGTCGCCGCCGTCGCCGCACTGCTGCTCGAGGCCGGGGTCATCAGCGCTCCGTCGCCTCGGCCCCGCTACGAGCAGTTCGGTCAGTACGGTCCGCCGCCCGGCGGCTACTACGGTCAGCCCGGCCCGCAGCAGGGTCCGCCGCAGGGCGTTCCGCCGCGGCCGGGTTACCCCTCGCAGTACGGCGGCGGCTACTCGTCCGGGCCGTCGGGCTTCGGCGGCAGCGGTGCCCAGAGCGGCCCGCCCACCCCGCCCACCGGTTTCCCCAGCTTCAGCCCGCCGCCGTCGACCGGCTCGGGCCAGCAGCAGCCGGAACAGCAGCAGCCCCAGGCGCCGTCATCGTCGCCGTCGGGCCAAAACCCGTCCTAACCGGGCGCTCTTCGCGCAGCACGCCTGACCGGCGCGTGGAGTGACACGGATGGAGGACAAGCGGCCAGTTGGGGCGCGTCAAGCGCGCGATCTGGTCCGGGTCGCATTCGGCCCGTCGGTGGTGGCACTGGGTGTGATCGCCGCCGTGACACTGCTGCAGCTCGTCATCGCGAACAGCGATATGACCGGCACCCTCGGTGCCATCGCCAGCATGTGGCTGGCCGTGCATCAGGTGCCGATCTCGATCGCCGGGCACCAGCTCGCCGTCCTTCCGCTGCTACCGGTGCTGCTGATGGTGTGGGGAACCGCGCGGACCACCGCACACGCCACCTCCCCGCGGGCGTCGTGGTTTGTGACTCGCTGGATCGTCGCCTCGGCCATCGGCGGCCCGCTGCTGTTCGCCGCGATCGCGCTGGCCGTCATTCACGACGCCTCATCGGTGATCACCGAATTGCAGACGCCCAGCGCGCTGCGCGCGTTCTCCGGTGTGCTGGCCGTGCACGGCATCGGCGCGCTGATCGGCGTGGGCTCTCAGGTCGGGTGGCGGGCACTGCAGGCATTCCGGTTGCCGCTGTGGCTCGGCGACACCGTGCGCGCGGCCACCGCGGGCGTGCTGGCGCTGTTCGGGTTGTCCGCAGCGGTGACCGCGGCGTCGCTGGTCGTGCACTGGGGCACCATGCACGAGCTGTACGCGATCACCGATTCGCTGTTCGGTCAGCTCAGCCTCACCTTGTTGTCCGCGTTGTACGCACCCAACGTGATCCTCGGCACGGCGGCCGTCGCGGTTGGTTCCAGCGCCCACATCGGGTTCGCCACGTTCAGTTCGTTCACGGTCTTCGGCGGCGACATCCCGGCGGTGCCGATCCTGGCGGCGGCGCCGACCCCGCCGCTGGGGCCGGTGTGGGTCGCGCTGCTGATCGTCGGCGCCGCGTCCGGGGTGGCCGTGGGGCAGCAGTGCGCAATCCGGCCCCTGCCCTGGCCGACCGCGCTGGCGAAGCTGGCGGTCGCATCGCTGCTGGCTGCGGTCACGATGGCGGTGTTGGGCTACGCCGCGAGCGGGCAGCTGGGCAACTTCGGCGAGGTCGGAGTGGACCAGAGCACGTTCGCCCCGGCGGTGTTTCTGTGGTTCTTCGTGATCGGGGCGCTCACGGTCGTATTGACCGGCGGCGTGCTCCGGCGACCGAAGAGGGTGAAGGTTCCGGTGGCGGCGGCCGAGGAACCGACCGACGATTACGACGACGAGGCGCTGACCACGCCGATTCCCGACGTCCCGGCCGAGCAGGCGATCGACGCGGCGTCGGAACCCGAGCCGGAGACCGATCCCGAGCCGGCCGCTCCACCCGTGCCGGTGCGGCCCGCACCTGACCTCGAGGACGTCGAGGACCTGATGATCGTCGACGACGACATCGAGACCGAACGCTAACCTCCGGCGGGCACCGGATAGCGGTCGTTGACGTCGGCGTTGCTCGACTTCCTGGCGCAGTGCGCACAGCAGAAGATCGCGTCCTCGGTTTCCACTCCGTGGCCCAGGATGCGGCACCCGCAGTGGGCGCACTGCGGCGCCAACTCGACGGCGGCGCATTCGATGCTGTCGAACGTGGCCGAACGCCCATCGGAAAAGGTGACGGTGAACGCCTTGTCGTAGTCATTTCCGCACGTGTCGCAGATCGACATTGACGATGCTCCTCACTACTCGACGGTGAAACCTCGGATGCCCGGCGACCGGTACCGACAAACACCGCCGACGCCTCATGTGGCGCGCGAGGTCACTCCTTTACCGCGATGTCGTAGCTGATCCGTCCGTCGTCGACCTCGGTGACCGTGAGCGTGTAGACCTGCTTCTTCTGGTTGGCCAGCACCTTGCAGTCGACACCGCTACCGATCGTGCCGACCAGATCGCCCGCGCATTGCACCCAGGACTGACCGGACCCGCGATCGAGTTGACTGAGCAGGGATTGTTCGATGCGTTCCTTGGCGACCCGCGTCACCGCTGCCGCGGCCGCAGCTCGGCCGGCGGGGCTGGCTGCGGAGTTTCCAGGCAGCCCAGGGCCCGCGAGCGGTGCGTTGCAGTTCAGAGTCAGCAATGTCTCCGCAGATGTGGACGTCAGTCGGTCTTGTTGACGACCGACGATGCAGTCGGACCGACCTGTGCTCCCGCCGAACGTATTCGTCACCAGCGGCGTGTATCCCGCAGAGCGCAACGTCGAACTCGCTTCGGCCAACGTCATGCCGACGACATCCGGCGATGCGTGAGCCGTTGTCGGCACCACGGCCGCACATGCGAGGGCCAGCAGTGCTGCCCCGAGAACTCTTCTGGCGATGACCATGACCCAGCCTTTCGGGCGCCGTTGCCCTGAATCGCGAAACAGTGAAACCATAAGGCCACTCGGGTCGCAGCGGATACCCGGCCCCACGATCTCCAGCAAAGTAACAGTTCTGGTACGCAATGCCAACAGCGTCCCCGACGGGACATCGCGACCGCCGATCGTGGTTCTGCGGACCGGCCGGTGCGGGTGTTCTCGCACCTGTCGGTGAGACACGCGCACCCGGTCCAGGTTGTCGGTCGGGGAAGAACCAGGATGTCGGTCAAACAAGTTGCCATATCGGCTGGTTGGCATCGCCGAGTCGGTGATGCGCTCGTCGACGGTGGCAATGCGGCGGTGTCGTGGTGGCGGTCAGGCCGCGCTCGCGCGGCGGCGCACGTCGTGGCGGGGGGCCGACGGGAGGGGCCGGCCACCAGGCATGGGTCCCGCGTTCGTCACGGAAGACTCCCTTCGGGCGGTCGCTAAGCAAACAGTCGGCGCTGGGGATGTGACACGTTGAGCCGGACAGGTCAGCGTCGTCGCTCGGTGCATCCGCACTGGCTGGAGTGAGCAGAACCGCCAATGCCCGGGAGCCCGGGGGACAAGCACCGTTAGGCTCATCGCCGTGCAGCATCCGATCCACGTCCCGCCGAGCGCCCCGGCGCGCCTCGTCGTACTGGCATCGGGGACCGGATCGCTGTTGCAGTCGCTGCTGGACGCCGCCGTCGGCGACTATCCCGCGCGGGTGGTCGCCGTCGGTGTGGACCGCGACTGCCGTGCCGTCGACATCGCCGCCGCCGCCTCGATCCCGACGTTCCGCGTGCGGCTGAAGGATTTCGCCGAGCGCGCCGACTGGGACGCCGCGATCGCCGATGCCACCGAGGCGCACCGCCCCGACCTGATCGTGTCGGCCGGCTTCATGAAAATACTTGGCCCGGAATTTCTTTCGCGATTCCTCGGCCGTGTCGTCAACACCCACCCGGCGCTGCTGCCTGCCTTCCCCGGCGCGCACGCGGTGCCCGACGCACTGGCCTACGGGGTCAAGCTCACCGGCTGCACGGTGCACCTGGTGGACGCCGGCGTCGACACCGGTCCGATCCTCGCCCAGGAACCCGTCGAGATTCTCGACGACGACGACGAGGACAGCTTGCACGAACGCATCAAGGTCACCGAACGGCGGCTTTTGGTGGATGTCCTGGCCGCGCTGGCTCAGCGTGGCGTGACCTGGAGTGGCAGAAAGGCGACCATAGGATGACCGCGGGGACAGTAGGTAAGAGGCCGATCCGGCGCGCACTGATCAGTGTGTACGACAAGAGCGGCCTGATCCCGCTCGCCCAGGGCCTGCACGACGCGGGCGTCACCATCGTCTCCACCGGATCCACCGCCAAAACCATTGCCGACAAAGGCATCCCGGTGACGCCAGTGGAGTTCGTCACCGGATTCCCCGAGGTGCTCGACGGCCGCGTCAAGACGTTGCACCCGCACATCCACGCCGGCCTGCTCGCCGACACCCGCAAGCCCGAGCACCTCAAGGCTCTCGATGAGCTCAAGGTCGAGCCCTTCGATCTGGTCGTGGTCAATCTCTATCCGTTCAGCGAGACGGTGGCCTCCGGCGCCGAGGTCGACGAGTGCGTCGAGCAGATCGATATCGGCGGACCGTCGATGGTGCGGGCCTCGGCCAAGAACCACCCGAGTGTGGCGGTCGTGGTTGATCCGCTGGGTTATGACGGCGTGCTGGCCGCGGTCCGGTCCGGCGGCTTCACCCTCGCCGAGCGGCAGAAGCTGGCGGCCCTGGCGTTCCGGCACACCGCCGAGTACGACGTCGCCGTGGCCAGCTGGATGGGGTCGGTGCTGGCCCCCGAGAACGGTGATGCGCCCGAGTTCCTGCCACCGTGGTTCGGCCGCACCTGGCGGCGCACCTCACAGTTGCGCTACGGGGAGAACCCGCACCAGCAGGCCGCGCTCTACAGCGACGACGCCGGCTGGCCGGGGCTGGCCCAGGCCGAGCAGCTGCACGGAAAAGAGATGTCCTACAACAACTTCACCGATGCGGACGCGGCCTGGCGGGCGGCGTTCGACCACGAGCAGACCTGTGTGGCGATCATCAAGCACGCCAACCCGTGCGGTATCGCGATCTCGTCGGTGTCGGTGGCCGACGCCCACCGTAAGGCCCACGAATGCGATCCGCTGAGCGCTTTCGGCGGCGTGATCGCCGCCAACAGCGAGGTCACGGTCGAGATGGCCGAGTTCGTCGCGGAAATCTTCACCGAGGTGATCATCGCACCGGCCTACGAGCCCGGCGCGGTCGAAATCCTGGCGCGTAAGAAGAACATTCGCGTGCTCGTGGCCTCCGAGCCGCCGGTCGGCGGGGCCGAACTGCGCCAGATCAGCGGTGGCCTGTTGATCCAGCAGCGCGACGGGATCGACGCCGCCGGTGATGACCCGGCCAACTGGACGCTGGCCACCGGCGCCGCCGCCGACGAGGCGACGCTGGCCGACCTGGTGTTCGCCTGGCGCACCTGCCGCGCGGTGAAGTCGAACGCGATCGTGGTCGCCGCCGACGGCGCGACCGTGGGTGTGGGTATGGGCCAGGTCAACCGGGTCGACGCGGCCCGGCTGGCCGTCGAGCGTGGTGGCGAGCGGGTCCGTGGCGCGGTGGCCGCCAGCGACGCGTTCTTCCCGTTCCCGGACGGGCTGGAGACGTTGACCGCGGCGGGGGTGAAGGCCGTCGTCCATCCCGGCGGGTCGGTACGCGACGAGCTGGTCACCGAGGCTGCCGCCAAGGCCGGGATCACCCTGTACCTCACCGGAGCCCGCCACTTCGCGCACTGACCGGGACTATTCCCGAGTGAGCCATATGTGACATTGCGCTGCCCGCGTAGTGCCTCCGCGACGCCGCAGTCGTAGCGTGGAGAGGTGACTTCACCTGACAACTTCCCCCGCACGCTTGGCGAACTCCGCGCAACCGGACATCGGGAGCGCAGCGTCAAGCAGGAGATCCGGGAGAACCTCCTCACCGCGCTGGCCGAGGGGGATGACGTCTGGCCTGGCATTTTCGGGTTCGAGGACACCGTGTTGCCGCAGCTCGAGCGGGCGTTGATTGCCGGGCACGACTTCGTCCTGCTCGGTGAGCGCGGCCAGGGCAAGACCAGGCTGCTGCGCTCGCTGCAGAACCTGCTCGATGAGTGGACGCCGGTGATCGCCGGATCCGAGCTAGGCGAGCACCCCTATACCCCGATCACACCCGAATCGATTCGGCGCGCATCCGACTCCGGTGACGACCTGCCGATCGAGTGGCGGCACCGCAGCGAGCGCTACTTCGAGAAGCTCGCGACGCCCGACACCAGCGTGGCCGACCTGGTCGGTGACATCGACCCGATCAAGGTCGCCGAGGGCCGCAGTCTCGGTGATCCGGAAACCATCGCCTACGGTCTGATCCCGCGAGCGCACCGCGGCATCGTCGCCGTCAACGAGTTGCCCGACCTCGCCGAGCGCATCCAGGTCTCGATGCTCAACGTGATGGAGGAACGCGATATCCAGGTGCGCGGTTACACGCTGCGCCTGCCGCTCGACGTGCTGGTGGTGGCCAGCGCCAACCCGGAGGACTACACCAACCGCGGGCGCATCATCACCCCGCTCAAGGACCGCTTCGGCGCGGAGATCCGTACCCACTACCCGCGTGAGCTCGACGCGGAGGTCGGCGTCATCACCCAGGAAGCGCACCTGTCGGCCCAGGTTCCGACCTACCTGATGCAAATCGTTGCCCGGTTCGCCCGCTATTTGCGCGAGTCCAGTTCGGTCGACCAGCGCTCGGGTGTCTCGGCTCGGTTCGCGATCGCCGCGGCCGAGACCGTCGCCGCCTCGGCCCGCCACCGCGGTGCGGTGCTTGGCGAGGACGAGCCGGTGGCCCGGGTGGTCGATCTCGGCACGATCGTCGACGTGCTGCGCGGCAAACTCGAGTTCGAGTCCGGGGAGGAAGGCCGCGAGCAGGCGGTGCTCGAGCATCTGCTGCGCCGCGCCACCGCCGACACCGCGCAACGGGTTCTGGGCGGAATCGACGTCGGCCCGCTGGTCGCCGCGGTGGAGGGCGGATCGGCGGTGACCACCGGCGAGCAGGTGTCGGCCAAGGACGTGCTCGCCGCACTGCCCGAGCTGCCGGTCATCGACACGATCGCCAAGCGGGTGGACGCCGAAACCGAGGGCGAGCGTGCCGCTGCCATCGAATTGGCTTTGGAGGCTCTGTATTTGGCCAAGCGCATCGACAAGGTGACCGGAGAAGGCGAAACTGTCTATGGCTAAACGCCCGCACAGCCACGACTCCCGGTATTCGGCCTACACCGGGGGGCCGGATCCGCTGGCCCCACCGGTGGATCTGCGCGACGCGCTCGAACAGATCGGCCAGGACGTCATGGAGGGCACGTCGCCGCGACGGGCGCTGTCCGAGCTGCTGCGCCGCGGGACCAGGGACACCAAGGGTGCCGACCGGCTCGCCGCGGAAGTGAACCGCAGGCGTCGGGAACTGTTGAACCGCAACAACCTTGACGGCACATTGCAGGAGATCAAGAAGCTGCTCGATGAGGCGGTGCTCTCCGAGCGCAAGGAGCTGGCGCGGGCCCTCGACGACGACGCCCGATTCGCAGAACTGCAGATCGAATCGTTGTCGCCGTCCCCGGCCAAGGCCGTCCAAGAGCTCTCGGATTACAGCTGGCGCAGCCCCGAGGCGCGTCAGAAATACGAGCAGATCAAGGATCTGCTCGGCAGGGAGATGCTCGATCAGCGATTCGCCGGCATGAAGCAGGCGCTGGAGAATGCCACCGACGAAGACCGTCAGGCCGTCAACGAAATGCTCGACGATCTGAACGACCTGCTGGACAAGCACTCTCGTGGTGAGGACAGCGCGCAAGATTTCGACGACTTCATGGGCAAGCATGGCCAGTACTTTCCGGAGAATCCCAAGAACGTCGAGGAGCTGCTGGATTCGCTGGCCAAGCGCGCGGCGGCCGCGCAGCGGTTCCGCAACAGCCTGACGCCGGACCAGCGCGCCGAGCTCGATGCGTTGGCGCAACAGGCTTTCGGCTCACCCCAGCTGATGAACGCGCTCAACCGCCTCGACGCCCATCTGCAGGCGGCCCGGCCGGGGGAGGACTGGAACGGCTCTTCGGAGTTCTCCGGCGACAACCCGCTCGGGATGGGGGAGGGCGCGCAGGCGATGGCCGATATCGCCGAACTCGAGCAGCTCGCCGAGCAGCTGTCGCAGAGCTATGCCGGCGCCACCATGGACGATGTCGACCTCGACGCGCTGGCCCGCCAGCTCGGTGACCAGGCCGCCATCGATGCGCGGACGCTGGCCGAACTGGAGCGGGCGCTGATGAATCAGGGCTTCCTGGATCGTGGCTCCGACGGCCAGTGGCGGTTGTCGCCCAAGGCCATGCGACAACTTGGTCAAACCGCACTTCGCGATGTCGCCCAACAACTTTCGGGGCGTCACGGCGAGCGGGACACCCGGCGCGCCGGCGCGGCCGGTGAGCTGACCGGGGCAACCAGGCCGTGGGCATTCGGTGATACCGAGCCGTGGAATGTCACGCGCACACTGACCAACGCCGTGCTGCGCCGGGCCGGCACCGAGCATGCCGGCGGACCGCTGACGATCGCGGTCGACGACGTCGAGGTGTCGGAGACCGAAACCCGCACTCAGTCCGCGGTCGCGCTGCTGGTCGACACCTCGTTCTCGATGGTGATGGAGAACCGGTGGCTGCCGATGAAGCGGACCGCGCTGGCGCTCAATCATCTGGTGAGCACCAGATTCCGTTCGGATGCGCTGGAGATCATCGCTTTCGGTCGGTACGCCCGAACCGTGACCGCGGCCGAGTTGACCGGACTTGAAGGCGTCTACGAGCAGGGCACCAATCTGCATCACGCGCTGGCGCTGGCGGTTCGGCATCTGCGCAGGCATCCCAACGCTCAACCGGTGGTGTTGGTGGTCACCGACGGTGAGCCGACCGCGCACCTGGAGGACTTCGATGGTCGGGGGACGTCGGTGTTCTTCGATTATCCACCGCATCCACGGACCAAAGCGCTGACCGTGCGCGGGTTCGACGAAGTCGCCCGGCTCGGCGCGCAGGTGACCATCTTCCGGCTCGGTAACGACCCAGGCCTGGCCCAATTCATCGACAAGATTGCGCGTCGGGTGGAGGGCCGGGTGGTGGTTCCCGACCTCGACGGCCTCGGCGCCGCGGTGGTGGGCGACTATCTGCGATCCCGCAGACGGCGGCGCTGACCGGAAACGGATGGATCGTCAGCAAATCGATGCGGTCCCCGCGTGCAATTTGATTTGCTGGACTGAACACTGCGGAGCCCGGCAAACCAGATTATTATTGACGTCAACGTTCTCGGCGGCAGGCTCCCAGCGAACACCGGCGGGGATGTCGTTAACGCGGATGTTTCTTTCGCGTCAATCGGCTACTCGACGCCTGTCCAAACTGCGTGATTGGTGTGACAGGAGCTAAGTACATAAGTCCTTAAGTTCACCTGTTCCGCTTGCTGAAGGGCAAACAGCCCCTTAGTATCTATCAGGATCTTCTAAGATTCGCATCAGCAAAGCATCGAGTTCGTCACGAACCTGGCGAACCGCACCAACAAGGGGAATTAGCAATGGCGTCACGGACTCGGCCTTTCCTGATGACCGGCGCGGCACTGGCCAGTGCTGCTGCCATCGTCACCGCCTCACCGGCACTTCTGCCGGCGCACGACCTGGCGCTGGGCGCACCCGCCCCGCTGCCGCTGTCGACGGCCAAGTACGAGCTGACGGCGATCACCGACATCACCATTCAGGGCATCAACGATGCGTACTGGTTCGGGTGGGGTGGTTACATCGAGCCCGACAATAAGTACTACCCGGGCGTGAGCGACATCTACCTGGGCGGCGCCTCGGGCGTGCTCTACTACCTGGTCGACAATGCCACCGAGTCGTTCCTCCCCGGCTTCGACCTGGACAACTACTTCTTCGAGGTTGGCTTCCCGTCGATTCCTTATGTGGCCGCCGGTGAGCTCTTCGGCACTGAGTCGCCGATCTTCCAGGCCGCGCAGGCGACCTTCTACTACGGCATTCCGAACGTGGTCAACTCGATCGTGGCGTCGGCGACGCAGTTGGTGCCGGGATTCGACCTGGGCCCGATCCACCTGGGCGAGGGCACCCTGGCCAGCCTGTACTTCTACGGGCAGACTCCGGACTACGACCCCGAAGAGGGCACCGGTTTCGCCTACGGCACCAACGGCCTGTCGGCGATCCTGGCCTACGTCGTGACGTCGATCTCGGACAGCCTCGCCCCGCCGGCGCCGCCGGAGGAGCTCGCTGGTGCCGTGACTGCGGCAGCCAAGACGATCCAGAGTGACCTCAAGGGATTCGAGAACGCGATCAAGTCTGCGGTCGGCATCAGCACCCCGGCATCGTCTGCGGCCGCGAAGTCGACGGTCAAGACGACTGCCGCCGAGGTGAAGCCGGAGACCGAGGGCACCGGCGCGACCGAGGGCACCGGCACGACCGAGGGCACCGGTACGGAGGGCACCGGTACCGAGGGCACCGGATCCTCCACCGAGGGCGCCGGCTCCGCGACCGACGACGCTCCGGCGACGAAGTCCACCGGCACCGCCGGACCGAAGAAGTCGACGTCGACGGCGACCAAGCCTGCCAAGCCGGCCAATCCGCTCGCCAAGATCGGCAAGCGGATCTCGGACGCGCTCGGCGGCGGCAAGAAGACCAAGTCGGAGTCCAGCTCCTCGAGCAGCAGCTCCTCCTCGGAGAGCGGCTCGTCGAGCGCCGGTTCCAAGAAGGCGGGCGACAGCTCGAAGTAGCGCCCGCACCAGAAACTTCGGCCCCTTCCCTGACGGAAGGGGCCGAAGTTTTTGTTCTCTGCCTACTGCGTGAGCTCGGGCGGGTTGGGCTTGCGGTTCTTGCGCTTGATGCCCACCCCACCCCACAGCGAGAAGCCGCGGATGGTGACCTTCGGCGCGCCCGGGGTGCCGGGGCCATCCACGTTGTGGTCGAAGCCGCCCATGACGCCGAGCCCGTGCACCTCGACGTTGATCTCCGGGGGGAGCAGGATCGTCTGGCCGCCCATGATCGAATACGCGTGGATCTCCACGCTGGCCGAGGTGAAGTCGGCGTAGCGCAGGTCGACGACGCCGCCACCGAAGAGCGTGAACGTGGTGATCCGGCCGGGCACATTCCATCGGCCGCGGCGTTCGAACCCGCTGAGGATGGCCAGTAGGAGCGTCTTCGGAGCGGGCTTGGACGCACCGCGACGGTGCGAGGCGTCGGCGGCCTCGGGCAAGTCTTCGGTCAGCCGATCCAGATCTTCATACGTCTGCGCGGCGTACGCCTTGGCCAGCCGCTGCTCGTATTCGCTGAGTTGCAGACGCCCCTTGGCGGCGGCGTCGGTGAGCAACTGGGCGACCTGGATGCGGTCGGTGTCAGCAGCGCGCGTCGATGCGTCCCGCGGTGTCAGATTGCTCATCGCTTACGAGGGTACGACTCTGCTCGGCAACCGCAAGAGCGTTCGCTGTTCTCTCACGCCTGTGTTATCGCAACCACCGCGGAGGGCGTTTCTGTAAGAACGCGAGCATCCCTTCGCGGGCTTCCTCGGAGACGAACAAGCGCGCCGATTCGATCGCCAGTTGCTCGGCGTCGCGGTCGAACCGGGCCAGAACATCGGCTGTGGTCAGGGCTTTCGACGCGGCCAGGCCCTGCGGCGAGCCGCGGCCCAGGTCGGCGACGATGCCGGCGACGGCGGCGTCGAGGTCGTCGGCGGCCAGGGTGATCAACCCGATTTCAGCGGCCGTCGGTGCGGTGAACGTCTCGCCCGTCAGGTAGTAGCGGGCGGCCGCACGCGGCGCCAGCTTGGGTAGCAATGTCAGCGAGATCACTGCCGGGGCCACGCCGATGCGCGCCTCCGTCAGTGCGAACGTGCTGCGCGGCCCCGCGACCGCGATATCGCACGCACCCACCAAGCCGAGCCCGCCGGCGCGGACGTGCCCGTCGACGGCCGCCACCACCGGCACCGGCGAGGACACGATCGCGCGCAGCACGGCCGCCATCTCGCGGCCGCGCGCGGCGGTGGTTTCGAACGGATCGCCGTCCGCCGCTTCGCTCAGATCTGCGCCCGCACAGAACGTGCCACCGGTATGCCCGAGCACCACGGTGCGCACCGCCGAGTCGGCCGCGGCCGCCCGCAGGCCGGCGTGCAGCTGCTCGACCAGCCGGGTGGACAGCGCGTTGCGGTTGTGCGGCGAATCGAGTGTCAGCCGCGCGACGTGACCGTCGACGGCATAGGTGACCAGGGTTGCGTCGGACATGATCAGTACGACCGCGGCAGGCCCAGCGAGTTCTGGGCGACGAAATTCAGAATCATCTCCCGGCTGACCGGGGCGATCCGCGCCAGCCGCGAGGCGGTCAGCATCGAGGCGACGCCGTACTCCTTGGTCAGACCGTTGCCGCCGAGGGATTGCACGGCCTGGTCGACGGCCCGGGTGGACGCCTCACCCGCGGCGTACTTGGCCATATTGGCCGCCTCGGCCGCGCCGAAGTCGTCGCCGCTGTCGTAGAGCACGGCGGCCTTCTGCATCATCAGCTTGGCCAGCTCGATCTCGATATAGTTCTGCGCCAACGGGTGCGCGATGCCCTGATGCGCGCCGATCGGCGTCTTCCACACCTGCCGGGTCTTGACGTAGTCGGCGGCCTTACCCAGCACATGGCGACCGGCGCCGATCGCATTGGCCGCGCCCATGATCCGCTCCGGGTTCAGACCCGCGAACAGTTGCGCGATCGCGGCGTCCTCCGACCCGACCAGGGCGTCGGCCGGCAGCCGGACGTCGTCGATGAACACCTGGAACTGGCTCTCCGGACTGACGATCTCCATGTCGATCTTGGTGAACGTGAAGCCCGGGGTGTCGGTCGGCACGATGAACAGGGCCGGCCGGAGGTTGCCGGTTTTGGCCTCTTCGGTGCGGCCGACGACCAGCACCGCCTGGGCCTGGTCGACGCCGGAGATGTAGACCTTTTGACCCGACAGGATCCAGTCGTCGCCGTCACGGCGGGCGGTGGTGGTGATCTTGTGGGAGTTCGACCCGGCATCGGGTTCGGTGATGGCAAACGCCATCGTGATCGAGCCGTCGGCGATTCCGGGCAGCCAACGCTTCTTCTGCTCGTCGGTGCCGAACTTGCTGATGATCGTGCCGTTGATGGCCGGCGACACCACCAACATCAGCAGGGCGCAGCCGTGGGCGGCCATCTCCTCCATAACCAGAGACAGCTCGTACATGCCGGCGCCCCCGCCGCCGTACTCCTCGGGAAGGTTGACACCGACGAAGCCGAGCTTGGCTGCCTCGGACCACAATTCGTCGGTGTGCTCACCGGCGCGTGCCTTCGCCAGGTAGTAGTCCGAGCCGTAGCTCGACGCGAGCGCGGCGACCGCTTTGCGCAGTTCCTGTCGTTCGGGGCTCTCGATAAAACTGGTGTCGCTGCTCGACGCGGTCACAGCTCTCCTTCGGTGTCGGTTGGGCTCTCCACCCGGGCGAGGACGGTTCCGACATCGACCTGCTGGCCGACACTGACCTCGAGTTGGGTCACCACGCCATCGGCGGGCGCGGTGATGGTGTGTTCCATCTTCATTGCTTCCAGCCACACCAGCGGCTGGCCCAGCGTGACCGTGTCACCGAGGGCCGCACCGAGCCGGATGACCGCGCCGGGCATGGGCGCCAGCAGCGAACCCTTCTCGGCGGCCGATCCCGGTTCGGGGAACCGTGCAACGGCGGTCAGGGCCGCCGAGCCCAGCGGCGAGTCGACGAAAGTGGCTGCGCCGTAACGGCTCACCGAGAATACGGTGGCCACGCCGGACTCGTCGGCCAGCACCACCTCGCCCGGTTGCACGGACACCACGGCCACGCCCTGGTCGTCGGGCAGCACCACACCGTCGCGGGTGAACCGGTAGGCGACATGGTGGTCGTGGTCGTCGTCGGCATAGCTCTTACGCTGCGGGCTGGACACGACATTGCGCCAGCCGCTGGGTAACCCGCCGAGCGTGGTCGCCGTGGCGCGGTTGTGAGCGGCGTCGGCCAGCGCCGCGGCGACCGCCGAGAGCCGGGTCACCCGATCGTCGGCCAGCGGCCGGGCCAAGTCGGTCAGACCATGCGTATCGAAGAAGGCGGTGTCGGTGGCGCCATCGAGGAATGCCTGGTGCCGAAGGACATTGACCAGCAGGTCGCGGTTGGTGCGGATCCCGTGCAACCGGGCCCCGGCCAGCGCGCCGGCGAGTACCTGCGCGGCGCGCCGCCGCGTGGGGGCGTAGGAGATCACCTTCGCCAGCATCGGGTCGTAGTGGATGGACACCGTCGACGCGCCGACGACCCCGGAGTCCAACCGGACGCCGGTGTCGGCGATCACTCCGAAAGTGGTTGTCACACCGGGCACCTCGAAGCGGTGGATGGTGCCGGCCTGCGGCTGCCAGTTTTTGGCGGGGTCCTCGGCGTAGATCCGGGCTTCGATGGCGTGGCCGCGGGCGGTCGGCGGCTCGGCGCCGAGCCGCTCGCCGTCGGCCACCGCCAGCTGTAGCTCAACGAGGTCGAGCCCGGTGGTGAGTTCGGTGACCGGATGCTCGACCTGAAGTCGGGTGTTCATCTCCAGGAAGTAGAACTCGCCAGCCCGATCTGGTGAGTCATCGGCCAGGAACTCGACGGTGCCCGCACCGGTGTAGCCGATCGCGGCGGCCGCCAGCCGGGCGGCATCAAACAGCCGCTGCCGCATACCTGGAACGCGCTCGACGAGAGGGGAGGGTGCCTCCTCGATGATCTTCTGATGGCGACGCTGGATCGAGCACTCCCGCTCGCCGACCGCCCAGACCGTGCCGTGCTGGTCGGCGAGGATTTGCACCTCGACATGGTGGCCTCCTGGCAGATACCGCTCGCAGAACACGGTCGGATCGCCGAACGCCGACTGGGCTTCGCGCTGGGCGGCAGCCACCTGGCCGGCCAGCGCGGCCAGCTCGGTCACCACCCGCATGCCGCGGCCGCCACCGCCGGCCGACGCCTTCACCAGGACCGGCAGCTGGGTAGCGGTGACCGTCGCCGGGTCGAGTTCGTCGAGCACCGGAACCCCGGCGGCAGCCATCATCTTCTTGGCCTCGATCTTGGAGCCCATCGCCGCGACGGCGGCCACCGGTGGCCCGATCCAGGTCAATCCGGCGCCGACGACGGCCTTCGCGAAATCGGCGTTCTCGGAGAGGAATCCGTATCCGGGGTGGATCGCGTCGGCGCCCGAGGCGCGCGCCGCGGCGATGAGCTGGTCGGCATCGAGG
>JAEZIA010000202.1 GCA_023416315.1 Actinomycetes bacterium
TCGTCTTCGGGCAGCACGAGTGGCTCCCCGTCGGCGCCGGTGGGGGTCCTGGTGCCGGCCAGCGTGAGGCCGAGCACCGTCATCACCACCCCGATCGCGAAATGCAGCCAGTTGTCAGAGCTGTTGAGCGGCAACAGGTTTCGTGGGCCGGACAGGTCGATCAGCAAGCCGTAGACCCACAGTCCGAGAAAGATCAGGCCGCCGCCGATCAGGTACGCCCTGGCGCGCGCGAAGGTGCGGGCGAGCACCAACCCGGCCACACCGAAGGCCAGGTGCGCCAGATTGTGTACCACCGACACCTCGAAGACGCCGAACAACTCGGCCCGCGAGTGGTGGCCGAGCCAGTGCAGTTCGTCAAGATGGGTAGTCAGGCCGGGGATGAACCCGGCGATCGCCACCGCCAGGAACGCCGCGGCGACTAGCACCGCGGCGCCCTGTACCGCCAGCAGGCCGATCCGTGGCCGCTGGACTCTGCCGGAATGGGCGGTCGCCATGGGCGGCTGCATACCCGTCAATAGCGGAAGTCAATCCGGGATCACCGCGTCGTTCGCGGCCCTGCCGGATCCGTCGCCACGGCGGTACGCCGGGTCAGCAGCACGCCGAGACCGATCATCCCGACGGCGAGCACAAAGTGAAGCCAGTTATCGGCGGTGTTGACCGGTACGAAGTTGGCTTGGCTGTCGCGGTCGATGACCACGCCGTAGAGCCACAGCACGGCATAGATCACGCCGCCGCCGATCAGGTACGCGCGGGCGGCGTTGACGGTGCGGGCCATCAGCAGGCCGGCGACACCGAACAGCAGATGAACGACGTTGTGCAGCACCGACACCTCGAAAATCCCCAGCAGGCGGGCGCCGGAGTGGTGGCCGGCGACTTCGAGCATGTCGTAGTTGGTGGTGATGCCCGGGATGAAGCCCAGAATGCCCACGAGCAGGAATACCGCCCCAACGGCCATCGCCGCCTTCTGGACGTTCGAATAGCCGCGGGTCTGGGTGACCTTTACCGACATAGCTGTTCCCTCCCTCGAGTTGTCCCAGTCCGGTACCCGGGGAGGGGGCGGGCAAACAGAAAAATAGAGGCGCCGCCACCCGGATGCGGGTGGCAGCGCCTCTCGGATTAAAGCTTGACCTTGCAACCGCTACCGATGTTGTGACAGTGGTGGCCGCCGTCGCAGGCGTTGCAGCGACACGTACAGCCTCCGGTGTGTTTGGGCTCGTTCATGACAGATCATCTCCTTCGCCCGGATGATCCCCACCATAGTTCGCCGCCGAGTGCGCGTCAGCCATTCCGCGCGCCCCAACGGCAACGGTGACCGGTGGTGTCAATGTGACGCAACGTGTTCGGCGTGTTCGCATCACGCCTCGAAGCGGTAGCCCATGCCCGCTTCGGTGAGCAGGTGCCGCGGATGCGACGGGTCGTCCTCGAGCTTGCGGCGCAGCTGCGCCAGGTACACCCGCAGATAGTGGGTCTCCTTGGCATACGCCGGGCCCCACACCTCCTTGAGCAACTCTTCGCGGCCCACGAGCTTGCCGCGGTTGCGCACCAGCATCTCCAACATGCCCCACTCGGTGGGCGTCAGGTGCACCTCGGCGCCGTTTCTGAGCACCTTCTTGGCGGCGAGATCGACGGTGAACGCCGCCGTGTGAATCACCGGTTCATCGGTCTCCGAGGCGGCCGCACCGCGGCGCACGGCGGCACGCAGCCGGGCCAGGAACTCATCCATCCCGAACGGCTTGGTCACATAGTCGTCGGCGCCGGCGTCGAGCGCATCGACCTTGTCCGCGGAGTCGGTGCGGGCCGACAGCACGATCACCGGTGCGTTCAGCCAGCCACGCAGCCCGCCGAGTACCTCGATGCCGTCCATGTCGGGCAGACCGAGGTCCAGCACGATCACGTCCGGCGGGTGTTCGGCGGCGGCCTTCAACGCCCCGGCGCCGGTCGCGGCGGTGATCACCTCATAACCCCGAACACTGAGATTGATGCGCAGCGCCCGCAGGATCTGCGGCTCGTCGTCGATCACCAACACCTTGACCTTGCTCACCGGGTGCCTCCCGGTGGTGCGGCCAGGTCGACGATCACCGTCAACCCACCACCGGGGGTGTCGGTGGCCGCGATCGTCCCACCCATCGCCTCGACGAAGCCACGGGCAACTGAAAGTCCCAGTCCGACACCGTGTTTGTTATTGCGATCGCCGAGGCGCTGGAAGGGTTCGAACAGTTGCTCCTCACTGCCGCTGGGTGCGCCCGGTCCTTCGTCGATGACGTTGATCAGCATCCGCGCCCCCACTCGGCCCGCGTTGATCCGGACGATCGAGTCCGGCGCGTAGCGCAGCGCGTTGTCGACCAGGTTGGCCAACACCCGTTCCAGCAGGCCGGCATCGGCCATGACCACCGCGTCGCCGACGTCCACTTTGACGCGGTCCAGTCCCAAGGCTGTGGCGCCGAGCAGTGCGCGCTGCACCACCTCCTCGAGGTAGACCCGTTTGAGCTCGGGGCGCACCACCCCGGCGGCCAGCCGTGAGGAGTCCAGCAGGTTGTCCACCAGCGCGGTGAGCTGGTCGACGGATTCCTCGACGGTGGCAAGAAGTTCGGCGGTGTCCTCCTCGGAAAAGCCGATGTCGTCCGAGCGCAGGCTCGACACCGCCGCCTTGGCTCCTGCCAACGGTGTGCGCAGGTCATGGCTGACCGCCGAGAGCAGGGAGCGGCGCAGTTCGTCCGCCCGCTCGATGGCTTCGGCCTTGCTCGCGTCGGCGGCCAGTTCCCGTTGGCGGACCAGCCCGGCAGCCTGTTTGGCGACGACGGTCAGCACCCGCCGATCGCGAGCAGGCAGGCTGCGGCCTGCCAGCAGCATCCAGAACTCGTCATCGCCCGCCTCGATCGCGGTGTCGGCGGAATCGATTGTCAGACAGGGGTCATCACCGACACGGGCCACGATTTGCCCATCGTCCCCGCGTACCCGTAGCAGGCTGACCGCGCGTTGCGAGTAGGTTTCCCGGACCCGCTCCAGCAGCGTCGGCAAATCCGCGCCGCGCAGGACCGAGCCGGCGAACAACGTCAGCAGCTCGGCTTCCTGTGCGGCGTGCCTGGCCTCGCGCTGCCTGCTCGCCGCCCGATCGACCAGCACCGCAACCGCGACGGCCAACATCAGCAGGACGAGTTCGGTGATCGCGGCGTCGGGTTGGGCGATCGTGAACGAGTAGCGCGGCTCCGTGAGGAAGTAGTTCAGCAGCAGGCCGGATAGCAAGGCCGACAGGGCGGCCGGGATCACCCCGCCGAGCAGCGCGACGACCAGAACGCCGACCACGAACAGTGCGCTCTCACCGCCGATGGTCAGGTAATCGTCGAGGAAGAGCGCGGTGAGCGCGCAGATGACGGAGGGGACGACGACCGCGGCCACCCAGGACATCAGCCGGTGTTCGGTGGGGGAGGCTACCCGGAGCGAGAACCCCCGCTTGGCCTCCTCGTGGGTGACCATGTGCACGTCGATCTTGCCGCTGTGCTGGACGATCGCCGCCCCGATGCCCTCGTCGAAGAGCCGGGCCCACCGGGAGCGCCGCGACGTACCGATCACCAGCTGGGTGGCGTTCATCTCACGGGCGAAGTCCAGCAACGCTTTTCCCACGTCGTCGCCGACGACGGTGTGTACCGTCGCGCCCACGCTGGCCGCGAGCTCACGTACCTTGCCCATCTGGGGCGCCGAGACCCCGGACAGCCCGTCACCGCGCACCACGTGCACGATCATCAACTCGGCGCTGGACTTCGAGGCGATCCGGGATGCCCTGCGCACCAACGTCTCCGATTCGGGGCCACCGGTCACGGCCACGACGACGCGTTCGCGGGCCTCCCAGGTTGCGGTGATCTTGTTGTCGGCGCGGTACTTCGCCAGTGCCGCGTCGACCTGGTCGGCCAGCCACAGCAACGCCAGTTCCCGCAGCGCGGTCAGGTTGCCCCGGCGGAAGTAGTTCGACAGCGCGGCGTCAACTTTCTCCGGCGCGTACACGTTGCCGTGGGAAAGCCTGCGCTGCAAAGCTTCCGGAGTGATGTCCACCAATTCGATCTGGGAGGCGCTGCGGACTATCTCGTCGGGCACCGTCTCCTGCTGTTCGATACCGGTGATCTGGGCGACCACGTCGTTGAGGCTCTCCAGATGCTGGACGTTGACCGTGGAGAGCACCGTGATGCCCGCGTCGAGCAACTCCTCGATGTCCATCCAGCGCTTGGGGTTCTTGCTGCCCGGGGTGTTGGTGTGCGCCAGTTCGTCGACCAGGACCACCTGCGGCCTGCGGGCCAGAACCGCCTGCACGTCGAGTTCGGGAAAGCGGCCGCCGCGGTAGTCGATGTAGCGCGGCGGAATGATCTCGATGCCGTCGAGGAGTTGCGCAGTCTTCTTGCGGCCGTGCGTCTCGACGACGGCGGCCACCAGATCTGTGCCGCGGTCGAGCCTGCGATGCGCTTCGCCCAGCATCGCGAAGGTCTTGCCGACCCCGGGGGCTGCACCCAGGTAGATGCGCAACTCGCCCCGGCGTGGCTTGGAGCCGGCCGAGGCGGGCCGCGCATCCTCCTCGGAGGAGACGTCTGGCGGCGGCTCGCCGCCGGACGTCACGCGTGGCGGATGAACGGTGTCCACAGCCCTATCATGCGCCGATCGATCCACCTTCACCGATCAGTTCTTCATCGGGAACTTCTCGTCCAGCGCAATGTTGAGCTCGACGACGTTGACCCGCGGCTCACCGAGGAAACCGAGGTCTCGTCCGTCGGTGTGCTCGGCGACGAGTTGCCGGACCTGATCGGTGGCCACGCCGCGAGTTTTGGCCACTCGGGCGATCTGCAGATCCGCGTACGCCGGGGAGACGTGCGGGTCCAGGCCGCTGCCGCTGGCCGTCACCGCATCGGCCGGCACCGCCGGGTCGGACGCGGCACCCCTGATCGGCACGATTTGCCCGACCGAGTAGTCCTCGCCGAACTTGGCGCATTCCACAGCCACACCCTCATAGGCGGCGATGAACGGCTGGGCGGTGGTCTGGCAGGGCTCGTTGACGCTGACGACCTTGGTCGGGTTCACGACATTGCCGTGTGCGTCGCGGGGACCGATGACCGACAGCACCGCGCCCACACCGTCGCCGGTGCAGAACGGCCGCTTGCCGTCCACCCCCTCCAGGTCGCCGACGGACTTGCTGCGCGAGCAGACCAGGGTCAGCAAACTGGCCTTGAATCCATTGTCGTCCGCGGGGGCCGACGGGTCGGCGGGCGTGTCGACGATGCTCTCTGGGCCGAGGTTGGAGGCGCTGGTCGCCAATGGGTCATACCCGTCGCCGGCCGCGGAGGGGCGGCTCTGGAAGTACTGTGGCAGCGGATCGCCTTTGTCATCGGTGAACAGCTGTCCGATCAGGCTGGAGCCCACGGGCTTTCCGTTGACTTCGATGATCGAGCCGTCGGCCTTGTCCTTCAGACCGGGGAGCTGGGCCACCAGCCAGATGAACAGCGGGTAGCCGATTCCGACGATGACGGTGAGCACCAGCAGCGCTCGCAGCGCCGCCCAGTGTTGGCGGACGAGACTGGAGAGGTTCATGTTCACATCCCTGGCAAGAATTGGACGACGAGGTCGATCAGTTTGATCCCGATGAACGGGGCGATGATTCCGCCGAGACCGTAGATGTAGAGGTTGCGGCTCAACAGTTTTGATGCGCTGCTGGGGGTGTAGCGAACACCTCGCAGCGACAACGGAATCAGCGCGATGATGACGACGGCGTTGAAGATCACCGCCGACAGGATCGCTGATTGCGGACTGTGCAGCCGCATGATGTTCAGCAGATCCAGGCCGGGGAACAGCGTGACGAACATCGCCGGAATGATGGCGAAGTACTTGGCGATGTCGTTGGCGATCGAGAACGTGGTCAGCGCGCCGCGGGTGATCAACAGCTGCTTGCCGATCTCGACGATCTCGATGAGCTTCGTCGGGTCGGAATCCAAGTCGACCATATTGCCGGCTTCTTTGGCCGCCGAGGTGCCGGTGTTCATCGCCACGCCCACGTCGGCCTGCGCCAAAGCGGGTGCGTCGTTGGTACCGTCGCCGGTCATCGCGACCAGCTTGCCGCCGGCCTGCTCCTGTTTGATCAACGCTAGCTTGTCCTCGGGGGTCGCCTCGGCCAGGAAGTCGTCCACTCCGGCCTCATCGGCAATCGCCTTGGCGGTCAACGGGTTGTCGCCGGTGATCATCACCGTGCGGATGCCCATCTTGCGCATCTCGTCGAAACGTTCCCGCATGCCCTGTTTGACGACATCCTTGAGGTGGATGACGCCGAGCACTTCGGCCCTACCATCGACGACCTGGCCGACCACCAGCGGTGTGCCACCGCCGGCCGATACGCCGTCGACGATGTCGCCGAGCTGCGTCGGAACGTAACCGCCCTGGGAGCGAACCCATTCCGCGACGGTGCTGGCTGCGCCCTTGCGCAGCAGGTGGCCGTTCTCCAGGTTGACGCCGGACATCCGGGTCGCCGCGGAGAATTCCACCCAATGGGCGTTCACCAGCTCGCCCGGTGTGCGGGCCCGCAGGCCGTAGTTCGACTTGGCGAACACCACAATCGAACGGCCCTCAGGGGTTTCGTCGGCCAGGCTGGACAGCTGCGCGGCGTCGGCGAGCTGCTCGGGCGTGACGCCGCCGAGCGGGATGAAGTCCGAGGCCTGCCGGTTACCCAGCGTGATGGTGCCGGTCTTGTCGAGCAGCAGCGTGTTTACGTCGCCGGCGGCCTCGACCGCGCGACCCGACATGGCAAGCACATTGCGCTGTACCAGCCGGTCCATGCCGGCTATGCCGATGGCGGACAATAGTGCACCGATGGTCGTCGGGATCAGACACACCAGCAGCGAGACCATGACGATCCCGGTCACCCCTCCGCCGGTGAGGGCCAGCGTGTCCGGCACACCGGGATTGTTGGCCTTCGAGAAGATCGCCAAGGGCTGCAGGGTCGCAACGGCGAAGACGAAGATGATCGTCAGCGCGGCCAGCAGGATGTTCAGTGCAATCTCGTTGGGTGTCTTCTGCCGGTTGGCGCCTTCGACGAGGGCGATCATCCGGTCGATGAAGCTCTCGCCCGGCTTCTGGGTGATCTGGACGACGATGCGGTCACTCAATACCGTGGTCCCACCGGTTACCGCCGAGCGGTCGCCGCCCGACTCCCGGATCACGGGCGCCGATTCGCCGGTGATGGCCGACTCATCCACCGAGGCAATGCCTTCCAGGACGTCACCGTCACCGGGGATTATCTGTCCGGCTTCGACCACCACCAGGTCACCCTGGCGAAGCAGCGGGGCGGCGACTTCTTCTTCCCGGCCGGGCTGGCCGGGCTGCCACCCGGTGAGGCGGCGAGCCATGGTGTCGGCCTTGGTCTTTCGGAGCGACTCAGCCTGCGCCTTGCCGCGGCCCTCGGCCACCGCCTCGGCCAGGTTGGCGAACACCACGGTCAGCCAGAGCCAGAACACGATCAACCAGCCAAACCAACTCGGGTCCACGACCGCAAGGATGGTGCTCCAGACGGCGCCGACCTCGACGATGAACATGACCGGATTGCGCCACAACGTGCGCGGGTCGAGTTTGCGCAACGCGTCCGGCAGGGAGGTCAAGAGGATCTTGGGGTCGAGCAGACCGCCCTGTACCGACTTTTTCGGTTCGGCCTTGTGGCGGGCTTCAACTGCGGTGACAGTCATGATCAGTGGATTCCTTCAGCGAGAGGCCCGAGTGCCAGCATGGGCAGGAACGTCAGGGCCACCAGGATGAGCGTCACGCCGGCGACCATGCCGACGAACTGTGGGCGGTGGGTGGGCAGGGTGCCGATCGATGCGGGGGTGTGGCCTTGTTTGGCCAACGACCCCGCCAGCGCGAGCACCAGCACGATCGGCAGGAACCTGCCGAACACCATCGCCAGGCCCAGGGCGGTGTTGTACCACACGGTGTTGACGGTGATGCCCGCGAACGCCGAGCCGTTGTTGTTGGCCGCAGACGTGAAGGCGTACAACACTTCCGACAAGCCGTGCGGCCCGGTGTTGAGCATTCCCGCCCGCTGACCGGGCATGGCCATCGCAATGGCGGTACCTGTCAGGACGATCAGCGGCGTCACGAGGAAATAGCTTGCTGCCAACTTGATCTCGCGCGGGGTGATCTTCTTGCCCAGATATTCCGGGGTACGTCCGACCATCAGGCCGGCGACGAACACGGTGAGCACCGCCAGGATCAGCATCCCGTACAGGCCCGACCCGGTGCCGCCGGGCGCGACTTCGCCGAGCTGCATGTTGAACATCGTCATCATGCCGCCGAGGCTGGTGTAGGAGTCGTGGAACGAATTCACCGCGCCGGTGGACGTCAGCGTGGTCGCGTCGGCGAAGATGGCCGAATCCGCGACCCCGAAGCGTTGTTCGACTCCCTCCATCGCCGACCCCACCGCCGTGGGCACGGTGCCGTGGGCCTGCAGCTGGAACCGCAGCATCAGCCCGACGCTGATCAACGCCAACACCGCCATGACCGCGGTGATCGCATAACCCTGCTTCTTGCTGTCGACCATGCGGCCGAACGTGCGTGGCAGCGAGAAGCTGATCACCATCAGAAGGAAGATCTCCACCCAGTTGTTCCATGTGCTGGGGTTCTCGAACGGGTGCGCCGAATTGACGTTGTAGAACCCGCCGCCGTTGGTGCCGAGTTCCTTGATCGCCTCTTGGCTGGCCACCGGACCGCCGGTGATTGTCTGTCGGCCGCCGGCCAGGGTGTCGACGATCTGGTCGTGCAGGTGGAAATTCTGGATGGCGCCGCCGGCGACCAGCACGACAGCGCCCACCACCGCGATCGGCAGCAGGATGCGCAGGGTTCCGCGTACCAGGTCCACCCAGAAGTTCCCGAGGTCGCCGGTGTCACGGCGGGCGAACCCGCGCACCAGCGCGATCGCGACGGCCATGCCGACCGCTGCCGACACGAAGTTCTGCACGGCCAGCCCGGCCATCTGCACCAGGTGGCCCTGGGTGGACTCACCGGAGTAGGCCTGCCAGTTCGTGTTTGTGACAAAGCTGACGGCGGTATTCCAGGCCAGTGCCGGTGTCATGGCGGTGCCCGGGTCGTGCAGGTGCAGGGGCAAGCGGCCCTGCACGAGTTGCAGGACGAACAGGAACAGGATGCTGATCGCCGAGAACGCGAGCACGCTGCGGGCGTAGGCGCCCCAGGTCTGCTCGGCTTTCGGGTCGGCGCCGATCAGCCGGTAGACACCGCGCTCGACCGCGCTGTCCTTATCCGAGGTGTACACCCGGAACATGTAGTCGCCGAGCGGCACATGGACCGCGGCCAGTGCCGCGACCAACAGCACCAGGAAAACGATTCCCGCTGACGTCGTAGTCACTAGAACCTCTCCGGAAACAGCAGCGCCGCCGCCATAAACAGCGTCAGCAACACCGACAACACCAGCCCGACGACGTTTTCGTAGTTCACAGTCGCTCGACCAACTTCGAAACGACGCCGAGCGCCGCGAAGATCGCCACGGTCAGCAGCACGAATAGGAAGACATTCACGTGGCGACGCTAAGTCGCCGAATGGCCCGCCACCGCAGGCGTTGACGGTTTCTTTACGCCGGTGTTCGGCGTCTTTACGGGATCGGCCCGACCGCGGCCTCAGCCGGCCCACAGCGACCTCGGAGCCAGCTGAAGGGTCGGGCGGGCACCGTCGAGAGAGACGAAGAGGAGGGATTCGATGGCGATGTCGACTAGGTCAATGGTCTGGACGCGTCGGCTTGCGTCTGCTGAGCATCCGGAAATCCGCCGGATGATCGCGTTACGGAACGCGTGTTCGCCCGCTGACGTGTCGTTTCCGGCCGCGGCATTGCGCGACTCGACGGTGGCGCGGTGGCTACGGCGACATCGGCTGGCGGTCGACGTGCGAACCCCGGCGGAATTACATTCGGCCATCTCGGCAGGCATCCATCCGGCGTCGATGACGGTCCACGCCGATCAGTTGGACCGGGGCGGGATCCGCCGGGCGGGTGCCACCGGGGTCGGCAGGGTCGTTCTCAATCGATCCGATCAGCTCAGGCCGCTACATGCGGAAGACCCACAGAATGTCCTGTGGCACATGGCCGATGCCGCCATCAGCTACTCCGAGCATGCCCTGGACGCGGTGATCAGCTGCCCGTCGACGACTCTGATCGGCCTGGCCTGCCACATCGGGGTGGCAACCGACGGCGCCCTGGCCTACCCGACGGCAATCACGAACACGATCGCTGCGATGGACTACATTCGCTACCGTCACGGCGTCCTGCTGACAAGGCTCGTGCTCGAAGTCGCCGATACCGTCGCGGTCGAGGAAAGTTCACGCGTCCACCGTGCACTCTCCGAGGCGATCGGTGATGCCGTCGACGATGCCTGCGCCTCATTACGTTTTCCGCGTCCGGCCATTGTCATGGCAGCGTGAAGGTGTCGAAATGCCTTGTCACTGGTGACGTTGCGCGTAAGCCGCCTCGACCTGGTCCTTGAGCGGACCCCACCACCATTCGTTGTCGCGGTACCAGGCGATGGTGTTCGCCAGACCTTGGGTCAGGTCGGTGTGCTTGGGCGCCCATCCGAGTTCGGCACGCAACGCGCTCGCGTCGATCGCATAACGCAGATCGTGCCCGGCCCTGTCCGGCACATGGTCGAAATCATCTGCGTCGCAGCCCATCAACTCCAAAATCAGACGCAACACCGACAGATTGTCCCGCTCACCGTCGGCACCGATGAGATACGTCGAGCCGCTCGCACCGCTCTCCAGGATCCGCCAGACCGCACTGTTGTGGTCCGCGACGTGAATCCAGTCGCGCACGTTGGCCCCGACGCCGTAGAGCTTGGGGCGGCGGCCCGTGAGAACGTTCGTGATCTGGCGGGGAATGAACTTCTCGATGTGCTGATACGGCCCATAGTTGTTGGAGCAGTTGGAGATCGTCGCGCGGACGCCGTACGACCGCACCCACGCCCGGACCAGCAGGTCGGCCGACGCCTTGGTCGCCGAATACGGACTCGACGGATTGAACGGGGTCTGTGCGGTAAACCGCTCGTCGCCGTCCAGCGGCAGGTCGCCGTACACCTCGTCGGTAGAGACGTGGTGCAGCCGCACGCCGTGGCGGCGAACGGCTTCCAGTACGGAATAGGTGCCGACGACGTTGCTGCGGACAAACGGGGCCGGACCGTCGAGCGCGTTATCGACGTGCGTTTCGGCGGCGAAGTGCACGACGGCGTCTGATTCGGCGACGAGCTGGTCCACCAGCGTCTCATCGACCAGGTCGCCTTCGACCAGCCTGATGTCGTCCTCGACGCTGCGCAACGACTCCCGGCAACCGGCATAGGTCAGTGCATCCAGGACGGTCACCGACACCGTGGGCCGTTCCTGCACGGTGCTGTGGACGAAGTTCGCGCCGATGAATCCGGCGCCCCCTGTCACCAGCAGCCGCATGGTGCCACCCTATCGGGCGGCCGTCGCTCATCCGGCCGCGGTCAGCCCCAGCGGTCCGGCCAGCTCGGTCAGCGTGGGCAGCAGTCTGTCCCCGCCGCCGAGTACCTGGATCGCGACGTGGTCGGCGCCGTTGTCGAGGTGTTCGGCCAGCCGAGCGGCGATCG
>JAEZIA010000335.1 GCA_023416315.1 Actinomycetes bacterium
ACGATCGCCGAGTTGACGTAGGCGATCACCTTGCGGCCGGAACCGAGGTAGTGCTCGAGGGCGCCGAGGCCGGTCGGTTCGGGGCCCGAGGTGTCGCTGTTCACCGACGCGATGCCATAGTGCGTGAGCAGCACCGGAAGGTCGCCGACCGAGATGCCGCCGGTGTCGGGTTGGTAGATCATCGTCCCGGGGTTCATCTCCGACGGAGTCTTCTCGGCGACCTTCAGGATCTGCGCCTCGGTGGGCCGTTCGCCGGTGACCTGGCCGACGATATCGGCGACCGACATCGCCCCGCAGTTGTCCTCCAGCGATTGCGCCTGCCAGTAGGGCGCGGCGGCGGCAGGGTCGCCGTATATCCCGGTTTGGGAACCGGAGGGATCGGCCAGTGCCACCCCCGGGCCGAGCATGATGGCCACCGCCGCGGCGAGCGCGACCACCACCGCGCGCACGAGTGAGGGCACGCGCCGATCGTAAGTGACGAGACGGCAGATCATCCGGCTCCGACTAAGCTCCGCGGTTATGACGGGTTTCGGTGTCGGCGGCCGCCCGGCCCCGGTGGCGGGGCTGCAGCCCTATGCGGTGACGATCTTCGCCGAGATGTCGGCGCTCGCCGCGCGCACCGGCGCGGTGAACCTGGGCCAGGGGTTTCCGGACGAGGACGGCCCGGCCGGGATGTTGGAGGCCGCGCAGAAGGCGATCGCCGAAGGCGTCAATCAATATCCGCCGGGCTTGGGCATTGCCCCGCTGCGCGAGGCGATCGCCGCTCAGCGCCAACGCCAGTACGGCGTCGAATACGACCCGGAGACCGAGGTGCTGGTCACCGTGGGCGCCACCGAGGCGATCGCGGCCGCCGTACTCGGCCTGGTCGAGCCGGGCTCTGACGTGCTGCTCATCGAGCCGTTCTACGACTCCTACTCCCCCGTCATCGCGATGGCCGGCTGCCGGCGGGTGCCGGTGCCGCTGGTGCCCGATGGTCGCGGCTTCGCACTCGACGTCGATGCCCTTCGTGCCGCGGTGACGCCGAAAACCCGCGCGCTGATCGTGAACTCGCCGCACAACCCGACCGGCATGGTGCTCGCGGACCGCGACCTGCGCGCCCTGGCCGAACTGGCCGTCGACGCCGACCTGCTGGTGATCACCGACGAGGTCTACGAGCACCTGGTGTTCGACGACAAGCGACACCTGCCGCTGGCGGCCTACCCCGGGATGGCCGAGCGGACGCTGACGATCTCGAGTGCGGCCAAGATGTTCAACTGCACCGGCTGGAAGGTCGGCTGGGCATGCGGCAAGCCCGACCTGATCGCCGGGGTCCGGGCGGCCAAGCAGTACCTGAGCTACGTCGGCGGCGCCCCGTTCCAGCCCGCGGTGGCCTACGCGCTGAACTTCGAGGAAGCCTGGGTGAGCGCGTTGCGAGATTCGTTGCAGGCCAAGCGGGATCGGCTCGCCAGGGCGTTGACCGAGCTGGGATTCGGTGTGCACGACAGCGCGGGCACCTACTTCCTGTGCGCCGACCCGCGGCCGTTGGGCTACTCGGACAGCACCCAGTTCTGCGCCGAGCTGCCGACCCGCGCCGGAGTCGCGGCGATCCCGATGTCGGCGTTCTGCGACCCGGACTCCCCCCACATCGGGCAGTGGAATCACTTGGTGCGCTTCGCGTTCTGCAAACGCGACGAGACGCTCGACGAAGCGATCCGCAGGCTCGGTGCCCTACAGCGCGGCCGCGACCTCCCATAGCGCCTGTGCGGATCCCGCCTGCGAGAGCAGCGGGCTCAGCACGAGATCGGTTGCGCCCGCGTCGAGATAGCGACGCAGCTGCCGCAGCACCGCGTCGACCGGGCCTACGGCGGCCAGCTCGGCGATCTCGTCGACCCCCTCGCGGGCGATTACCTTCTGATACGACGGGATCGCGGTGTAGAAACTCAGCTGCTCGGCGGCCGATTCCCGCCCGGCATCCTCGTCGTCGGTGACCACCACCGGTACCGCGGCGATGATCCGCGGAGCCGGCCGGCCCGCCTCGCTCGCCGCCTTCGTGATCGTCGGCACGATGAACTCACCGATCGTGCGCGGGCCGGCCAGATACGGCAGTGTGCCGTCGGCCAACTCACCGGTCACCGCCAGCGCCTTGGGGCCCATCGCCGCCACATACACCGGAACCGATGCGCCGCCAGGTACCGCGACATCCCACTCCGGAGCGGCCGACAGTTCGGAGCCGTGGAAATCGACTGCGCCGGTGTCGAATACGGACCGCAGCACGGTCAGGTGCTCACGCAACCGGGTGATGGTATTGGGCCAGGCCTGCCCGAAAGCCAGCCGCTCCGGTTCGTGAGCGCCCAAGCCGAGCCCGAGGCTGAAGTTGCCGTGGCTGGCCGCCTGCGCGGTCTGCGCGAGGCCTGCCACCACCAACGGGTGGCGCGGGTTCAGCGGCACCACCGACGTTCCCACCCCCAGCCCGGGCACCGCGGCGCCGACCAACCCGGCCAGCGCGATCGCGTCCAGGTCGAACCGCTGGGGGAACCAGACCTGGCGAACACCCGCGGCGTAGGCGCCCCGGGACTGGTCGATGACATCGTCCACGGCGTTGTCGGCGTCGGGATTCGCTAAGAGCAGCACTCCAGTTGTCATGTGAGGCGCAACACCGCCCAGGCCGCAGGGAATTCCGATTTATTCGGGCTGAAGTGAACCCTTCTGCGCCAGGACGAACTGGCGCAAACCCTCGGTCGCCGCCGTCAGCACGGTCTTCTTGGCACGTTTGACCAGAAAATGCGGCAACGGGGTGGAGGGCTCCAGGGTGATGTCGAAGCGAACCCTGGTCGCCGCGCCCTCCGGGTGCAGGGTGTACTCGCCGTGCTGCGCGTGCTGCTGGGCGGTGCGGTCGGCATCCCAGACCACCCAGTTCCGACCCCAGTGGTATTCCAGGACTTCGTGGTCGACCAGACCGAGCACCTTCACGGTGACCTTGACCCGCCGGGGGCGGCCGTCGGCATAACGGTCCACGACGTGGGCATGCTTGTGGACCGACGACCATGTCGGCACCGCCTCGACGTCGGCGATCGCATCGAGGACGGCCTCCGGCGAGGCGTCGATCACGATCTCGCGCGATGCCCGAACCGCCACATCAGCAAACGTAGTGACCGAATCGTCCGCGGTGTCCGCTTTGAGTCAGATTGCCGGTTACCACCCGATATCGGGCAGCGCCGTGACGCCCTGCGGCGGCCGACCGACCGGCCCGGTGGCGCTGCGGGAGAATCGCGGCGCGGGCGCGGCCTGCTGCGTACCGGCGACGTCGATAACCGTCCGGCGCGCCAAAAGGTGTTCGTTGGAAGCGGCCTCGGTCCAGCCGAGCACCGGTGTGACGCACGCGTCGGTGCCTGCGAAGACGGCCGTCCACTCGTCGCGGGTCTTGCTGGCGAACACCGTCGTGAAGAGTTCGCGCATCTCGGGGTAGCGCGCCCGGTCGTACTGACCCGGGACCTCGTCGGCCGACAGCCCGAGCCCGGCCAGCAACTGGGCGAAGAACTGCGGTTCGATCGCCCCGACCGCCAGGTAGCCGCCGTCGGCCGTCTCGTACGTCCGGTAGAACGGGGCACCGCCGTCGAGCAGGAAGGACTCCCGCTGGTCGGCCAGGCTCCCGGTCGCCTTCATCGTCCACATCATCTGCGCCAGCACGCTGACCCCGTCGACCATCGCCGCGTCGATCACCTGCCCGAGGCCGGACTGCTCGCGTTCGTAGAGGGCGGCGACGATGCCGAGCAGCACCAGCATCGACCCGCCGCCGAAGTCGGCCACCAGGTTCAGCGGCGCGACCGGCGGCCGGTCCCGATAGCCGATCGCACTGAGCGCACCGGTCTGCGACAGGTAGTTGATGTCGTGGCCCGCGGTCTGCGCCAGCGGCCCGTCCTGGCCCCAGCCGGTGATGCGCGCGAAGATCAGCCGCGGGTTCACGGCCGCGCACTCGTCAGGCCCGATGCCGAGGCGCTCACAGGTGCCCGGGCGGAAGCAGTCCAGCAGCACATCGGCTTTCGCGGCCAGGTCGAGCAGCGTTGCGGGCTCCGACTTGACGTCGAGGTCGACCACCCGCTTGCCGCGGTGCATGAGGTCGACGTTCTCGGCCGGCATGCCCAACCCGCCGCTGGGCCTGCGCACCCGCACCACATCGGCACCCAGGTCGGCCAGGATCATCCCGGCATGCGGGCCCGGGCCGATGCCACCGAGCTCGATGACCCGTATTCCGGCCAGCGGCCCTGCGTTCGTCACGGATGAAACGTAGCTCAGCCCCCGTCGCGGACTTTCAGAACCCGCTTGCGCAACCCGTCGGTCGCGGTCTCCATCAGTCCCTTGGCGCCCCGCTTGATCACGAAGCCGGGCAGCGGAACCAGCGGGTCGACGGTCAGCTCGAACCGCACGCGCGTCGCGTCACCGTCGGGGGTCAGGGTGTAGCGGCCTTCCTGTGCGCGTTGCTGTTTGGAGCTGACCAGGGTCCAGCTGACCCCGTCGGGATGCACGGCGTAATCGAGCACCTGCTCGTCGTTGACGCCGACGACCTTGACGGTCTGGCGCGACTTGCTGGGGTGCCCGTCGGCGTCCCGCTCGAGCACCTCGACCTTCTGGTGCGCCGAGGACCAGGACGGCAGCGACTCGAGGTCGTACAGCACGGCCAGGATCTCGTCGGGAGTTGCCTCGATGGTGACCTCGCGGGTCTCGGTGATGGCCATGTCGGCACCATTGCCCGCGGGAGCGGTTTCGAAACTATCCCTTCTGCAGTTTGAGCACCTGCTTGCGCAGCCCGTCGGTGGCGGTCTCCACCGCCCCTTTGATGACGCGCTTGACCACAAAGCCGGGCAGCGGCACGGCCAGGTCGATCGAGAGGTCGAAGCGCAGCTTGGTCTTGTCGCCGTCGGGGGTCAGCGTGTACTTGCCGTCCTGGGAACGCAATTGGCTGGCCTTCAGCAGGGTCCAGCTGACGGTGTTGTCGCCGTAGGTGTATTCGACGGTCTGCTCGTCGGTCAGGCCCGCCGCCTTGACCGTCATCTTGACCTTGTGCGGCCTGCCGTCGTCGTAGGACTCGAGCACCTCCGCGCTCTGGTATTGCGGGGACCAGGTCGGTGTCGACTCGACATCGGCGATCACCGCGAGGATCTCCTCGGGGCTGGCCTCGATCACGACCTCACGGGAATCTTTGGTTGCCATGGCGTGGACCCTAGTGGGTGAGCGGCATTTGCACGTGGGTTCTACGACCCCGGTGGCAGCAACATGGACTGCCAGCTCCGGGTGCCCGGGTCGTGCTGGCCGATGACCAGCGGCGGCACCCGGGGATCGGCACCGGGCGCGTACTGTGGCACCCCTTGCCCGGAGAACGTCGCGTTGGGATCGCCCTTCCAGTTGAACCCGTCGTTCAGCGGCACGTAGTTCTCGGCGCTCTCGCACATCTCGACGGTCGGGGCGCGTTTGGCCGGGTTGTTCCCGCACGGAATGTTGCGCACACCGCGGACATTGAAGTCCGAGTCCTGCGGAATCCGGCAGTACAGGTCGCCGGCCGGGCGCTCGGGGTAGTCGACGTCCGACGGTGAGCGCTGCTGGTCGACGGGCAGGAAGCCGGTGTTGCAGGGCGGCGGCAGGTTGAGGTTGAGGTTGAAGTCCAGGTAGATGCCGCGATAGGGCCCTTTGACGCCGGAGTCGGCCACCGCAATCGCCTGCATGACCGCGGTGCCCTGCGGGAACAGCACCAGCAGTTGCTCGATGTCGTTGCGGTAGGAGACCGCGATATCGCCCAGACTCACCATGTTGGCCAGCAGCACGGGCAGGGTGGGCGCGATCCGGTCGAACAGCGCGCGGCCCTCCTCCAGTGCGGGCCCGCCGGTGTTCAGCAGGTCGGCCAACGCCCGGTCCTGCGCCTTGAACTGCTCGGTGATCGAGGCCATGTGCGAGGCCCAGGCCGCGATCGAATCCGACGTCCGGACTTGTGAATTCAGGACCGGCGGGGACTGGTCGATCAGCTGCGTCAGCGGTCCGACCGTCTTGGCACCCTCGATGGCCAGCGCGGTCGAGCCGTCGACGATGCGGGACAATTCGGCGCCCAGACCGCCGACCGCGGTGGCCGCCTCGTCGACGACCGTGCGCAGATTGTCCTGCGGAATCGCTTGCAGTGCTTGGTTGGTGGCGTCGAGTAGTCGGCCGATGTCGGGCGGGGTCTGCACGTCGGCGGAGGGGATGACGTCGCCGTCGCGCAGCGTCGCGATGGCGCCGGGCTGCGGGGTCAGCTCGAGGAACTGTTCACCGACCGCTGAACGACTGTGCACGGCCGCCGTGACCGGCGCGGGAACCGGCACGCCGGAGTCCAGCTTCAGTACCGCGCGCACCCCGGTGCGGGTGACGTCGATCGAGGTGACTCGGCCGATTTCGGTGCCGCGGTAGGTCACTACCGAGGTCGGATACAACCCGCCGGAGGTGGGCAGTTCGACGGTCACGTTGTAGCGTCCGATCCCGAACAGGGCGGGCAGGTTGACGAACCCGAACGCCATCACCGCGACGGCGACCAGGGTGACCACGGCCAGGATGGCCAGCTGCGTCCACACCTGACGCGACAAGCGCAGCATGTCAGTACCCCCCGAAGTGGTACGGGGCGATCAACGGGTTCACCGCGGTGTACGGGCTCGGCATCTGGCCGATCGTGCGTCCCCACTGCATTTCGAGTTCGGTCAGGTTGCCCTCCCACCGGGTGCCGGTGAACAGGGCGCTGTCGATCCGGCTCAGGGTCAGATCGATGACCAGGGTGATGTTGGCGAAGTCGCCCCGAAACCAGTTGGGGATGGTGCTTTTCACCCACGGATAGGTGGACAGGAAGTCCAGGCCGCGAGTCAGGGCAGGCCCGGCGTTGGCCAGCTCGCGGAGCACCGGCGCGATATTGCGCAGGTTGTCCACCAGAGACTGCTTGGTCTGATGGACGGTGTCGGCGGCGATCGCCCCGAACTTGCCGAGCGCGTCGATGGCGTTGGCCAGCTTGGTGCGCGAATCGGCAAGCACGGTAAGTGCTTGCGGGATCGTGGTCAGGGCGTGATCGACGGTCGCGTCGTTCGCGGCGACCTGACCGGCCAGGTCGTTGAGCCGTTCGGTGGCGGTGATGATGTCGTCGGTCTGGCTGTTGAGCTGGTCGATGAACGTATCAAGTTGGGTCAGTAGGCTTTTCATATCGCCCTCGCGACCCGACAGCGCGGTCGCGAAAGCCTGGTTGATCTCCTGGAGCTGGCCGAGGCCACCGCCGTTGAGCAATACCGACACCGACGCCAGCGTCTGTTCGGTGGTGGGATAGGTGCTGGTCCGCGACAGCGGGATCACCGAACCGTCCTTGAGCTCCCCTTCGGGGGCGGCGTCGGCCGGGGGCGCCAGTTCGATGTGCAGGGAGCCCAGCAGGCTGGTCTGGCCAACCTTCGCGGTGCTGTTGGCGGGCAGGTGGACGTCGCCGTCGATGCGCATGGTGACCAGCGCGTGCCAACCCTGGACTTCGATCCTGGTGACATTGCCGACGTTCACATCGGCGACCCGCACCCGGGTGTTCTGGCCGATGGTGACGACGTCGGGCAGCTGGGCCTGGATCGTGTACGAACCCGGGCCGGTGCCGGTGGTGCCCGGCAGGCTCAGCGAATTAAGGCCGCGCCATTCGCATCCCGTCATCGACAGGCAGGAGGCGGCCAGGACGACGGTCAGCAGCCGCCTCACGGTGTACCGCCCGGGACCATCATGCCGGCCAGACCCTGACTCGGATCGGTCGTCGTCACACCGGCCGGCGGCAGGTGCGGGTTGAGCCGGTCTTCGCTGTAGCTGATCTCGTTGGGCCGCGCGGCGGTACCGACGAACGGGTTGATACCGAGCGGTGGATAGTTGTACTGCCGGTTCTTGATGATCGGCGCCAGGTATTGCGTGCACAGCTTGGCGGACTGCTCGGCACCTTCGCGTGAGGCTGCTTGGATTGAGCTGCAGATGAATTGGACGGTGTCGGCGAAGTTGACCGGCGCCAGGATCCCGGTGATGGCGCTCTGCGCCGGCTGGTAGATGTTGGTGAAGTTGGCGAACACCGTCGGCGCGATGTGCAGCGCCTGCTTGATATCGCCGCGGCTGTCGTTGAGCGCGGTGGTGATTGCGTTGAGATGGTCGAACGCCTGCCCGAGGCCTTCTCGGTTCTCGCCGACGAACCCGCGTAGGTCGTTGACCGCACCGTCGAGGCCGCGGGTGGCGTCGGCGATCTCGTTGGGCGAGTTGGACAGCACCGTGGTGACGTCGGCGAGGTTGGTGTTGAACGAGGCGAGCAGGTCGCTGCTGGATGACAGTGCGGACACCAGCAGTTGCAGGTTGCGCACCGTGCTGAAGATGTCGTCGGCGTGGTCGCCGAGTGCCGAGGTGGCCTGCGAGAGTTTGATGACGGTGTCGCGGGCGGTGTCGCCCTCGCCGCGCAGATTGTCGGCGGTGCTGTTGATGAAGTCCCCGAGCGCGCTCGGTCCCCCCGGGCTGGTGGGTTGCAGTGAGCCGGAGAGCTTTTCCAGCTGCCCACGCAGGTCGTCCCATTCCATCGGGACTGCGGTGCGCTCGATCGGGATGCTCGCTCCGTCGGCCAGTGTGGGGCCGCTGGAGTAGGCCGGGACCAGCTGGATCGCGCGTGCCGAGACCAGCGACGGAGACAGGATCGCCGCCTTGACGTCGGCGGGTACCCGATACTGGCTGTCGACGGAGAACGTCACCTTCGCCGAATTCGGTTGTGGCTCGATCCTGTCGACGGTGCCGACCGCCACACCCAGGATGCGGATTTCATCGCCGGTGTACAGGCCGTTGGTGTTGGCGAAGTAGGCGACATAGGTATTGCGGGTGACGTGGTGCCCCCACGGGGTGGCCACGACGATGATGCCCAGCGCGAGGATCACCGCCAGGCCGATGCCGGTGACGTTCCGCACGGTGCGACGATGGCGCATCAGTGGCCTCCCTCGGTCGGCGCCACCGGCGGGATCGTCGGGGGCGGCAGCTCACCGGGGGCGGGCCCCAGTGCCGGTGGGCCCGGTGGCGGGCCGCCCGGCGGCGGCGCGGGCAGCGGTTCGCGGTAGGGATACCGGCCGGGGAACTGGGTCGGCAGGTTGGGATCCTGGTTTCCGGTGATCGCCTCCGGCAGTGTCAGATTCGGCTCGCCGCCCTGCCCGGTCCGCGGGAACGGCACCGGCAGCGGCGGGGTCGCCGGCTGGCCCACGCCGGGTTCCACCAACTGCGAGGGCAGCAGCACATTCGGGTCGAGGCCGAGATCGGAGAACGCCGCGTCGATGAAGGGCTGCGAGAACTGGCCGGGCGCCAGGTTCACCACCGAGGCCTTGAAGAACGGTCCCGAGCCGAGCACCTCACCGAACGACATCGCGTAACGCCGAAGCAGATACAGCGTGCGCTGCAGTTCCTGCCTACGGTTGTCCAGAATTCCGAGCACCCCGTTGAGCTTGTCGACGGCGGGCTTGAGCTGTGTCCGGTTGTCGGCCACCACCCCGGAGATCTGCGCGGACACCGCGGCCAGATTGCCCATCAGCGCATCGACCGAAGTGCGTTGGGAAACCAGCTCGGCCAGCAGGGCGTTGGCGTCGGCGACCAGCTGGGCGATCTGGTCGCTGCGTTGGGCCAGTACCGCGGTGACCTTGTTCGCGTTGGCGAGTAGATCCCGCAGTTTGGCGTCGCGGGCGTTGAGCGTGTCGGAGAACCGGGCCACCCCCTCCAGCGCGAGTTTCAGATCGGGTGGCGTGTCTTTGAAGGTGTCGGCCAGCGTGGTGAGTGCGGAGGACAACTGTGTGGTGTCCAGGCCACTGATCGTGGTGGTCAGATCCCCCAACGCGTCGGTGAGATCGTACGGCGACGTGGTGCGCGACAACGGGATCGGCCCGTCGAGTGCTCCGTCGCCGCGGGGTGTCACCTCCAGGTACTTGGTGCCGAGCACGGTTTCGGTCTTGATCGCCGCTTCGGTGCGGTCACCGAGCTCGACCCCGTCGCGGACGGTGAAACCCACCAGCACCTTGTCGCCCTGAAGCCTGATGTCGGACACCCGGCCCACCCCGAGCCCGGACACTCGCACGTCACTTCCGGTTTTGATCCCGCCGGCGTCGGCGAAGTACGCGGCGAAGTCGGATGTTCCCTTGATGAAAGGGATCTTGTCGTAGGAGAAGACAGCCACCACCAGTGCGGCCAGCACCAGGACGCCGACGAGCCCGACAGTCAGGCGGTTGCGTTCAGCGAGCGGTTTTATCGTCATTTCGGTGTGCACCGTCCCGTGTCCTGGCCCGCAAGTTTGACGTAGACGGGCTGACCGCCCTTTCCGTTGACCTTGAGGATGGCGTCGCAGAGATAGAAACCGAAGTAGTCGCCGTATAAACCGTTGCGGGACAACACCTGGTAGGCGTCGGGCAAGGTCTTGACCAGATCGTCGACGTAGTCGTGGTCGGCCATCACCTGCCCGGCAAAGCGGTCGGTCTGCAGCACGGTGTCCTTGATCGGTTGGCGGGCGGCGGTCAGCAGGTCGGCGACCGAGCCCGCCGCAGCGTTGAGGTAGGCCACCCCGTTGCCGATGTCGGTTCGTCGCTCGGCCAGGCCCGCCACGAGTTGCGACAGCTTGTCCAGACCGGTGGAGAACTGCTCGTCACGGGTGGCGAAGGTGCCCAGCACGGTGTTGAGGTTGGTGATCACCTGCCCGATCAGCTGGTCGCGGCCGGCCAGTGTGGTGGTCAGCGCTGAGGTCTGGGCGAGTACCGACGAGATCGTGCCGCCCTGGCCTTGGAACACCCGCAGCAATTCACCGGACAACGCGTTGACCTGATCGGGGTCCAGTGCGCGGAACAGCGGTCGGAACCCGCCGATCAGCGCATCGACGTCGAGTGCCGGTGAGGTGCGGGCGAGCGGAATGGTCTGGCCCGGTTGGAGTTTGCGCACCGAACCCGGCCCCTCCTCCAGCGACAGGTAGCGGTCGCCGATCAGGTTCTCGTAGCGCACGACGGCGCGAGTACCTTCGGTGAGCTGCAGCCCCTTGTCGATGGCGAAGTCAACGGTGACCGTGCCGTCTCGGTGCAGCGTCATGTCGCTGACCTTGCCGATCTCGACGCCCGCGATACGAACGAAGTTGCCGCCCTTGAGGCCCGACACATTGGTGAACACCGCGTGATAGGAGGCTCGGGAGTCGAAGCGGAACTGCCCGAAGACGGTGATCAGGATGAACATGAATACCAGGCACATCACCGAGAAGAGCGTGACCCGGGTGATCGACCGCACGGTCCGCGACCTCATGGCTGGCTCCCGGAGGTCGGGTACAGCGGTGTGCCGTCGGGCGCGAACTCGGGCGCTCCGTAGGCGGGTGCGCCCGGGTAGGCCGGCCACGGTCCGGGTGCCGGCCCGCCCGGGTAACGGATCTTGGGCTCCTCCGGCACGCCCTTGGTGGCCGGGAAATAGTTGGCGAAGCCCGGGAATCCGATGCCCGGGTTGGGCCGCACATCCAGGCCGGTGCCGAAGCCGGTATCGGTGACCAGGTACTTGACGGGGAAGTTCTTGCTGGCGTCGGGCAACGAACCGCAACTCGGCTTACCGCCCGGGCCGCCCTTGGCGTTGACGATCGGCAGGTTGTCGGGATACCGATAGGGGTCGTCACCGGCGAGCAGGGCCGCATCCATGATCACCGATTTCCCGTTGCCGCCCATGGCATCTCGGCCGCCGTTCTCCAGGAACCACTGCGCACCCTGGAACAGGCAGGCATAGGTCGGCGAGTACTTCATGAACAGCGCCGTGGTCGGGTCGAGGACGTTCATCGCGCGCACCAGGTTGGGCTGGTTGGTGCCGATGGTGGTGATCCCCGACTGGGAGAAGCCGACCGCCGACAGCAGCAGACTGTCCAGGGCGCCGGAGTTGGTGGTGATCGTCGCACTGGTGGTGGTGAAATTGTCCAGAATCGCCACGATGTCCTGTGCCGCCTCCGAATAGGCTTCGGCGGTCTGGCCGAACAGCTGCCAGTCCCGTTGCACGGTAGGCATTCTCGGGTTCACGGCCAGCAGCACGGTGTTGGCGTCGGTGATGGCCTGACCGATGCGATCGCCCTTGCCGCGCACCGACTCGGCCACCGCCGATAGCACGGCGTTCAGTTTGGCCGGGTCGATCGACTGCACCACCGACTGCAGGTTCTCGAACACGGTGTTGACCTCGACCGTGACGTTGCGGGACCGCACCACCGCCCCGGGCTGAAGCGATCCGGTCCCGTCCGGCGGGATGATGATGTCCACGTACTTGGCGCCAAAGGCGGTGCTGGACTTGATTTCCGCTTCGACATTGCCCGGAAGGTAGCCGAAGGGTCCGGGATCCATCTTCAGGTTCAAGGCGGAGAGGTTGACCCCACCCGCGCCTCGCGCAGTGCCGATTCCGGCGACCTCACCGATCTGCACGCCGCGAAGTTTGACCTTCGCGCCGTCCTCCATCACCAGGCCGGCCCGGTCGGAGATCACGGTCAGCGGAACGGTTTTGCGCAACGTGCCGGTGAACAGCAGGGCCGTCAGCGTGGTCAGGGCCGCGATCACCAGGATCAGTACCGGGGCCCACCAGATGGGATCGATCATGCCCCGCCGCGAGGATGTCGCCACGGCTCAGCCCGACAGGTGGAAGTTGCCGGACTGCCCGTAGACGGACAGTGTGATCGTCAGCAGGATGAAGACGCCGGCGGTGATCGATGTGCGCACCGCACGCCCGACCGCCTCGCCGACACCCGCGGGCCCGCCGGTGGCGGTATAGCCGTAGTAGGTGTGCACGGCCATGACCGCGGCGGCCATCGCCAGCGCCTCGACGAACGACCACAGCAGGTCGGTCGGATGCAGGAACGTCGAGAAGTAGTGGTCATAGACGCCGCGGGACTGGCCGTAGATGATCGTGGTACCGAATCGGGTCGCCAGAAACGACATCAGCACGGCGACGGTGTAGATCGGGATGACCGCGATGATGCCGGCCACGATGCGGGTGGACGCCAGATAGGTGATGGCGCGGATGCCCATCACCTCCAGCGCGTCGATCTCCTCGTTGATGCGCATGGCACCCAGCTGTGCGGTGGCGCCTGCCCCGATGGTGGCGGCCAGCGCCACCCCCGCAGTGGCCGGTGCGATGAACCGCACGTTGAGGAACGCGCCGAGGAATCCGGTGAGCGCCTCGATCCCGACATTGGACAACGTGTTGTAGCCCTGCACAGCGATCAGCGCGCCGGTGGAGAGGGTGAGGAAGCCGACGATGACCACGGTGCCGCCGATGACCGCCAGCGCGCCGGTGCCCATCCCCATCACCGCGATCAGCCGCAGCACCTCGGCCGGATACCGGCGGATCGCATCGCCGGTGGCAGCCAGCGCATTGCCGTAGAACGCGGTCTGCTCCCCCAGCCTGCGGGTCGCGTCGACCGCCCTCACGGGGCGACCTTCACACCGAACGCGGTCGCCAGGATGTTGATCAAGAAGAGCGCCATGAACGCGAACACGACGGTCTCGTTGACGGCATTGCCCACCGCGGTTGGGCCGCCGCCGACATGTAGGCCCTTGTAGCAGGCGATCAAACCGGCGGACAGCCCGAACAGCAGGGCCTTCACCAGCGAGACGATCACCTGAGGCAGCCCGGTCAGCAGCGTCATGCCTGCGACGAACGCTCCCGGGGTCACGTGCTGGAGATAGACGACGAAGAAGTAGCTTCCGGCCAGCCCGACGACCGCGACCACCGAATACAGCATCAGCGCAACGAAAGTCGCGGCGAGCACCCGCGGTACGACGAGGGCCTGGATGGGGTTGACGCCGATCACCTTCATGGCGTCGATCTCCTCGCGGATGGTGCGGGCTCCGAGGTCGGCGCACATCGCGGTGGACCCTGCTCCGGAGACCACGATCGCCGTCACCACCGGGCCGACCTGCGTCACCGATGCCAGCGCCGCGCCGGCCCCGGACAGGTCACCGGCGCCGACCTCCAACAGCACGATGTTGAGCGTGAACACGATCAGCACCGTGTACGGGATCGACAGCACCAGTGTCGGGACGATCGACACTCGCGCCACGAACCAGATCTGGTCGAGAAGCTCGCGCCAGGCGAACGGCGGTCGGAACATCGCGGCGAAGGTCTCGCCAACCAGGACGACGAAGTCACCTACCGAGAAAACCGGCTTGGACCACGCGGCGCCCTTGACGCCGGATACCACATGCAGTCCTCTCGTCGTCACACCTGGGCCGGACGCTAAGAGAGCGAGGATTAGCTGTCAACGCGTCGGGTGGTGCGCAGGTGAGCGTCAATACCAGGTATCGGCAGGTTGCCCCAACGCTTTTGATTTCGCTCAGACGGATTAAATCGGGTCGAGCCGATAACTTGCCGTGCAGCGGTTCGCGACGACAGTAAGCTCACCGCCATGGCTGAAGCGGTCGATCCGTCGGTTCCACCGACCGGCTCCGGGTGCGTGGAATGCGATGCCGCCGGCGGGTGGTGGGTGCACCTTCGGCGCTGCGCTGCCTGTGGGCACATCGGCTGCTGCGACGATTCGCTGATGCGGCACGCTGCCGCGCACTGGCGGGAAAGCGGTCATCCGATCATCCGGTCGTTCGAGCCGGGTGAGGACTGGTTCTGGGATTACCAGACCGACCAGTATTACGACGGGCCGGACCTGGCGCCGCCGGAGAGCCGGCCCGTCGAGGAGACCACGCCCGGCCCGCGTGGCCGGGTGCCCACCGACTGGGCGGAGATCCTGCGCAACCGGGCCGACTGAGTGAGAGCCTCGGCGCCGCCGCGCCGGCGCACGCAGACCGTCGCGTAGACGTCGTCGCGGGACGACACCGCGACGTCGTCGACCACGACCCGTTTCTTGCGCAGCACCGAACGGCTACACGCGACGAACGGGACGGGGGTGGCGCCGTCGTCGGCGCAGATCTGCACCGAGTCGGCGAAGCGGGTGCCGACCTCTCCCGGCTCGAAGTGCACCGTGTAGCGCAGGGTGACCAGCCACGTGCCGTCGGGACGCTGCTCGCCGTGGACGATCAGGGAGTCGTCGCCGATCCGCGCCATGGGTAAATAGTGCTCCGTCCGCGCGGCCCAGGCGGGGAGGCCACGCCGAGTGATCACGCCAATCCGGCGGCGCCCATTTCCTTTTCAAATTCCACGCTCATCCGTTCGGCGAACGCGGTGACGGCCCGCAGTGGTCGCAACATCACGGTGAACTCGTCGATGAGCCCGTCTTCGCGGGTATGCAGGAAGTCGCAGCCATTGATCTCGAGGTCGCCGACTTTCGCCGTGAACACCAGCGCGTGATCGGCCTGCCCCGCACCGCCGATCTCCTTGATGTAGGTCAGATCGGCGAAGACCCGCGAGACCGCCCGCAGGATCACGCCGATCTGGTCGCGGCCCCGGTATGGCTTGTGCGCGATCGGGCTGCGGAAGACCACGTCCTCGGCGCACAGGGCGGGCAGGGCATCGAAATCACCGGCTTCGACGGCGGCGCGGAACGCATGCATGTCGCCAGCATGCCACGGGTACCCCAGCGCAGATGACGGCACCGACGGAGAGCAACAAGACCGTGGCGATCGCGTTCGGCTCGAACCTGGTCGTCGCGGTCGCCAAGACACTCGCGGGCGCGCTGTCCGGGTCGGCGTCGATGGCCGCCGAGGCCGCGCACTCCTGGGCGGACACCGGCAACCAGGCGTTCCTGATGATCGCGAACCGTCGCAGCAGCCGGGTCGCGGACCGCAGACATCCGCTGGGCTACGGCCGGGAGGCCTACGTGTGGTCGCTGCTGGCCGCGGTGGGGTTGTTCGTCGTCGGGGGCACGGTGTCGGTCTGGCGCGGGGTCAACGAACTGCTCGACGACCGCCCTGCCGACGAGCATTACCTGGTGGCCTATGTGGTGCTGGGCATCGCGCTGGTGATGGAGGGGATCTCCTGGGCGCAGGCGGTGCGCCAGCTGCGCGCCGGTGCGCAGGCGATGGATCGCGAGGTGCTCGAGTACGCGATGCAGACGTCGGACCCCACGGTGCGGGCGGTGTTCGCCGAGGACAGTGCCGCACTGATCGGAATCGTGGTGGCCTTCGCGGGCATCGGGCTGCACGAGCTGACCGGGGTCGCGGCCTGGGATGCGGCCGGGTCGATTGTGGTGGGGTTGCTGCTCGGCGTGGTCGCGGTACTGCTGATCGACCGCAACCGCCGGTTCCTGACCGGGGAGCCCGGCACGCCGAAGTTGCGCGACGCGGTCGTGGCGGCGATCGAGGCGCTCGACGAAGTGGCATCGGTCCGCTTTGTCCGACTCGAATTCGTCGGTCCGCGACAGCTTTTCGTGGTCGCCAGCGTCGACCTGGTGGGTGATCAGATCGAATCGCGGATCGCGCACACGCTGCGCGACCTGGAACGCAGGCTCGAAGCCGATCCGCACATCGTCGACGTGGTGCTGACGATCGCCGAGCCCGCCGAGTTGGACGACGCGGTCACGCGTCGATGATGCCCGCGCGCAACGACTCGAGGGCGGTGCGGCACAGCCGTCCCAGTTCGGCCAACGATCTGTCCTCGCCGACCATCCACAGCTCCATCGCACCAAACACCGCCGCCGCGATGCACCGCGCGGTCACGATCACCCGCAGTCGCTCGTCGGTGGTCTGCGGTGAGGTGCTCTGCGAGAGCTGATCGACGATCGCGGCGGCGAACTCCGCCTCCACCTGACGGGTGTGCCGCACGATGCGGCCCGGGTCGAGTTCCCGGGCGCGCAGGGCGGCGATCTGGGCGACCGCGTCGGGGTCATAGGGCGAGGCATCGATCGCCGACTGCACGGATTCGATGATCGACTCATCCGGCGAGCGAGCCTGCAGGGCGGCGCGGAACCACTCCAGCCCGGCGTCGTAGTCGGCGAACAGCAGGTCGTGCTTGGAGGTGAAGTGCCGATAGAACGTGCGCAGGGAGACGCCGGCGTCGGCGGCGATCTGCTCGGCGGAGGTGTCCTCGACGCCCTGCGCCAGGAAACGCACGAGCGCCGCGCGCCGCAGGGCCTCGCGCGTGCGCTCGCTGCGCGCAGTCTGAGCAGGGCGAACCACGTGGGTAACCTACCGCATAAGGAATTGGCAAAATTGACAAAACAGCGACTGGACTTCACTACGCTTACGAAGCCATGACGCTCCTCGTTCATGCAGTACTGGCCGTCGTGGTGATCGGCTGGATCATCGGTTCCAATTCGGCCGTCTTCCGCAGGCCGGCCAACGGTCCCGCGGTCAGCGCACTGGAGATCCTCTACTACCTGATCGGCATCGCCTCGGTGGTGCTGGGCTGGTACTTCAACATCCAGTTCGTGCACCAGTACGCCGACGGCAGCGGCAACGTCTTCACCGGCGCCGGCAGCTGGTGGCAGTTCATCACCCTCGGCTACGACAATCCGGCCGCGGCATCAGCCAGCCAGGACTACACGATCGGCAACGTGATCCTGCTGCCGTTGTTCACGATCATCGACGGGTACCGGCGCGGAATTCGGCGGCCGTGGCTGTTCTTCGTGTCGAGCCTGTTCACCAGCTTCGCGTTCGCCTGGGCGTTCTATCTCGCCACTGTCGAACGGCAGCGGCTGCACGAGAAGTCCGCTCAGAGGGTCGGCGCGAGCGTCGGGTAGTCGATGTAACCGGCCGGGCCGGGTGAGTAGAAGGTGGCCACATCCGGCTCGGTCAGCTCGGCGCCGGCGCGGAGCCGCTCGATCAGATCGGGATTGGCCAGGTAGGCCCGGCCGACGGTGGCCGCGCTGATCACGCCCCAGTCGGCGAGGTTCTCCAACTCGCAGAAGCTGGTATCGACGTCGCGGCCGGTGTTGAGCACGAACGGACCCGCCCACAGCGCCCGGATGATCCCGAACTCGGCGGCGTCCGGGTTGATCAGCACGTGCAGGTACGCCAGCCCAAGGGGCGAGATCCGTTGCAGCAGTGCCTCGTAAGCCGAGACGGTGTCGACCTCGTTGACGTCGCCCGCCCCATTTCCCGGCGAGATGCGCACGCCGACCCGGTCGGCTCCGATCTCGTCGGCGACCGCCTCGACGACCTCGGCAGCCAGCCGCGCGCGGTTCTCCGGCGATCCGCCATACCGGTCGCTGCGGTTGTTGGTCGCATCGGCCAGGAACTGGTGTAGCAGATAGCCATTCGCGGAATGGATTTCGACCCCGTCCATACCCGCGTCAATGGCACGACGGGCGGCGGCGCGGAATTGGCCGACCACACCGGCAATTTCGTCGGTCTCCAGCGCCCGCGGAACCGGCAGCGGCTTCTTACCAGCCGGGGTGTGCGCCGCCATCTTCGCCGCGATCGGTGACGGCGCCACCGACTCGACTCCGCTGATGTCCGGGTGCCCCATCCGGCCGACGTGCCAGAGTTGGGTGAACATCAGCCCGTCCCGGGCGTGCACGGCGGCGGCGACCTCGGCCCATTTCTCCTGATGGCGGTCGGTGTAGATGCCCGGGGTGTTGACGTAGGCGCCATTGCCGACCTGCGATACGGCGGTCGCCTCGGTGATGATCAGTCCCGCGGACGCCCGCTGCGCGTAATACTCGACCTGCAGGTCGCTCGGCGTGCCGTCCGACTCTGCGCGTGACCGCGTCAGCGGCGCCATGAACAGCCGATTCCGGGCGGTGTTCGCCCCGATGGTGATCGGCTGAAGCAGCGCTGCGTCGTCAGTCAGGGTGAATGTCATGCTTGGCTACAAGTCTCGGCGCACATCGATTCATTCCCCCGCCCTACGGGTCATCGTCGTTCGGGAGGAAACGTTCTCCGGTGGTGGTAGTCGTTGGTGCCGCCACGCAGCATGGGGAGCCCGGGTGGGGGGATCCATTCGGTGGTGCCGTCGGGGAGTATGCGGGTGCTCCAGCCGCCGGTTTCGACGAGTTGGTTATCGGGTGGGCAGGCCAGGGTGAGGCCGTTGATGTCGGTGGTGCCGCCGTGTTTCCAATCCTTGGCCGCG
>JAEZIA010000041.1 GCA_023416315.1 Actinomycetes bacterium
TTGGCGACGTCGCCGTCGAGGATCGCCGGGATCTGGGTGTCGACCTGGGTGGCCAGCAGGTGCGCCACCCCGTTGAGCGGATGTCCGGACACGTAGAGCCCCAGCATCTCCCGCTCCAGGGCCAGCTTGTGCTTGTCGTCCCACTCCTCGTCGGGCACCCGGATCGTGAACGCGGCATCGGCACCGTCCGCATCCCCGTCGCTGCCACCGCCGAACAGGTCGAACTGGCCGATCGCCTCGGCCTTCTTGGTGCCGAGCACCGAGTCGACGGCGTCTGTGTGGATTAAGAACAGCCCCTTGCGCGGGTGTTTCAGCGAGTCGAAAGCCCCTGCCTTGACCAACGATTCGGTGACCTTCTTGTTGCAGGCCGCGATGTCGATTTTGTTCAGGTAGTCGGAGAAGTCGGTGAACTTGCCCTTCTCGGTGCGGGTGGCGATCAGCGAGCTGACGACGTTGGCGCCGACGTTGCGGATCGCGCCGAGCCCGAACCGGATGTCGGGCCCCACCGAGGCGAAGTTCTGCACCGATTCGTTGACGTCGGGCGGCAGCACGGTGATACCCAGCCGACGGCAGTCCGCCAGGTAGACCGCCGCCTTGTCCTTGTCGTCGCCGACCGAGGTGAGCAGGCCGGCCATGTACTCGGCCGGGAAGTTGGCCTTGAGGTAGGCCGTCCAGTACGACACCAGCCCGTAGCCTGCGGCGTGCGATTTGTTGAACGCATACCCGGCGAACGGAAGGATGGTGTCCCACAACGCTTTCACCGCTTTTTCGGAGAACCCGTTGGCGGTCATCCCCTCCTTGAAGCCCTGGTACTCGGCTTCGAGGACCTCGAGCTTCTTCTTGCCCATGGCCTTACGCAGCGCGTCGGCCTTGCCCATCGAGTAGGAGGCGACCTTCTGCGCGATGAACATGATCTGCTCTTGGTAGACGATCAGGCCGTAGGTCTCGGACAGGATCTCCTTGAGCGGTTCCTCCAGCTCCGGGTGGATGGGCTTGATGGCCTGCCGGTTGTTCTTGCGGTCGGCGTAGTCGTTGTGGGCGTTCATGCCCATCGGGCCGGGGCGGTACAGCGCCAGCACGGCGACGATGTCGTTGAATTCGGTGGGCTGCATGCGGCGCAGCAGATCCCGCATCGGCCCCCCGTCGAGCTGGAACACCCCCAGTGTGTCGCCGCGGCCGAGCAGCTCGTAGGCCTTGGGATCGTCCAGCGGCAGCGATTCCAGGTCCACGTCGATGCCGCGGTTGGCTTTGATGTTCTCGATGCAGTCGCCGATGATCGTCAGGTTGCGCAGGCCGAGGAAGTCCATCTTCAGCAGGCCGATGGCCTCGCACGACGGGTAGTCCCAGCCGGTGATGATGGCGCCGTCCTGCGGCCGCTTCCACAGTGGGATCGCCTCGATCAGCGGCTGCGAGCTCATGATCACCGCGCACGCGTGCACGCCGGCGTTGCGGACCAGCCCCTCCAGCCCGCGCGCGGTCTCGTAGATGGTGCGCACGTCGGGATCGGTGTCGATCAGGCCGCGCACCTCGGCGGCCTCCTTGTACCGCTCGTGGTTCGGGTCGGTGATACCCGAGAGCGGGATGTCCTTGGCCATGATCGGCGGCGGCAGCGCCTTGGTGATCCGGTCGGCGATCGCGAAGCCCGGCTGGCCGTAGTGGACGCGGGCCGAATCCTTCAGCGCGGCTTTGGTTTTGATGGTGCCGAAAGTGATGACCTGGGCCACCCGGTCACTGCCCCACTTCTCGGCGGCGTAGCGCACCATCTCACCGCGGCGACGGTCGTCGAAGTCGATATCGATATCGGGGGCCGACGGACGTTCCGGGTTGAGGAATCGTTCGAACAGCAGACCGTGCGGGATCGGGTCGATGTTGGTGATGCCGAGCGCGTACGCCACCAGCGACCCGGCGGCCGATCCGCGGCCCGGGCCCACCCGGATGTCGATGGACTTCGCGTAGTTGATCAGGTCGGCGACGATCAGGAAGTAGGACGGGAAGCCCTTGCCGCAGATGACGTCGATCTCGTAGCTGGCGCGGTCGGTGTATTCGGGCGGCACGCCGTCCGGGAAGCGCCGCCGCAGGCCGGCGGCGACCTCGTGGCGCAGCCAGCTGCCCTGGTCGTGGCCGTCGGGAACCGGGAAGATCGGCATCCGGTCGGTCGGCGTCCACACGTCGGCGTAGGACTGCACCCGCTCACCGATCAGCAGCGTCGAATCACACGCCTCGGGAACCTCGGCGTCCCACAGCGCCCGCATCTCGGCGGCGGACTTCAGGAAGTAACCGTCACCGTCGAACTTGAAGCGATTGGGGTCCGACAGGGTTTTGCCGGTCTGAATGCACAGCAGCGCCTCGTGGTTGTGCGCGGCATCGCGGGTCACGTAGTGGCAGTCGTTGGTCGCCAGCGCCCGGATGCCGAGCTTGCGGCCGACGTCGAGCAGGCCCTCGCGGACCCGGCGCTCGATCGAGAGCCCGTGGTCCATGAGTTCCAGGAAGTAGTTGTCGGCGCCGAAGATCTCCCGCCACTTGGCGGCCGCCTCCAGCGCCTCCTTCTCGTGGCCGAGCCGCAGCCGGGTCTGGACCTCGCCCGACGGGCATCCCGTGGTGGCGATGATGCCCTCGGCATGCTCGGCGATGATCTCGGCATCCATCCGGGACCACTTGCCCAGCTGGCCTTCGAACGAGGCCAGCGTGGAGAGTTTGAACAGGTTGCGCAGGCCGGTGGCGTTCTCGGCGACCATCGTCATGTGGGTGTAGGAGCCGCTACCCGACACGTCGTCGCTCTTCTGGCCCGGATCACCCCACAGGATGCGGCGGGTATCGAACCGCGAACCGGGCGCGATGTAGGCCTCCACGCCGATGATCGGTTTGATGCCGACCTTGGTGGCCGCGTTGTAGAACTCGCTGGCCCCGAACATGTTTCCGTGGTCGGTCATGCCGATGGCGGGCATCTGGAGCCGCTGGGCCTCGGCGAGCATGGGCGTGATCTTCGCGGCACCGTCGAGCATCGAGTACTCGGTGTGGTTGTGCAGATGTACGAAGGAGTCGTTCGTGCCCATAGGCCCGTCAGTCTAGGGCCGCGGACCGACAGCGTTCGGCGTGTCGTGGTCCGTGTCTAGGGTGATCTTCATGTTCGCGTCCAAGCCCCCGCTGCGCAGCGTGGGGACCGACCCCGACTACCGCTTCACCCTCGCCAACGAGCGGACGTTTCTGGCCTGGTTGCGGACGGGTCTGGCGCTGCTGGCGGGCGCGGTGGCGCTGGCCGGCCTGGTGCACGATTTCGGTCCGCGGCCATTCCGGATCGCGATCACCGTCATGCTGCTGGCACTGTCGCTGGTCGTCACCGTGGGGGCGTATGTCCGCTGGGATCGCACCGAGCGCGCGCTGCGGGAGAACCGCCCGCTGCCGACCGATCCGCTGCCCCGGATCGTCGTCTCCGGACTGGCGATCGTCACCGTGGCCGCGGCGGTGCTGATCTACCTGGCCGAATTCGCCCGGTGACCCGCCCGGACCTGCCGGACGCCACCGCGGTGGCCGAGCGGACGGCGCTGGCCTGGCAGCGCACGCTCATCGGGGTGCTCGGCGTCGGCGCGCTGGCGGTGCGCTGGAGTGTGGTGGAACGCTTCCCGCTGTGGCCTGCCATCGGCGTGACCACGGTCGCGGCGCTGGCCGGCCCGATGGTGATGCGGCGGCGCTACCGCCGGGTCCGCGACACCGTGCTGGCCGGGCAGACGCCGCTGTCGCGCCACGTCGTCCCGGGGGCGACCGTGCTCATGGTCGCGCTGGTGGTCGGTGCCGGGGTGGGTGTGGTCTGGGAGTACCTGGGTTAGGTCTCGTCCTTGAGCATGCGCGCCATCTCGCGGGCCTGCTCCTCGGTGACGTCCTCCCCGGACAACTGCAGCACCTCACCGTCGATCCGCTCGGTGATCTTGGGCGCCCACACGACCACACCGGATCGAATGAACGCGAGCTGCTGGTCGATGTGGGCTGCGGTGTAGTCGCCGAACGCACGCGCCGACTCCGGCGTCATCGTGATCTGCACCAGCTGTTTGGCGGTCAACGGGTTGAGGAACGAGTCGACGTCGGTGAGCTGAAGTGTCAGCGCCTCCGGCCCGAGGTCGAACACCGCGGACTTCTGGAAGTCACAGATGCGCAGCGGAGCGTCGGGCGGGGTCGGTGGCGGCGGGTCACAGTCACCGGGGCGGATCACGTACGCGCCGTTGACCGGTCGCAGCTGCACGGGCTTGATGGTCAGTGGCGGCGGCGTGGTCGTGGTGGTCGCGGAGATGTCGGCGGCGTCCTGCGACTGGTTGAAGAAGCCGGGGATCACCAGCACACCGAAGCCCGGCAGCACGACTGCCGCCACTGCCAGTGCGGCCACGAGCCCAATGATTCGCTTTTTGCGGCCGGGGTTGTCGGTCATGCGCTCCTCGATCTATGGCGAACGTGCCGACCGTAAGCTACCCGAGTCGGGCCTCGCGCGGGGCGTCCTTGATCTCGGGAAATATCGCTGTCACATGGGAACCGGCGCACCGAAGCCGGGAATGATCCCGATCGGGATCACCGCCAGCAGGATCGCACCGACAGCGAACACGACCAGCGTGCGCCGGGTGGGCGGCTCGTCGGTTTCGGGTTGATCGCGGGTGTACAGCAAAAACACGATGCCCAGATCGAACGCGATGATGACCCACCATCGGATCCAGTCCACCCCGGTCGCGAACACCGGCAGGATCAGCAGCACGCCGACCAGCATCGCCAGCGATCGGCCGCGCAGCAGGTCCCGGAACCGGCGGATCGGCACACCCGACACATGCCCGATCGCCAACATCGACACCGCGACCACGACCAGTCCGTAGACGGTGGAACCGGCCAGCGCGACCGGGTTGATGCTGGCGACGAAACGCAGGCCCTCGGTGAAACTCTGGTCGAACATCGGCAGGAACGCCCGGCAGAACCAGTCGTGATAGTCGACGTAGTAGTGAAAGCCGCTCAGCAGTTGGCCGAGGGTGGGCTTGCCGGCCAGCGGGTGATTCATCGGCCCGTGCTGCACCAACTGGCACAGCTGGGGCGAGACACCCTGTTTACCGAATAATGCCAGCGCCATCGTGATCGCGACGCCGGGCCCCAGCGCGAGTGCCCCGCTGGCCCAGAACGTCTTGGTGTCCAGCCGGCCGGCCAGCACCGCCAGCGCCGCGGCCGTGCCGAGCCCGAACAGGAACGGGGTGGCCTCGTGGATCAAGGTCAACACCGCCAGCGCCAAACCGTATACGGCGCTGGTGATTACGGTCGCACGTGCGGTGGTGGCCCTGGTCAGTGCGATCGCGTAACCGATCAGGGCGGCACCGCCGAGCAAATCAGTGCGTGCGGAGAACAACCCGAACGCGAAACCGAAGGGCAGCACCGGAATCAGCAGAGCCAGCAGCCACCGTCGGTCCGAGCGTCCCGACCGGACCGCCACCGAATAGGCCAGCGCGGCCAGGCCGAGGGTGAAGAACGCGGTCGGAATCCAGCGCAACACGGCCAGACCGCCGAAGTAGTGCGCCGATCCGAACAGGCCCAGCATCTCGCCGGCCAGTCCGCGCCGGATGAAGCCGACCGAGTAGTCGATGACGAAGTAGGAATACCAGTAGCCGTCGGGGATGACGGTGATCGCGATCGTCATCAAGACGGCGGCCCACAGCATCAATAGCGCCGTGAACGTGGTGAGAAAGCCGCGAATCCTAGAGCGCGTCGTCGACGGCCTCGATTGCGTCTTGAACACCACGCCGCCCGACACCAGCCTTTCGCTCAACCCCGCGCCACGATGCCTGCCGATCGTCCGCTGGCTGTGCCCGATGCTACCGGCCACGGGTGCGACCTTTTCGGTGATCTCGGCGGGCACCGGGCATGGTGGCGCCGGCCGCGGGCAGGCAGTAATGCGTTAGGGTCCGTTTAGTGAACAAACCCGCGACGGTCGCCTATCTGGGCTTCCACGAGAAGGACAATCTCGGCGACGACGCGATCTATGACGCCGTCAGATCGCAGCTCCCCGGGGTCGTGTTCCACGACATTCCACGTCTGCCGCACGAGTTCGCCTTCCCCCCCACCGCAGCCCTGGAACGGGCGCGTCGACCCAGCACGCTGGTGATGGGCGGCGGCACGCTGGTCGGTGTGCGCTACTTCCGGCTGCTGACCCGGCTTGGCCTGGCGGTGACGAAGAACATCGGAAAATACGCGATCGGTGTCGGCGTTCAGGACCCCGGCTACACCGGGCGAGGCAGCGGTTCGGGCAACGACGAACTGACCAAGTGGAAGCCGATCCTGGCCGGCTTCGACTCCGTATCCGTGCGCGGCCCGCGCAGCGTCGAACTGCTCGCCGAGATCGGGATCAAGGCACAGGTGACCGGGGACCCGGCACTGACGCTGCCGCGACCGGACGTGCCGGTTGAGGACGGCCTGATCGGTGTGAACCTCGGGTTCGGCGACGATATGTGGGGCCATGACCCGGCCGGGGTGGCCAAGCAGGTCTCGATCGCGGTGCGCGAACTCGCCGGCCGCGGTCACCGCTTCGTCGGGATCCTGATGAACCCCGGCGACCGCAAGTGGCTGGACGTGGCACTCAACGGCATACCCGCCGAGATCCTGCTGCCTGCCGACGCCGAAGTCGCGTCGCGGGAATTCGCCCGCTGCTCGGCGGCCATTGTCTGCCGGTTGCACGCCGGGATCTTGGCGGCGCTGTCCGACACCCCGGTGGTGTCCCTCGAGTACCAGCCGAAGTGCCGCGATTTCGCGATGTCCATCGGGGACGAGCGCTCGCTGATCCGCACCGACGAGGTGGCGGCGTCCGCCGTCATCGACCGGGTGAGCGAGTCGCTGGCCGAATCCCACGCGATCCGGATACGCAAACGCGCCGCGGTGGACCAGCTGCGCGCCCAGCTCGACTCCGAGTACAGCGCGCTGCGCCGTCAGCTCGGCGTCGCGGCCGCCTGACGGGCACGGCGCAGCGCGTCACCGCTGAATACCAGCAGAGCCAGCCAGATCAGCGCGAAGCCGACCCAGCGAGCCGGCGGCATCGGCTCGTGCGCGACCACCACACCCCAGGTCATCTGCATGGCCGGGGTGAGGTACATCAGCAGCCCGAGGGTCACCAACGGCAGCCGCTGCGCGGCGGCGGCGAAGAACAGCAGCGGAATCGCGGTGATCGGTCCGGACAGAATCATCAACGCGACGTGGCCCGCCCCATTGGTGGTGAACTGACCGGCGCCGGACAGCTGCAGCACGGCGATGTAGACGATCGCGAACGGCGCGGCGATCGCGGCCTCCAGACCGACGCTGACCCGCGGGTCGGTGGGCACCACCTTCTTGACCGCCCCGTACAGGCCGAACGTGAAGGCCAGCCCGAGTGCCACCAGCGGCGGGCCACCCACCTCGACCGCCAGCAGCGCCACCGCCACGAACGCGATCAGCAGCGCCACCAGTTGAGGGCGGTTGAGCCGCTCCCGGAAGATCAGCACGCCGAGCAGCACGCTGACCAACGGGTTGATGAAATAGCCAAGGGCCGCGTCCACCACGTGGCCGTTGTTGACCGCGTAGACGTAGATCACCCAGTTGCCCGCGATCAGCACCGAGGCGCACACCAGTAGCAGCCAGGTGCGCGCGGTGATCGCCCGCAGCTCCGACAGCTTGCGCATGGCCACCAGAACGCCGGCCATCAGCACCAGCGTCCAGACGATCCGGTGGGCCAGAACCTCAACTGCGCCAGCAGGTTTCAGCAACGGGAAGAATGCCGGAAACAGCCCCCACGAACCGTAGGCGCCGATGCCGTACAGCAGCCCGGTGGATTTGGTCTCGGTTCTGGTGGCCGTCACGATTCGGCGCGCAGCATGTCCACGGCGTGCTGGAGGTCGGCCGGGTACGGGCTGGTGACCTCGAAGTGCCTGCCATCGGCCGGATGCGCGAACGCCAGCGACCGCGCGTGCAGCCACTGCCGTTCCAGGCCGAGCCGCTTGGCCAGCACCGGGTCGGCGCCGTAGGTCAGGTCACCCGCGCACGGATGGTGCAGTGCGGCGAAGTGCACCCGAATCTGGTGGGTCCGACCGGTTTCCAAGTGGATGTCGAGAAGGCTTGCGTGGCGGAACATTTCGACGGTGTCGTAGTGGGTGATGCTGTGTCGGCCGGTCTCGGTGACGGCGAACTTCCAGTCGTGGCCGCGGTGCCGACCGATCGGCGCGTCGATGGTGCCGCTGGAGGGGTCCGGATGGCCTTGCACCACAGCGTGATACCGCTTGTCGACCGTGCGCTGCTTGAACGCCCGCTTGAGCAGGGTGTAGGCCCGTTCGGACAACGCCACCACCATCACCCCGGACGTGCCGACATCGAGGCGGTGCACGATGCCCTGGCGTTCGTGAATCCCGGAGGTGCTGATCCGGAAGCCGGCCGCCGCCAGCCCCCCGAGCACGGTCGGACCATGCCAGCCGACCGTTGCGTGGGCGGCCACACCCGGCGGCTTGTCGACGGCGACGATGTCGGCGTCGGAGTAGAGGATGTGCATCCCCTCGATCTCGACGGGGGTGTTCTCCGGCGGTGGCGCCTCCTCGGGGATCTGCACGTGCAGCCAGGCGCCGGCTTCGAGGCGGTCGGATTTGCCTGCCCGGGCGCCGTCGAGTTCGACGCCGCCGTCCTCGGCGATCGCGGCGGCGGCCGTCCGGGACAGCCCGAGCAACCGGGCCAGGCCGGCGTCGACACGCATACCGGCCAGACCCTCCGGGACCGGCATGGATCGTTCGGCCATCAGGCCGTCTCGGCCTTGTCGTCGCTCGTGGCGGGCTCGGTCGTGCGGCGGCCGACCGTGTCGAAGTCGTAGCCGAACAGCGACAGCGCCACCAGCAGGATCGCGCCGCCGACCACGGCGGGGTCGGCCACGTTGAACACCGGCCACCAGCCGATGGACAGGAAGTCCACGACGTGGCCGCGCAGCGGGCCCGGTGAGCGGAAGAACCGGTCGACCAGGTTGCCGAGCGCCCCGCCCAGGATCATCCCGAGTCCGAGGGCCCACCACGGCGACACCAGCCGTCGGCCCATCCAGAAGATGCCCACCACCACACCGGTGGCGACCAGCGTCAACACCCAGGTGTAGCCGGTGGCCATGGAGAACGCTGCCCCGGAGTTGCGCACCAGCGTCCAGGTCACGGTGTCGCCGATGATCGACACCGGCTGCCCGGGGGTCAGCCACCGCACCGCCAGCACCTTGGTGACGACGTCGAGGGCCAGCACCACGCCGGCCACCGACAGGAGCAACCGCAGCCGCCGGGGCGTGGGGGTCGTGGGCCTGGGTTCGTCGGTCACACCACCATCATTCCTTAGTCTGATGGACATGCCCCGCCTCGTCGTCGTTAGCACCGGCGGAACGATCGCCACCAGCGCCGACGGTGAGGGGGTGTTGCGGCCGGTCCATGGCGGCGCCGAACTCGTCGCGGGCCTCGACGCGCAGGTGATCGACCTGTTCACCCTGGACAGCTCGCAACTGACGCCGGTGGAGTGGCTGCGGATCGGTGCTGCGGTGACCGACGCCGCCGCCGACGCCGACGGCGTGGTCGTGACGCACGGCACCGATTCGATGGAAGAAACCGCCCTGTGGCTGGCGCTGACCTACGACGGCGACGCGCCGGTCGTGGTCACCGGCGCAGCCCGCTCGGCCGACGCCCCGGACGCCGACGGGCCCGCCAATCTGCGTGACGCGCTCGCGGTCGCGGGCAGCCCGGCGGCGCGGGGCTTGGGCGCGGTGATCTGCTTTGCCGGGGCGGTGCTGCCGGCACTGGGCACCACCAAGACCGGCGGCCCGGGGTTGTTCGGTGGGCGTCCGCGGCTGGGCTCCGTCGTCGACGGGGTGTTCCTGCCCGCCGGCGAGCCACAGCGGGCCTATCTGGGTGCGGTGACCGATATCGCGCGGGTGGACATCGTGGCGGCGTATCCCGGTGCCGACGCGACGGCGATCGACGCCTTCGTCTCCGCCGGCGCCGCCGGTCTGGTGATCGAGGCGATGGGGGCAGGCAACGTCGGCACCCCTGTGGTCGACGCCGTGCGGCGGGCGTGCGCCCGTGGGGTCGCGGTCGCGGTGACCACCCGGGTGCCCGGCGGTCGCACCGAAGCGGCGTACGGGCCGGGGCACGATCTGGTGGCCGCAGGCGCGGTACTGGTGCCGCGGCTGCGCAGCAGTCAGGCGCGGGTGCTGCTGATGGCGGCGGTGAGCCTCGGGCTACCCGTTGCCGACGTCATCGCCCGGCTGGGCTGAGTGCTCGTCGAGGTCGGCGACGTAATCCGGCCAGTCCAGGCTGTCGACGGGGTTGGCTGTGACCAGCTCCGGGTGGTCGGCGGCGAAGGTGCGCATGATCCCGGGCCCGGTGCCGCGGGTCTCGAATCGCACACTGACCACCCCGTGACCGGCGCCCTGCACCCAGCCGTGGCCGAACTCGGGGTGGCTGACATCGTCGCCGACCCGCCAGCCGCCGACGTCGGGCGCAGGCCGTACGTCGGACGCGTCGGCGACCTCAACCTCCTGCTGATCGAGATCCGGGAACAGAGATTCCTGCCGGACCTCGGAGAGGCCCGAAAACCCAACGCCGAGAAGGCGAATGGGGCCCACCTCGCGCGGGTCGAGAAGCAGCCGGCGCGCGGTGGCGGCCAGCGTGCCCGCATCCCCGGTGGCGTACGGCAGCGTCGCCGAGCGGGTCAGCGTGCTCATGTCGGACCGCTTGAGCTTGACGGTGATCGTGCGGGCGCCGCGGCCGTCGCGCTCCAGGCGGCGGTGCGCGTGCTCGGCGATCGGGCCGATGGCGTCGCGCAGCTCCTCGATCGTGGTGAGGTCGGCGGGAAACGTCGACTCGGCGCTGATCTGTTTGGCCTCCGCGCGTTCGGCCACCGGGCGGTCGTCGATACCGCGGGCCAGCCGGTGCAGCGCGGGTCCGACGGTGGCGCCGAGGATGCTCGCCGCCTCCGCCTCGGACAGCGCGGCCAGCTGCCCGATGGTTTCGATACCGAGCCGGTGCAGCTTCTCCTCGGCCACCGGGCCGATCCCCCACAGCCGCCGCACCGGAAGGCCGTCGAGCAGAATGCGTTCCTCGTCGCGGCGGACCACCCGCAGCCCGTCGGGTTTGGCCAGATCCGAGGCGATCTTGGCGATCTGCTTGCCCGAACCGGCGCCGACGGACGCGATCAGGCCGGTCTCCTCGCGGACCCGGCGGCGCAACAGCACGGCGAACTCCTCGACCTCCTCGGCGCTGGCGCCCACCAATTCGGCCGGCTCGCCGAACGCCTCGTCGAAGGACAACTGCTCGAGGACCGGCACCATGGCGCGGACGGTGTCCAGGACGCGGCGGCTCGCCACGCCGTAGACGACCCCGCGGGGCGGGAGGACGACCGCGCTGACGCCGACCATGCGGCGGGCCTGGTGCATCGGCATCGCCGAGCGGGCGCCGAAAACCCGGGCCTCGTAGCTGGCGCCGGCCACCACGCCGCGGCCACCGAGCCCGCCGACCAATACCGGCCGACCCCGCAGGGTGGGCCGGGTCAGCTGCTCGACGGATGCGAAGAACGCATCCATGTCGAAATGCAGGACCCAGCGCTCCACGACACCCGATGCTAGGGGCTGGCCGGAAATGCAGTACGCCACTACTGCATCGCGGGTGCGGTCGACGGCGCATGCTCTCACCTATGAGCACAGGGCATGTCGTCGGGTATGGCGGCGGGTTGGCGGTAGCACTGGGGGTTGGCGCGGCGGTCTGGCTGAGCGCGCCGACCGCGTCGGCCGATGCATCCTCGCCCTCGACACACAGC